>PLYW01000220.1 GCA_003151875.1 Acidobacteriaceae bacterium
ATTGCCATGCCGGGCGTGAAGATGAACGCGATACGGCAAGTGTTCTCGCATCCGGTGGCGCTGGACCAATGCCGGAAGTTCTTCCGCTCGCATCCTCGCATCCAGGCGGTGCCGTTCTACGATACCGCGGGAAGCGTTCGCCACATTGTCGCCGAGGAGCTGCACGACGCGGCGGCGATTGCTCCCAAACAAGCGGCCGGGCAGTATGGAGGGCGCGTGCTACTGGCCGGGATTGAAGACGATCAGCAGAACTACACGCGCTTTCTGTTGATCAGCAAATCCAAGAAAATCGGCAAAGGGGCCAACAAGACCTCGATTGGTTTTGCCCTCAAGAATGTGCCGGGTGTACTCTTCAAGGCGCTGAGCGTCTTTGCCCTGCGCGATATCAATCTCAGTAAGATCGAATCGCGCCCGCTGCGTGGCCATCCCTGGGAGTACGTCTTCTTTGTCGACATCCTTCGTAGGGACGACGAAGCATCGCGCCATGCGTTGCGTCACTTGGGAGAGATCGCAGAGTTTGTGAAGGTACTGGGAGTTTATCCGGCAGCCAACTCCAGAGCAGGTTAGGGCGTAACATCGATTGGCGGCTGACGTATAGTAAGGCCCTCAACCCACTCGGTGTCGCGGTCGATATTACAGTTTGGGCAACGTGGCAGCGCAGTATCCATCACCGCTTCGGGCGACATCAAGCTTCGCCCAGTCACTATCGTCTTGGTCTGCATCTTTTGCAGCGCCGCTTCATCTAAAGCTTGAGTGTGATTGACTCAAGGAGTCATATGCCTAACGAAACAAAGGATTTAAATGTTACCGACCCGGAATTGCGCGACGATGCCTCAGCCGCCCGTACTCTTCCGGTCTTGCCTGTGCGCGACACCGTGCTGTTTCCCCACGCCGTGTTGCCGCTGACGGTGGGCCGGGAAAGTTCGGTCCAGTTGATCAATTCCCTGGGTGAGGACAAGACCATTGTGGTGGTGGCGCAGCGCGAAGCTCGCGTCGATTCGCCGCAGCCTACCGACCTGTACGCGGTGGGAAGCCTGGCGGTGGTGCACAAGGTAGTGCGCATGCCCAACCAGAGCCTGTTTGTTTTTGCCGAAGGGTTGGAACGCGTCAAGGTGACGGAGTACACGCAGTTGACGCCGTTCATGTACTCGACGGTGGAGACCATTCCCGAAATGCCGGCGCCCAAGAGCTCCGCCATCGAGGCTTTGCAGCGCAACGTATTGACGCTGTTTCAGCAGATCGTGGCGGGCTCACCGACGCTTTCCGATGAACTTTCCACGGTGGCAGCCAACATCGACGACGCCGGCCGCATGGTTGACTTCATCGCGTCCTCGTTGCCGTCGTTGTCCACCCGCGATAAGCAGGACGTGCTGGAGACCCCCGACGTTACCGCGCGCCTGGAGAAAATCAACCAGCATTTGGCCAAGGAACTGGAAGTTCAGCAACTGCGCAATAAGATCCAAAGCGAAGTGCAGGACCGGGTGCAGCAGACGCAACGCGAGTACTACCTGCGCGAGCAAATGAAGGCCATCCAGAAGGAACTGGGTGAGCAGGACGAAACCACGCGCGACGCGGAAGAGCTGCGGCAGAAAATTGAATCGGCGGGCATGCCCGACGACGTGAAGAAAGAGGCCCTGAAGGAATTGGGCCGGCTGGCNNTGGCTGGCGGTGCTGCCGTGGCAGAAATCCTCGGGCGTGGAAGTGGACATCCTGAAGGCCAAGGAGATCCTCGATTCCGACCACTACGATCTGGAGAAAGTGAAGAACCGCATTCTGGATTACCTGTCGGTGCGCCGATTGAAGCCCAATATGAAGGGGCCGATCCTGTGCTTCGTGGGACCGCCGGGAGTGGGCAAGACTTCGCTGGGCAAGTCGATCGCGCGCGCCCTGGGGCGCAAGTTCGTGCGCTTGTCGCTGGGCGGCGTGCATGACGAGGCCGAGGTCCGCGGACATCGCCGCACCTACATTGGCGCTTTGCCGGGCCAGATCATGCAGGGTATCCGCCGCGCGGAAACCAACGATCCGGTTTTCATGCTCGACGAAATTGACAAGGTGGGACGAGACTTTCGCGGCGATCCCGCGTCGGCGCTGCTGGAGGCGCTCGATCCGGAGCAGAACTTCAGCTTCCGCGATAACTACCTCGACGTGCCTTTCGATCTGTCGAAGGTGCTGTTCATCACCACGGCGAACATGCTCGATCCCGTGGCCGATCCGCTGCGCGATCGCATGGAGATCATCGAGCTGCAGGGCTACACGGAAGAGGAAAAGGTACACATCGCATTTCAGTACCTGATTCCGCGTCAGATCGAGGAAAACGGAGTTAACGGCGATCAGATCGAGTTTCCCGAGGAAACGGTCCGCTTTATCATTCGCCATTACACCCGCGAGGCCGGTGTGCGCAGCCTGGAGCGCACCATCGGGACCCTCTGCCGCAAACAGGCGCGCCGCATTGCCGAGGGCAAGCACGACAAACTGACGGTGACGCCGGAGTTGGTGCAACAGCACGACATGCTGGGTGGGATGAAGATCCGCACCGAGGGCGAAATTGCCGAGCGCACCAAGCGATCGGGCGTGGCCGTAGGCCTGGCGTGGACGCCGACGGGCGGCGACATCCTTTTCATCGAGGCCAATAAGATGAGGGGCAAAGGTGGCTTCACCATGACCGGCCAGCTCGGTCAGGTGATGCAGGAGTCCATGCAGGCGGCGCTGACGTGGGTGCGCTCAAATGCGAAGGAGCTTGGCATTGACGAAGGGTTCTTCGCCGATCACGACATCCATATCCATGTGCCGGCGGGCGCCATTCCGAAGGACGGACCTTCGGCTGGTGTCACCATGGCTACGGCTTTGGTCTCGCTGCTCACCGATCGGCGGGTCCGGCCGCTGACCGCGATGACCGGTGAGATCACGTTGAGCGGCAATGTGCTTCCCATCGGCGGCATCAAGGAGAAAACGTTGGCGGCAAAACGCGCGGGCGTGACCGACATTATTCTGCCTGCCGATAACCGCCAGAACGTTGACGAGGACTTGACGCCGGAGCAACTGCAGGGCCTGAGCATGCATTACGTCAAGACCATTCAGGAGCTGCTCGACATTGCTCTGCCCACCAGTCGCGCGGAAGCCAAGCAGGACGAGGAAGTCCGCGAGCAGGTGCTGAGCACGGTCCCGGTTGGATGAGACTGACGCTCTCCGTGCAGCAGGATCGAACCGGATCGCTGTTTTTCGGAGCCAGCGGGCGACCAAGGGCCATCCATTCAGATGGCCCTTTTATTTTGGGCGCACACTCCGGCCATGCCGGTCGTCGTCTCGTACAATGATTTCCATTGCCACCTGCTCTCAAACAAGAGTGGAGCAGGCCAGTCCGTGCCGTGCCATGACAAGGGTCTTCATCGTTCTCCTGTGCGCCCTGCCGCTCTTTGCCCAGAGCAAGACCGGGGAACTGCGCCTGCGAGTGACCGATCCGGCCGGACTCGGCTTGAAGAGTTCGGTGGAGCTGGTGAGTGAGTCGAACCAGTTTCGCCAGACGTTCCGCACCGACGAAGCGGGCACACTCGACGCCCAGCGCCTGCCCTTCGGGATGTACCGGCTGGAGGTGAAATGCGAAGGATTCGCTCCGGTTTCACAATCGCTGGAAATCCGCTCCGCCATTCCGCGGGAGCTCAATATCAAGCTGAGCGTTGCCGGTATAAATACGTCGGTCAACGTCAGTGACCAGGACACGCTTATCGACCCTGAACGAGTGGGCGCCGTCAGCCAGATCGGCTCCGAGGCGATTGCCGATCGTGCCACATCCCTGCCGGGACGTTCCTTGCAAGACCTGGTGAACTCGCAGCCGGGATGGCTGTATGAAGGCAACGCGGTGCTGCATCCGCGCGGATCGGAATACCAGACGCAGTTCGTCGTCAATGGAATTCCGCTCACCGACAACCGTTCGCCCGGTTCAGGCCCGGAGATTGAAGCGGACAATGTCGAGTCGATGAGCGTTTACACTGCCGGAATCCCCGCTGAATATGGAAGGAAGATGGGAGGCATTGTCGAGGTCAGCACCGCGCGAGACAGCCGCGAAGGTTTCCATGGGCAAGTGGTGTTGTCCGGGGGCAGCTTCGACACTGCCGGCGCCTACACCATGCTGCAGGATCTGTCGGGTAAGAACCTGTTCGGCATCAGTGCCAGCGGCGCGATGACAAGCTACTACCTCAGTCCTCCGGTTCCGCAAAACTTCACCAACACAGGAACTACGGGGGACTTCGCCGGCCGCTACGAGCGGGACTTCACTCCCAGCGACCGCCTGACGTTGATGTTCCGCCACGAGTTGGCTCGCTACGACATACCCAACGAGCAGGTCCAGCAAGCCGCCGGTCAACGCCAGGATGGCGACAACTTCGAGAACATGGGGACCATCACCTACCAACACACTTTTTCTTCCAAAATGGTGGGCGATGTTCGAGCCATGGTGCGCGACAACTCCAGTGGCCTGTCGTCCAATCCCCTGTCCACGCCGATCATCGCGTTCCAACGTAACCACTTCACCGAGGGCTATTTCAACGCAACGGTCTCGGTTCATCGCGGCAATCAGGAGTGGAAGGCCGGGGTGGAATCCGACAGCATCTTCCTGCACGAGCGTTTCGCCGATGTCATCACCGATCCCTCGCAATTCGATCCGGGTACGCCGACCCGGTTCAGTTTTGTGGGCAATCGGCCGGACCTGGAGCAATCCGCTTTTGTGCAGGACCTGATCCGTCTCGGTGCTTGGACGGTCAGTGCAGGTGTGCGCTGGGACCACTACCAGCTCGTCGTCAATCAAAATGCAGTGAGTCCGCGTTTGGGAGTTTCGCGCTACTTCGCCAAGAACGAGCTACTGCTTCATGCCGCTTATGACCGGGTTTTCCAAACCCCCGCTTTCGAAAACATCCTGCTGTCGAGTTCTCCCGACGTTGCGGTCCTGAACCCCAACGTGCTGCGCCTGCCGGTCAAGCCATCGCATGGCAACTACTACGAACTTGGCCTGACGAAGGGGTTCATGGGGAAGGTCAGCGTGGACGTGAATTCGTATCTCCGCGACATGAACAACTTCGCCGACGACGATCTGCTGCTGAATACTACGGTGAGCTTCCCGATCGCCTTTCGCAAAGCCCGGATCTATGGAGCGGAAGGAAAAGTTAATCTTCCACGTTGGGGACATTTGTCAGGGTTTGTGAGCTATTCCTACATGGTGGGCTCGGCCTATTTCCCGGTGACGGGAGGACTTTTTCTCGGGCAGTCGGCGACCAATGCGCTGACCCAGCTAGGTGGGCGGTTCTGGGTCTCGCAAGACCAGCGCAACACGGTGCGGACGCGCTTCCGCTATCAGTTCCTGCCGCGGTTCTGGGCTGCGCTGGGCGGAGAATATGGCAGCGGCCTGCCGGTCGATTTCGACGGCACGTATGAACAAGCGCTGGCGCAATACGGCCAGCAAGTGGTCGATCGGGTCAATTTCGAGCGCAACCGAGTCAAGCCTTGGTTCTCGCTGGACGCTTCCCTCGGCGCCGATGTCTGGAAAAAAGACAACCTTGCGATGCGATTGCAATTCGACGTTGCGAACATGAACAATGGACTCAATCTTATAAACTTTGCAGGACTGTTCTCGGGTAATTCCATTGCGCCGCCGCGCAGCTATGCGGTCCGGCTGCAGACGAGTTTTTAGATCGGTTCCAGATTGGTGTGTCCGCCCATACGGGTAGTGCGGGCCTTCAGGCCCGCGTAGAGGGGCAGGAAGAAATCGGAACGTTTGGTCGCGGCGAAACGCGGCGCTGAAGCGCCGCACTACCCGTACAAACCGGAGACATCTATTGTGGAACCACTCTAGCGATAACCTTTTCACGGTTTTCCGAAGAGCCCAAAATAGAGCTTCAACAGACCGGAGCGCTCCGCTGGAGGCAGTGACTGCTGCCAGTCATAAATCTGGCGCTCCGACTGCCGCAACTGTCCGAGGAATTCGCCGTCCGTAATGCCACGATTCGCCACCAGCGCTCGATGCTTGCGTCGCATTCTGGCGAGACCGTGCAGCCCGGCCCCCCCTCCGCGGAGATACGCGCCCAGCCTTCCGCTGCGCACGGCATACATCAGCCAAAGACCCTGATAGACGACGATTCGCGGCAGCAGCCGCCACAATACCGAACCGGGATAATCCTTGGCCAGCAGATAGATCTGGTTGCGCGTAAGGTACTCGACGATGCGCGGATGCAGNNTCCCGTGTAGCCGAGCAGATGTGCGCGCAAGGCCAGATCGACATCCTCAAGATAGGCAAAGAACTCTTCATCAAGTCCGCCGCAAAGTTCGAGGACCTCGCGGCGATATAGCACCGCGGCGCCGCAGCCGCTCAAGACCGGCATAGCGCGATCGTACTGGCCATTGTCCGGGGCGAAATGTCCGAGCCGATAGGCGGCCCCGGCCATCAGCATGGCGTCTCCGGCGCCATCAAGATGGGTCCGCTGGGTTGCGCGTAGTAGCTTGCCGGTGGCGAATCCGAGTTTCGGGTCAGAATCGAGCGCCTGCGCCAGATCTGCAAGGCAGTCGGGGTGCATCTCGACATCGTTGTTGAGCAGCAGAACATAACGCGACTCGGTCTGCGCCAGGGCTCGATTGATGGAGCCGGTGGTTCCCTCATTGGTCGAGAGTTCGATGCGCTGCGTATTCGGTGGCAGGGGATCGGGAAGGATACTGTCAGGACGCGCGTCGTTTTCAATCACCACGACGTCCCAGGCGTCAGCCGGAAGCGTCTGCTGCTGAATGAAATCGAGGCAACGCGCGGTGAGGTCAGGACGATGCAGCGAGGGAATTGCTATGGTGACGGTCTTCACGCGGCTATGCTCGCGATTGTACACACCATGGGCCGCCTAAGACATCGCTGCCGGCCGTTCGTTCAACACCGACCGTATGCTCTCGGCGAACGCGTCAGGACTAAGTTCGTCGATCACGCGTTGCAAGGCGTTGGCGCGGAGGGTCTGCCAAAGGGCTTCATCGTTGTATAACTGGCTGCACTGTTGTGCGAAGGTATCCGCATCGCCGGCGACAAGGTAGTCGATACCGTTCCGCCACTTCATTTGCCGCGCAATGATGTCGGAGACCACCAGCGGCACCCCGAACGCAGCCGCCTCGTAGGCTTTGAACGGCAAACCCGCAGCGTAGCGGGTGGGAACGACAAACGCCCGTGCCTCTTCGTACAAAGGCCGCAAATTCTCCTGCGCGCCAAGCACCTTGATCGTGGAACTATTCAGATCGCCCAGCACCTGGTCGGTTCCGTAGCCCGCGACGATGAGGCTTGCTCCGGTCGCCTTCTGCACCGCCGGCCAAATTGCGCGACAGAAGTATCGAATGGAGTCGGCATTGGGATTGTCCGAACCGTGTACTCCTCCGACAAAGAGAAAGGTGCGGCGCTGCGCGAACCCAGTGGACGTGGGAGACGGAGAGAACTGAAATCCAACCACATGCACCGAGTGGACACCGGATTGAAGCATGGCTGTTTTGTCATTCTCGGAAACCACAACTAC
>PLYW01000228.1 GCA_003151875.1 Acidobacteriaceae bacterium
GTTCAAGCGACGCCTTCCAGTGTTTCCCCTTTTTCACCTACGACGAGGACGGTTCCAACCGCCGCGAGAACATCACCGACTGGGCGCCGAACAAATTCCGGACGCACTACCCCGACCCCAACATCACCAAGTGGGACATCTTCCACTACGTCTATGCGGTGCTGCATCATCCCGAGTACCGCCAGCGCTACGCCGCCAACCTGAAGCGCGAGTTGCCGCGCATCC
The DNA here is from genome assembly GCA_003151875.1 of Acidobacteriaceae bacterium. Classification (GTDB taxonomy): domain Bacteria; phylum Acidobacteriota; class Terriglobia; order Terriglobales; family Acidobacteriaceae; genus Bog-257. The sequence goes on from PLYW01000228.1 coordinate 226, forward strand.
CGTTCGTCAGTGCAACCGCAGATCCCTCGACTTCGCCCGAAGCGGGCTCCGCTCGGGATGACAACTCCAAGGTCTTGGGTGACCATAGGGGTCCTTCGACTCCGGCGGCTCAACCCCAAGCCGCCTGCGCTCAGGATGACAAACAGATATTTCGGAAGTTTGCAGAGGCTGGCCGCCGTCTTGCCGATCTCCACGTCAACTACGAACAGCAAATCGAATATCCACTGGAGCACATCGAAAAGGGACAACTGAACTGGCGCGTCGAGAAGATGCGTCTCGGCAAGGACAAAACCACGCTCATCTACAACGACTTCCTCACTCTGCGCGGCATCCCGCCCGAGACTTACGAGTACCGCCTGGGCAACCGCTCGGCGCTGGAATGGGTGATCGACCAGTATCAGGTCTCGACCGACAAGCGCAGCGGCATCACCAACGATCCCAATCGCGCCGACGATCCCGAATACATTGTGCGCCTCATCGGCCAGGTCATCACCGTCAGCCTGGCAACCATGGAGATCGTGAAAGGCCTGCCCGAGTTGCGGATTCAGGCGAGCGGCGGTGTGTGAAAGCCGTGCCGTCCCTCCACCACCCCAACAAGCCCGCCACGGCGGGGCGCTGGTTGGGGACCCCGGCTACGGGGACTCGGGTCATTCTCTTATGCAGACCCAGCACTCACTCAAACGAATGGCATCCTCAATATGACGCCTCTTCCACCACAGCCGCCGATGCAAACATCTTGTACCACAGGGGTATGTCCTCAATGAGCGAGCATAAGTCCGCGGCCCTCTCCTTTCTTGCGGTTGTGACAGCGATCGTTGCCTTAGGAGGGCTGTTGCCGATAGCTGGGGGACTACCGGCCATCGCCTCCCCAGTCATCCCCCTCGCAGATGCGATGTGGTTCACCGCAAACCTTGCAGGAGCGTTGCTTCTACTGGCTGCTGGATTCCAAATGCTGTTCCGACGTGCGACCATACCGCGGTACGTGTGTGGCTACACGATCCTGCTAATTGTTATCGGTGAGCTGAGGCTCTGGTTCGCAGGGTTCCATCGGCTCACGCTTGGATGGCTGGTCATGGCTGTCTGCATCGGGGTGCTGCTTATAGTCCTTCGGCGCGTCTGGTTATGGGCACTCGTCGGGGGTATATGGAGTGGTCTTATACTCGGCTTCTGGTGTTATGGGGGCATCGTTAGTTATGTGTCAGCATCTGCGCCCCAGTTCCCCGCGCTCCTGTTTGTGCAGGCTATCGGATGCGTGTCGGCCATCGTCATCGGCCTGGCGTATCTCCGTTTTAGGTGATCAGAGGGCGGGTGGCCCGGCCTCTCGACGACCACATCTAGGCTCCGGGTGCCCTATCCTTCTCGCCCGTTTTTGGCGAGAGGATGGGTGCAGATACAATGATGTCCGCTGGTGGGCTGGCAATCGATCGCTCGGCTGCATAACGGATTGGGCTTCAAGAAAATCACAAGAATCATCCCCTGCGACATTCCGTCCTTGACGGAGACGGCGCGGAAGGGATTAACTATGGGGCAACAGGGCGCTGCGTGGGAAGCGTCGCAAAGCTCGTGACTGACAAGCTGATAGCCTCCGACGCATTCGAGCGGTTACGACAGATGACAGCTTCCCGGCCGGTGGAACTGGTGGAGATTTGCCGCGAATTTTTGAGCGAAGCCGGTAAGACACTTGCCCAGTTGCGCAGTGCATTTACACTGAAGCAGGCCGAGGAGCTGCGCAACCGGGCCCACTATCTGAAGGGCAGCAGCCTGATCGTGGGGGCCATCGGGGTGACGCGCTGTTGCGCCAGCTTGGAAGCGATGGGGAAAATGGGCAATTGGGGTGAAGCGGAAGCCGAGCTGGAGCAGCTATCCGCCGCGCTCCAGGCGGTGGAGCAGGAATACGTGAAGGTGCTCGGTCCGGGCGTGCTGCCGGGCAGGGGCCCGGCCGCGTAGGCGATCATCTGCAAACACTATGACTATGGCAAAGGTGGCAGTGACTCCCATCAAGGTGCTGATTGCCGACGACCATCCGGTGGTGCGCATCGGTCTGCGCAACATGCTGCAGGCCGACAATCATATGCGCATCGTGGCCGAGGCCAGGGACGGCGCCGAGGCGCTCAACATGGTGCGCACCCTTCGGCCCGACATCCTGCTGCTGGACCTGGCCATGCCAAGGATGCCGGGCATGGACGCGTTACGCGAACTCACCAGCGAAAGCACCACCACCCGCACCATCGTCTTGACCGGACTGGTGGACAAGCGGCAGATCCTGGAGGCGCTGCAACTGGGCGCGCGCGGCGTGGTACTGAAGGACGCCGTCGTGGAACATCTTTCGGCCTGCATTCGCGCCGTCATGCAGGGTCAGTACTGGCTGGACGGACGTCCGGTGCAGAACCTGGTGCAGGTGCTGCGCGATCTGGCGGCGCAGACGGCCCCGCCTTCGCGCAAGACCTTCGGCCTCACCGGCCGCGAGCTCGAGGTGGTCACTTTGATTACCGAGGGTTCCACCAACAAGCACATTGCAGTCAGTTTCGGGATCAGCGAGGAAACCGTGAAGCGCCATCTGACCAACATCTTCAACAAGCTGGGAGTCGGCAACCGCCTGGAGCTGGCCTTGTTTGCCCTGAACCATAATCTGCTGCCGCCCAGCTCCGCGACGAATGTGTCGAGATAACCGAACCGTTGCATAGTTGCGCAACTTAGAAATACAGGCCCGCCTCGCCGTCCCGGATGAATGTCAATCGCACTCCAACCGCCCTCTAGTCCAACTCTTCGGACCCGTTACTCTTCTGCTTCTCTACACCACAAAGGTACTTCCCCAGTTGTCCGGAGGCGGCTAGGGTTACAGCAGAGACTTATATGGACAACGGCTACAAATGGGGGCTGGAGCTGGGCTCCGTCCCTCTGCTGGAGGCGGTGCTGTGCGCCGACTGCGAGATCATTAGCAACAGCGCGGGTGACGCCTGCGAGATTTGCGGCAGCCATTCGCTGCTCAGCCTGGGGCGCCTGCTCGGCGGCTGCATCGAGGGCGAGCGTGCCGCCCTGGTGGACTGCGACCGGAATCCTGTTCACAACGGATTTACCGTACTGGTGAACCCCGGCGCCACCGAAGTCTTGCAGCAGCGCCGCAGAAGGAAATTCAGCGGTTAGGGGCCAGGGGTTAGTTGTAATCCTCGAGCCTGCCTCTTCTAACAGCAAACCCCCCAGTAAGCGATCGTCCGCCGAAATTACCATCCGCTGGGCCGCGAATCACATCACACACGAGTGACGATTTCTTCCCTGTGAGGTTTCATGGAACACGACAAACTTCTCCGTCAACAACTTGCCAAGACGATCGACTGGAACGAAGCCCATGCCGACTTGAGCGCGGCGGTGAAGGACTTCCCCGCCAAGCTGCGCGGTCAGGCGCCCGACGGGCTGCCGCATTCGGCGTGGCAACTGCTCGAACACATACGCCTCGCGTTGTGGGACATCCTGGAGTTCAGCCGCGACGCCAAACACAAGTCGCCAAAATGGCCTGAGGGCTACTGGCCGAAAACCGCGGCTCCGCCCAGCGACAAAGCGTGGAACGACAGTGTGAAGGCCATCCTGAAATTGCAGGAGGAGTTCCGCGAACTGGTCAGGGACCCCGCGCATGATCTGTTCAAACCGTTCCCTCATGGCGACGGCCAGACGCTGCTGCGCGAAGTGTTGCTGGCCGCCGACCACGGCGCCTATCACCTGGGACAGTTAGTGCTGGTGCGGAGGGCATTGGGGGCGTGGAAGGGACAGGCTCAAAGCTGACAGCTAGATCAACGACAGCGCGTCCACATCCACCACTACATTGTTGCGGGGAATCTTCTGCGTATCCGCATAAGTGAGCATGGAACGCAACGCGGCATTCATGCGTTCCCGGCTGGCCGACTTTAACAGGAAGTGGTAGCGATACTCAGTCTTCAGCCGCACGATCACCGCGGCTGCCGGGCCCATGACGCGTATGCCAGCTAGCCGGCTCGCTTCGAACCACTTCCCCAGGATGCCCGACCAGGCCAGCGCCTCGTCGAGTTTGCTGCTGCGCACCAGCACGTTGCTGACGGCGTTGAACGGCGGGTAATGCATCCAGCTGCGAAAGCGAATTTCCTTCTCGTAGAAGCCGTGATAATCGTGGGCGGCGGCGAACTGGATGGCGTAGTGGTCGGGAAAAAATGTTTGCAGCACAACTTTGCCGGGAGTGTCGCCTCGCCCGGCGCGTCCCGCAACTTGGGTGAGCAACTGGAAGGTGCGCTCGGCGGCGCGGAAGTCGGGGAAACTGAGCGCGGCATCGGAGCCCACGACGCCCACCAGCGTGACGTTGGCGACGTCGTGTCCCTTGGCGATCATCTGCGTGCCCACCAGCAGATCGATTTCGCCCGCCTGCAATGCGCTCAGCATGCGCTCGAAATCGTCGCGGCCGTGGACCGTGTCGCGATCGAGCCGGGCAATGCGCGCCTGCGGAAACATGCCGTGCAGGATGTGCTCCAGCTTCTCCGATCCCGTGCCCAGATACTGCACATACTCGCTGCCGCATTTGGGACAGGTGCGGGGCGCAGGCCGCGTGTAGCCGCAGTAATGGCACATCAGGCGGTGTTCGCGCTTGTGGTAGGTCATGGAGATGGCGCAGTTCTTGCACTGCACGCTCTCGCCACATTCACGGCAGAGGACGAAAGCGGAGTAACCGCGCCGGTTCAGCAGCACCATCACCTGCTCATGGCGCGCCAGCCGTTCGCCAATCTCTTCCACCAGCTTGCGGGAGAGCGGTTCGTCTTTGCGGGTGCGCTGGAACTCCTCGTGCATGTCGAGGATCTGGACCTCGGGCAGCGGCCGCTTCTCGATGCGCTCCGGCAATTCCAGCAGTCGGTATTTGCCGGTGACGGCGTTGTAGTAGGTCTCCAGCGACGGCGTGGCCGAACCCAGCACCACGGCGGCGTTGCACATCTTGGCGCGCATCACCGCCACGTCGCGGGCGTGGTAACGCGGCGTTTCCTCCTGCTTGTAGGAGTGGTCGTGCTCCTCATCCACCACGATGAGCGCCAGGTCGGGCACCGGCGCAAAGATGGCGGAACGCGTGCCTACCACAATGTGGGACTCGCCGTTGCGGATGTGTCTCCACTGCTCGGCACGCTCATCGTCACTAAGCGCCGAATGCAGGATTGCAACCTCGTCCTCGAAGATCTGGTGCAGGTCGGCGGCGACGGCGGGAGTGAGGCCGATTTCGGGGACCAGCAAAATGGCAGAGCGCCCTTTGCCCAGCACAGCCTGCATCGCCGACAGGTACACGGCAGTCTTGCCCGAGCCGGTAATGCCGTGCAGCAGCATGGGCAGAAACTGGCGCTCCTCGGTGGCAGTAATGATGGTGTTGAGCGCAGCTTTCTGCGCAGGCGTGAACAGGAATTCCAGCTTGCGCGGCTTCATCCCCGACATACGGAACACGGCCGCTTCCTGGCTCAGCGCGACGATCCCACGTTTCACCAGCGTTTGCAGCGTGGTTCGCGGGACGACCAACTCACGAATCGCTTCGACCGCAGCGCGCTGGTTCTCCTGGCTGCGCAGGTAGGCCACGATCTTCTGCTGATTGGCGTTGAGTTTGCCGGTCACGTCCTTCAAGGCCGCGATCTGCACGGTGCGGCTGGCATCGCGCACGTCGCTAAGGTCGTCGCGGGCGATCCACTTCTTGCGCAGCAAAGCTTGCAGCAAAGTGCGCGACGCTCCGGTCGCCGCACGCACAGCGGCTTCGCGCACCACTTCGCCATCGGCGAGGCGGTTTAGCACGGCGTATTCCAGCATCTGATGTTCGGGCCCTTGGTGCGACCGCAACGACGACCCGAGGGTGGACGCAGCATGGAGTGCAGCAATTCCCTTCTCGGTAATGTGGTAGCCGACGACGCGCCGGAACTCCGCCGACAACGGCAGCATGGTGCGAAACACTTCGCCAATGGGCGCAATGTAATACTGGGCGATCCAGCGGCCCAGTTGCATGAGTTCAGGCGTGAGCGCGGGCGCTGAGTCGAGGACCTGGCTCACGCGCCGGGTCTGGAATTTCGGCTCGCGATCGTGAAGTTCGGTGACGATGCCGCACAGCCGCTTCTCGCGAAACGGCACGATGACGCGGCCGCCCACGCAGGGCTCGGTGTCGGCGATGCGATAGGTGAAGGTGGCGTCGAGCGGGACCGGCACGGCCACATCGCAGAATTGCGGCATGACCGTTAACTGCCTTCGTCGCTGGGTGCACGCTGCGGGGTGGGCAGATTAAGGTGCCGCATGACCATCTGCAAATCCCTCCACGCTTCCTTCTTTTGCCGCGGATCGCGCAACAGAAACGCCGGATGGTAGGTGACCGCCAGCTTGCATTGCAACGGTTCATCGGACTCGTCAACAATGCCGGGCGGCGAATAATCATAGAATCGTCCGCGCAGCGACGCCATGGAGTCGTTGACGCTCAGCAGGTTCTTGGCCGCAGTCGCGCCCAGCGCCACGATGACCTTTGGCCGGATGACACCGATCTGCCGCATCAGAAACGGTGAGCAGGTTTCGCACTCGTCGCGCTCGGGGGTACGGTTACCCGGCGGCCGGCACTTCACGATGTTGGCGATGTACACCTGCTCGCGCTTGAGGCCCATGGCGGCAATCATGTTGTTGAGCAATTGGCCGGCGCGTCCGACGAACGGCAGCCCTTGCGCGTCTTCGTCAGCGCCCGGGCCTTCGCCGATGAACATCAGCTCGGCGTGGGGATCGCCAGTGCCAAAGACAATCTGCTTGCGCCCCAGCTTCGCCAGCTTGCAACGCTGGCAGTCGGGGCCGATGTCGTCGGCGATGACCTGCAGAAGCGTGGCGCGATCGATGCCGGTGGCGGACGGAAGATAAGCCTCCTGTGCCTCGCGCTCAGCCGCATCCGCCAGCCGATCCGCTGCCTCGGCCAGTTCGTCAACGAGTTCCACGCCAAAATCATCGGGCGCTCCGCTGTTGATGGCGGCGCGGCGATAAAGCGGTCCAACGCCCAGCTCGCGATAGAAGTTGAGGCGCTCGCGCAGTGCGGATTTGGTGTTGGCGTCGAGAGTCATGGGATGGAGTTGATGGTGCGATTCTACGGCAGGAGTCGAAAACCCGCCAACCACGGAAAAAGCAGGTCCCCCCCGCTCGGTCTGAAGGGGTGTGTGAGAACAACTGTCGTCCCTACGGGACACGGATTTATTTCCCACTCTACCCAGCACTCCGCCTATGGCTCCGTGCTGGGCTAGATTATGCCGCGCCTACGGCGCTGGATTTTTGCGCAATCGTTCCACGTGCCAACTCAAGACGAGTTCTCACCCACGCTCTAGCAGGCTGCTGAAAAAGTTGGAAAAGCAGATCCCTCGCGGGCTAAAGCCCGCTCGTGATGACAACAATGAAAGCCTTAGCGGCACGGCTGAAGCCGTGCCCTTTCAAATCGCATCCGCACACGGAGTTTTTCAGCAGCCTGCTAGAGTCCTCGGTCGGGATGACAAGAAATGGAAAGTTTACGGCGGAGCTAATGGCTGCTGGCGGATGCGGATCGCGGCCTCGAGAATTTTCTGCGCGATCTCCAGTTTGCCGGCTTCTGGTACGGCGATGATGTCTGTCGGGATAACGATGGTCACTTCGTTGCGGTCGTTGTCGAAGCCGATGCCGGCGCGAGCGACATCATTCACCACGATGGCGTCAACCCGTTTCTTGCTCAGCTTGCTGCGGGCATTTTCCAGCAGGTCCCCGGTTTCGGCGGCGAAGCCGATCAGTATTGGAGAGCGCTTTCCGGTGGCGTGCCGCAGACTGCCAAGGTCGGCAAGAATGTCGGGATTGGGTTCGAGTTGCAGCTCCAGCGCAGCTTTGCGCTTGATCTTTTCCGGCGAAACATTCTTGACGTGATAGTCGGCGACCGCGGCGGCCATGATGATGAAGCTAGCCTGCTCCCAGCGATCAAGCACCGCCGTGCGCATTTGCTGCGCCGTCTCCACGAAGATCGTTTCTGCCGCCGCGGGCGGCTGCAGTGCAGTCGGCCCACTCACCAGGATGACCTTCGCACCCCGCCGCAGCGCGGCTTCCGCGAGCGCGTATCCCATCCTGCCGCTGGAACGATTGCTTAGATAACGCACCGGATCAATGGGCTCGTGCGTGGGTCCGGCGGTGATGAGCACGGTCTCGCCCGCCAGGTCTTGCGCGACGCCAAGGCGCTCCAGCGTGGCGGCGACGATTTGCTCCGGCCCCGCCAGCCGTCCCGCACCGATCATCCCGCAGGCCAGATAACCACTGTCTGGCTCGACGATGGTTACACCGCGGCGGCGCAGGGTTTCCAGGTTCGCCTGCGTGGCCGGATGCTCCCACATGTTGACGTTCATGGCGGGCGCGACCACCACGGGGGCCGTGGTCGCCAGGTAGAGCGTGCTGAGGAAATCGTTGGCGATGCCCTGCGCAAACTTCGCCAGCACATCGGCGGTCGCCGGAGCGACGAGCAGACAATCGATGGATTGCGCGACCGAGATGTGCTCGACTGCAGAGTCGAGATTGGGCTGCTCGGCTGCCGAGCCGAACATACCTGTAATGACTTTCTCGCCGGACAGCGCGGCGAAGGTGAGCGGACGAACGAACTCCTGGGCCGCGGCAGTCATGATGACCTGCACACGCACGTCGCGGTCCTGCAACAGGCGAACGATTTCAGCGGCCTTGTAGGCTGCAATCCCGCCGCTCACCCCCAGTGCGATTTTCATGTGTGTGCCCGGTTAGTCGTCGGCGTCGCCAACTGCGGCATGGTCCAGGACCTCGCTGGCCGACTCCAGCGGAGTTTTCACAACCTGCGGAATCTCCCATTTCACTTTGCCGGCCCGGAGCTCTTCTTCCGCGATGCGGCAGGGCTTGCGTGAGTGCGACTCGACTACGGGGCGGGCGCCATTCTGCAACTGCCGCGCGCGCCGCGCCGCCACCAGAACGTAGCGATAATTGCTGTCGAACCCTTCAACCAGTTTCATAGGTCACTCCGTGACGATGGGTAAACGGGAAAGATCGAACGTTGCCAGGATAGTTTGGACCTGGTGGAGCATCTGCGTCCGCAAGGCGCCCCGAGCAATGGCCAGCATTGCCTCATCCTTTGCTGTCACCGCGGCCGCCGAACCCTTCAGTCGCTCGGCTTCCACGATCGACTTGAGAACGTCAATCGACTGCTCCAGCCGGTCGTTGACCAAAATATAGTCGTACTGGGAGAAATTCTCAATCTCGCGAGTTGCCGTTTGCAGGCGGCGCTGAATAATGTCTTCGGTATTGAAGGGACGCGCGCCATCCCCCAGCAGCTTGCGCTGCAGATCGTCGTCGGCCTCGGCGCGACGGCGCAAGCGCCGTTCCAGCTCTTGGCGCGAGGGCGGCAGGATGAAGACGCTCAGCGCTGCGGGCACCTTCCGCTTCACCTGGGCAGCACCCTGCACGTCAATGTCGAGCAGCAAGTCGTGACCGCGCGCCGTAGCTTCGCGCAGAAAGCGCTTCGCCGTTCCGTAGTAGTTGCCGAAGACCTCGGCGTACTCCAGGAATTCGTCCTCGGCCAGCATGCGTTCGAACTCTTCGCGGGAGACGAAGAAATATTCGCGCCCCGACTGCTCGCTGCCGCGCGGCGGCCGGGTGGTATAGCTGATGGAGAATTCCAGGTTGGGGACCACGCGGCGGACCTCGTTGGTGAGCGTGGATTTCCCCGAGCCCGAGGGCGCCGAGATGATGAAGATGTTGCCGCCGCTCATTCTAGGTTCTGCACCTGTTCGCGCGCCTTTTCGATCTCCGATTTCATGGCCAATCCCAGGCCGGTGATGTGCAAGGCTTCGCCCGCCACGCCCGTGGTCTTCGACATCAGGGTGTTGGCTTCGCGATTCATCTCCTGCAGCAGGAAGTCGAGCTTCTTTCCCACCTCGCCGCCGGCCTCCAGCAGCGACAGGAAATGCTGGATGTGGTTTTTCATGCGCACGACCTCCTCCTGAATGTCGCTGCGCTCGGCGAGCATGGCCGCCTCCTGCAGGATGCGGTCGGGATCGGCGTGCGCCCCCAGCAACTCCTGCATGCGCCCGTGCACCTTCTCATGGTAGGCCTTTAGCACCTTGCCGCGCAGTTGGTCCACTTCATGGGTGGCCGAGGACAGATGCGTCATTCGCTCGCGCAACTCCGCCGCCGCGCCCCGGCCCTCCTCCTCGCGCATCAGGTTCAGCCGCTCGATGCATTGCTCCAGCGCCGCGGTCACCTGTTTTTCCATCGCGGCCATGGCATCGCCGCTCTCGGCGGCATTCAGCGCGCCCGGCATTTTAAGCACCGCGTTCAGGTCGGGCTCGGCGCTCACCCCGAACTCTTCGGCAACTTCGCGGAAAGTGCGCAGGTAGCCGCCCACCAGGTCGCGGTTCACGGAGAACGCGGCCCCGCCGCTGCGCTCCAGGCTGAGGGTCACTTCGATATGGCCGCGGTGCAGGCGCTCCTTCAGCACCCGGCGGACCTTCATCTCGATGGGGTCCATTTCCGCGGGAAGACGCAGATGCAAATCGAGAAAGCGATGGTTCACCGCCTTCAGGCTGAGGGTGAAGGCGAGCTGGTCGTCCGCGTTCATCTTCACTTGCGAGTAGCCGGTCATGGAGCGAATGTTCATAGTGGCGCTCATTCCGTCCCGGTGGCGGTCTCAACATCGACGAACTGCAAATCATACAACCGGCGGTAGGTGCCGGGGTGGTCCAGCAGACACTCGTGGGTGCCCTCGTCGGTGATCATTCCGTTTTCCAGCACCAGAATGCGATCGGCGCGGCGCACCGTGGACAGCCGATGCGCGATCACAAACACGGTGCGGCCGGTAATCAGATTTTGCAGCGCCACTTGCACCAGCGACTCGCTCTCGGTGTCGAGCGCGGAAGTAGCTTCGTCGAGGATCAGGATAGGCGCGTTTTTCAGGATGGCGCGCGCAATCGAAAGGCGCTGCCGTTCGCCGCCGCTCAGGCGCAGGCCGCGCTCGCCGATCACCGAGTCATAGCCCTCAGGCAGGGCCATGATGAAATCGTGGGCCAGCGCGGCGCGGGCCGCTGCTTCCACCGTCTCGGCGGAAACTTGCGGCTGCCCATAGGCAATGTTGTTGCGCACGGTATCGTTGAACAGGATGGTGTCCTGGGTGACGATGGCAATTTGCGAGCGCAGGGAAGCGATGGTCAGGTCGCGGACGTCGCGGCCGTCGATGAGCAGCCGCCCGCGGGTGACGTCAAAGAAACGCGGCAGCAGATGCACCAGGGTGGTCTTGCCGGAGCCGCTGGAGCCGACCAGCGCCACCAGTTCTCCCGGCGACACTTCCAGGTTGATGTCGTGCAGCACATCGCGATCGTCGTTCGCCTGCCCATAACTGAAGTCGACATGCTCGAAGCGGATGCCCTGATGGAACGGCGCCAGCTTCTGCGCGCCCGGTTTCTCGCGCACCTCGTCACGGGCGTCAAGGAAATCGAAGATCGCCGAGGAGGCGCCCAGCGCCTGCTGGAAGTTGTTGTTGAAGATCCCAAACTTGCGCACCGGCTCGTACAGCTTGAACACCGCGATAATGAACGCCAGGAAAACGCCTTCGGTGAAAAAGCCGTGTTTAATGTACTCGCGGCCAATCAAGATCAGGATGGCGATCGCAATAGCGCCGAAGATGTCCATCATCGGCGAACTCAGCGCGTACGCGCTCACCGAGCGCAGGTTGGCCTTGAACAGCCGCCGCGCAGCATCGCGGAAGCGGCGCGTCTCCCAGGCTTCCATGGAAAAAGCTTTCACGATGCGCACACCAGTGATGGTTTCCTGCAGAATGTTCTGGATCTCAGCCAGCTTGTCCTGGCCGCGGCGCGTCGTGGTGCGCACGCGATGGCCAATCCTTCGGGCCGCCATTACCACCACCGGCACAAAGATGATGAGCACCCAGGTCAACCGTCCGCCCAGCAGGACCACCACGCAGGCGGTGAACAGGAAGGTAAAAAACTGCTGGAGAAATTCCGCCAGCACCGACGAGAGCGCAAACTGCACGCGCTCGATATCGTTCACAATCGCCGACAGCAGCGTGCCGGTGGAATACTTCTGGAAGAATGCCACCGAACGCCGCAGCGTGGCCGAATACAGTTCGTTACGCAGGTCGGTGACCATGCCGTAGCCGGCGTAATTCGCCAGGTAGCTTCCGCCGTAGTCGAAAATGCCCTTCAGCACCGTGGAGGCGACCAGCGCAAAGGCCACCATCGTCCACACGTTGTGAAAGTGTGCGGGAACAAACCAGTTCAGCTCGATGGGCTTACCGCTGAGCGGCATTTTGAATAAGGGCAGGGTGTGCGCCTTGGAGGAAGGATTCAGTACCAGATCGAAGATGGGCCCGATCAGCAGCAGGCGGAAGGCGTCGAGCAATCCCACCAGGGCCATCGACACCACCGCCGCCAGCATGTAGAACCAATACGGTTTGAAGTAGCGAAGAAGGCGGCTCAGTTGACGCATAGTTCCCGCAGGTTCGATTGCTGACTTATGCTGACTTAGGCTCCGCGCAGAAACAGGCCTTGGGGAAATCGGGATGCAACACTCGATTCTACTGGATTTTGCCGCCAGTAGTCAGTTGCCAGTGCGCCGTGCTTCCGTCCTCATCACCGCGAGGATGCGGTCGAAGTCCTCCAGGGACGAGTACTCGATCAGGATCTTGCCTTTGCGGTTGCGGCCGGTGATGGTGACACGCACGCCGAGCGCCCGTTGCAACTGGTGCTCGGCTTCTCTGACGTTTGGGTCCACTATGCGAATCTTCTCTGCCCTTTCCCGGGGGTGAACCAGATTAGCAACTGCCTTCTCGGTCTGGCGCACCGATAGCGAACGTGTGGCAATGTGCTGGGCCAGGTTCTCGATGTCTGCCGGCGAATCCAGCGCCATCACCGCCTTGGCGTGGCCAAAGCTGAGCTGGCCCCGGTCGAGCATGGCCTGCACGCTGGCCGGCAGCGTCAGCAGCCGCAGGAAGTTGGCCACCGAGGCGCGCGGCTTCCCCGTGCGCTCCGCCATCTGCTCCTGCGTGAGGGCGAACTCGCGCGCCAACCGCTCGTAGCTGCGGGCTTGCTCCATGCAGGTCAGCTCCAGGCGCTGCAGGTTCTCGACGATGGTCATCTCCATCGCCTGCTCGTTGGAAACCGGCCGCACTATGGCGGCAATGCTCCGATGGCGGAGCTGGCGCACCGCCTCCCAGCGGCGCTCGCCGGCGATGACCTGATAGCGCCCGCCCGCCACCGGACGCACCACGATGGGCTGCAACAGGCCCACCGCCTGGATGGAAGCCCCTAGGTCGTCGAGCCCGCCGAAAGACACGCTGCGCGTCTGATAAGGATTGCGGTCGAGGCGGTTGAGCGGGATGTGCTGGATCGACTCGCCGGGGAGAAGGTCCGGCGCTGGGGTGGACGCCGGGGAAGCGTCCGTGGCCGGAGCAGGAGGCGCTTGCCGCGACGGAAGCAGAGTCCCCAGGCCGCGGCCAAGAGCTTTGCGTTGGTGTGACATGGGACTACGTAGCAACTATCAAGGAGCGGGTGGCAATTAGCAACTGGCAATTAGCGACTGGAGCGGTCAACAACGACCTGGGATTCAGCCTCTAAGGGGCCTGCCTGAATCCGCAACTCGGGCAGGCCTTTCACAATCTTCATTGTCTCCAGGCTGACGGTGATGACCTGGCCGATGAGGCGCGCGATGTATTCAAGATCGTCGGCGCGGTTGGGATCGTTGGTGATGCCGCTGCGCTTGTCGGTCGAGACCTGGTATTGGTCGATCACCCACTCCAGCGCCGAGCGGTTACCGAGGCGGTATTCGTAGGTCTCTGGCGGGATGCCGCGCAGGGTGAGGAAGTCGTTGTAGATAAGCGAAGTTTTGTCCTTGCTGAGGCGCATCTTCTCAACGCGCCAGTTCAGTTGTCCCTTTTCGACGTGTTCCAGCGGATATTTGATTTGCTGTTCGTAGTTGACGTGGAGATCGGCAAGAAGGCGGCCAGCCTCTGCAAACTTCCAAAATATCTGTTTGTCATCCCGAGCGGAGCCCGCTTCGGGCGAAGTCGAGGAATCTGCGGTTATGTGCCGTCCCTGAAGGGACTCAGGTTCATTAATCCAACTTGACCCAGGGCTTACGTGAGTGCGTGAGAACGGCGCCGCA
>PLYW01000207.1 GCA_003151875.1 Acidobacteriaceae bacterium
CCCTCACGGTCGCGGCTCCGTTCCCAGGTAGGTGCGGTCATCGAATTAGCGCGGAGCGCCCACTTCCGGTTGGCCTTTCTCGATCTGCACCAGGCCCGACGCCTCGTGAGACGGCTGAGAAGGATTGAGCGAGAACCGGTCGAGATCCTCCTGCGCCTTGCGGCTCGGATACTTCGACGAGAAGGTCGCCCGCACCGTGGCGGAAAAACCCTTCCAGGTGGAGAACGTGTCCTGCACCGCGGAAGCCTCGAAGCCACTGTGCACCATGCAATTGGCGCACTTGGGATTGCCCGACTCCGAGCCGTACTCATGCCACTCGGTCGAGGTCATCAACTCCTCGAAGCTCTCGGCGTAGCCATCCTGCAGCAGGTAGCAAGGCTTCTGCCAGCCGAACAGGTTGTAGGTCGGCATGCCCCAAGGCGTGCACGTATACTCGCGCTGGCCCATCAGAAACTCGAGGAACAGCGGCGACTGGTTGAAGATCCAGTTCTTCTTGCGGTTCGAGAGGATCGTGCGGAACAGGCTCCGCGTGCGCGCCTTGCCCAGAAAGCTGCTTTGGTTTGGCGCCTTGTCGTAAGCGTAGCCGGGGGAGAGCATCATGCCCTCGACGCCCAGCTCCATCATTTCGTCGAAAAACGCCCGCACGCTCTTCGGGTTCGCGCCGTCGAATAGCGTGGTGTTCGTGGTGACGCGGAAGCCGCGCTGAACGGCCTCTTTGATGCCGGCGACGGCTATGTCGTAGCCGCCTTCCTTGCAGACCGAGAAGTCGTGGTGCTCGCGCTGCCCGTCGAGGTGCACGGAGAAGGTCAGGTACTTACTCGGCTTGAAGAGGCCAATCTTTTCCTTGAGCAGAAGCGCGTTCGTGCAGAGGTAGATGTACTTCTTACGCGCCACCAGGCCTTCGACGATCTCCTGGATCTGCGGATGCATGAGGGGTTCGCCGCCGGGGATCGACACCATCGGCGCACCGCACTCGTCCACCGCGCGGAAACATTCCTCGGGCGAGAGGTTGTGCTTGAGCACGTGCGCGGGGTACTGGATCTTGCCGCAGCCGGCGCACGCCAAGTTGCAGCGGAAGAGCGGTTCCAGCATCAGCACCAGCGGATAGCGCTTGCGGCCCTTGATCTTCTGCTTCAGGACGTACGTGGCGACCGTCCACATCTGCGAAACCGGAACACCCATGCGGTAGAACCTCGTTAGNNNNCGGTTGTCATCCTGAGGACGAGGCCGCCGCGGCTACCGAGGAGTCGAAAGACCCCTATTCCGCCCTGCGGTTCCGTCGCGAACGCGAACACGAATACGAACTCTCTTTCGCTTTTACAAGATTTGTGGGATGATGTCAAGGATCACGATCGTAGCCTGGTTACACGCTCAAGACGATGTCCCTTAAGAATCAACTCGATGCACCTCACGTCGAAGGTGAAGTCTCGCCTTCGGCTCGGCGCACTCCCGTCCAATCGCGCAGCCAGCACACGGTGCAGCGGGTACTCGACGCGGCCAGTTCCCTGCTGGAGCAGATGCCGCTGGCGGACGTCACGACCACGCGCATTGCCGCGGAGGCTGGGCTGTCGATCGGCGCGCTCTATCGTTTCTTCCCTGACAAGCAGACCATCATCGACGCGATCGCGGTGCGGCATGTCGAGCAATTCCGCGCGTCGCTTGAAGACTCGGTGATGAAGGTGCTGGAGCGCGAACTCGCTAACCTGGAGAGCTTCGATCCGGCGCTCGTGCTTGACAGCGTGGTGGACGCGTACATCATTTATCTCGACGCGCATCCCGACTTCCGCACCATCTCGTTTGGCCGCTACATCAGCGCCGCGACCAAGGAACGCCAGGCGTCACCCAGTGTTGGGCTGCCGGCGCTGCTGAAGAATTTCATGCTGCAGCGGCTGGGCATTCCCAACACGCCCGAGCTCGACCGGATGCTGCGCGTCGTCAGCGAGGCCGGCGAACGGCTCATCGCGTACGCCTACGAGCAGCCCACGCGCGAAGATCGCGATCGCGTGATCTCCGAGATGAAGCGCATGCTGGCGAGTTACCTCTTCCCCTCGGACGCGGCGAGCCAGCAGCTCTGACAAAGTCCTGACACCGCATGGCGCAGCATGACGCTCAGCAACGCATTTGCTAAACTGAAAGCGCTGCTCCGGTCTTGTCGCCCGTCGAAGACCCGGCAGCAGTCCTACAATTCGGTTGCGGTTTGATGCGGAGAGGTGCGTGAGCGGTTGAAACGAGCCGCCTCGAAAGCGGCCATACCTTGACGGGTATCGGGGGTTCGAATCCCTCCCTCTCCGCCAGTCATTTATAACCTGTAATAGACTCAATAGCTTGAAATCAGTAGTACACTCTTGGTGTCTGTAATAGAGCAAGAAACAGACACCAAGAGGTGCTATGTGGCAGTAAAGAAAATCGTTCGGATCATCAAGAAGATCCGCGAGGACGGTGGACAGTGGCGCTTCGTTTCTCTGCGCCGGGCCGGTACTCGTTACGCCTGGGACAAGCGGCCAGGCCATTATTTTGTGGAGTGGTGGGAAGGCCGTAGTCGGCGGCGCCAAACCGCAGGACAGACGCCAAGTGAGGCCATGGAGGCCCAACGGCGGAAACGCAACGAGCTTGTCGGTGAACGGGTGCTCGGCACGAAAGGCGAGCTACCGACGCAGGCGGACACACCCCTCACGCTCCTATCCGATGCCATTGA
>PLYW01000071.1 GCA_003151875.1 Acidobacteriaceae bacterium
ACGACAGTGGCAGCTCAAAGTGGGAGGGCGACAAACTGGTCGGCACTATGCAAGGCGAGGTGAACGGTCAAAAAATGATGACCCGGTTCACCTATTCCGATTTCAAGCCCAATTCCTTCGTGATGACCATGGAAATGGGCCCGGATGCCAGCAAGCTGCAGAAGGCCATGACCGTCACCTACACGAAGGCCAGCGGCATGGCAGAAAAGAAGAAGATGGAGTAGCTAATAGATAGGAATCAAGCCCGCAGACCGGACATTCTGCGGGCGTCGGACACGAGTGGGAAGCTTCTAGCGGTTCGGCGCCGGCGCAGAGGGTTTCTGCGGCATCGGGACCGACTTCGCGGGCGCCGGTCGTGAGCCTTCCAATACCGACCCGGTACGGTTGGCATGACGGGTGGCGAACACCGAAAGCGTGATGGACGTGACCATGAACATGATGGCCGCCCAGGTGGTGGCTTTCGAGAGCACGGTCGCGGCGGTGCGAGTACCGAAGGCGGTCTGGCTGCCCATGCCTCCAAAGGCGGCGGCAATATCGGCACTCTGACCGCTTTGCAGCAGCACCACAATGATCAGGAACAGACAAACGACGACGTGAATAACGGTGACCAGGACAACCATGTAATTCTCAATCCTTGCATCTGGCGGCCGCGTTTACGCGGAACCGCGCCAGTATCGGCAATATGGTAACTCTTTACGTTGCTTACAGCTGGGGTGAGGCATGGTCGGAAGGGGGGCTTGCATCACCCTAAATTACTGAATCTACGCCATTTGCATGTTTTCAATCCGCCACATAGTCCCCAAAAGCCCTATATAACACCCTCGCCGTACAAAACGGTACAAAAACTCTTGTGTAAAACGGCCAAAAAGCCAATATTTTTAGGGGTCGCGGTACAAAAATTTTGCCTTCCTACTGTGGAAGATGGATAAGGAACCATACCGGTATCCCCGTTCCAGTATTGAATGGTACCACCCCTTATGCCCGCTTGTGAAGCCGGGTGTGTACCCGCCCGGCCACACTTTCAGGAATGCGTGGCAGGTTCGATGAGTGGCAGGAGATGATCTTCTTCGACAGATTCAGTTCATCGACAATTTCTTCGATTTGGCAGCCTAAGAACGCACGACAGACGCTGGGCGACAAACTTGTCTGCATTTGAAACTTGCCACACTACGGTTTTGATGAACCACAGGAACCAAACCACAGGCTGTATTCCGTTCGCTAGCTGCCTTCTGCACAGTTTCGCCCGAAGCCCGGTACCTGTTGCAGGCCTACGATCGCCAAACGACTGGGGCAGAGCATGGCGCTCCAATACACCGCAACCCAGTCGCGCAGGGTAAGAGGCCAGCCGACATGGGCTGGATGCTCCAGCCACCTTTGTATCAGTCGTTGCACCATCACCAATTCCATACTGGCGCTCGGTCCCGCAATGTCATGCACAATGCCATCGAGGGTGAACAGCACCTTACGCAGCATCACCAAATGCGTCGGTAATCGGACGCCTTGCCACGCGATCCGTTCCAGCAGGTCCACGATGTCGACGGCCCTCGGTATCTGCGTCAGCGGCTGTTGGTTGAAGAACCGCGTTACCTGCTCGCGAATTACCAGGGTCTGCCGAGGCACCCGCTTTTCCCCTCCTCTACTGAGGGCATCGAGGACGGTGCAGACCCCTTGTGAATCCCGCAGGAGGACCATCAAGAACAGCATGGCAAACTGCCGGCGTTGCGGTTCGGTTATGTGACCGGTGAGGGCCCAGTCGAGCAGCGTAAGGATGCCAGTGCGCTTGTTGTAGAGAAGATTGCCCGCATGTGGATCAGCATGGAACATGCCGTTGGTGATGGGCGTAAGCACGGGAACGGCAACCACGGCGTCGATCAACTGCTCGGCGATGCGGTGGCGGCGCCGCTTCCTCATGCCGGTCACGGCTATCGTAATCTTCTCCCCATGTTCCTCCGTCATGGCGGTCATCGTGGGCGTACATAATGGCCGAATCACCTGTGGTATGCGAATTAACTTTACCGAGCTGTAGAGCTGGGAAGCTTTTTGCAAACTCGCCTGCTCGCGCACGAACTCCACTTCATGCTGCAGTAGCCGGCGGACGTCGTCAAACGTTTCCGAGAGGACGTGCTGGGCGAAGGCATATTCCGCATGCTTGGATCCGAGGTGCGCCGCCAGCCGTGCGAGCAAATCCATCTCCTCCGCAAAATAGGCGGCAACGTAAGGTTTCATCACTTTGAAAACGCCGTGTTCTCGCTGCCGCCGTTCCGGGTTGTACCAGGTGAATCGTACCACTGCGCTGACGCTTGCTTCCAAGAATATTTTGTCTTCGATCTCAACCGCGTAGTGCGCAAGCTTGGGTCCCAGGTTCTGCACGATAATCGTGCGGATTTCCTCTGCGCTTGCATCGCATATGCCGTTTTCCAGTTGCGTCAATGCGCGTCGCACAGAAGGATGCAAGTGGCGATTTCTGGCGATTACCTGCCCGAGCTTTTGAAGTGCGGGGACCTTTGCGATCAGTCGCAGAAGACGGTTCTCCGGCGTTGTATCCACTGGAAGCTCCATCTGTTCGACAAGCTTAGGAGCAAGCCTGGAAGTCGACAGATGAGACCCAAAATAGAGCATGGCTTCGCGCACCACCGGCCGCCACTCTGCATACTGCGGCGGTACCAATCGCTCAACTGACAGCGCCTGAACAATCCACCGGCTCGCCTCCTGTCGAAAGTTCTCGCCCGCAGCACTCTCGAGTATGGCGACAAGCGCATTTGTACGGGCAGCGGTGGGCATTGCCAGGAAAATCGCCATTCGCGGATCACTCGCCGACAGTTGCGTAAGGTGATCCGTGAAAGAACAACTTCCCTCGTCCCGATTGCCACGAGCGGCGACGCGCATAGATGCTTGCTTCATCTTCAATAAGATCCCCCATTTCGGGTGCATCTGTCAGTGATGAGGAATGAGGTGATAAGTATCGCGGATGGCGTTGCACGGGGAGGAGGCGCGGGTGTCGGGGGACCAGGCGTATCGAAGGCAGAGCGAGACCCTCCGAAGAGCAAGAAAACGACTACATTCTGACTCTACTTCGGCCGCACATCCGATCCTGTTCCGTAGGCGTTTGTACCTCAACCGGGAGCTAAATTGTGCCTTGAATCCAACCAGGGAAGCGACAGTAGGAATCCCGCCCTTCCTGTTTTGGAACTCCGGGTGACTTTTTGTTCAATCCCTTCTGGTACCTGCCTCGCGTTAGCGCAACAATTAGAGTGTCATTCCTTTACGAGGTCGACCGTCGGGTCGCTTTCTTTCTGGCCTCTGTCCTGCCGTAAACACTCGCCTCGCCACCAATGCGCCCAGGAAGCGG
>PLYW01000262.1 GCA_003151875.1 Acidobacteriaceae bacterium
GGAGAAGGCAATCCGAAGAGGCTAGTCGAAGCTGCAAGCCTCGCCTTTTCAACCCGATTTTCTTGACCTTACGGGAACTGCAGGAAGCGTCCGACCACGACCTGAGTAATGGCTACAACACCCGCCACCGCAGATCATCACAGAGCCTTGTGACGTGGGTCACCGCTAGGGAGTGACTGTTCCAGTAATACTTCCAGCCCATCTACTACTCACACGTGAGCGACGAGGGGTTCGATTCCGCCTCCCGGCACCAGGTGAAATTACCAAGGTCAGCCCAAGCTGGGTGATAAGCGTCACTGCCGAATCGCTCGTGTATACTTTTGATCCAGTCACAGGCGGGCAACAAAGCGCTCTAAAGCCCTTTGCCTCGTTGCCCGCTAAGGAGGGTGGGCTATGGGCGGATGGCCGTTTCGTACCGTTTACGGATCGTTACTCTTTCTCGTATTTGCTCTTTCCATCTTTTCGGCGAGCGAAAGCTTTGCCATTCCTGCATTCTCACGTATGTATGGCACCAGTTGCAGCACTTGCCACATTGATTTTCCCCAGCTGAACGACTTCGGGAAAGCCTTCAAAGACGCAGGCTTCAAGTTCCCCAAGGACGACGAGTCGATGATCAAGATTCCGCCGGTCATGCTGGGAGCGCCGGCCAACGCGGAACTGTGGCCCAAGGCCGTCTGGCCGGGCGTCATCCCGGGTATGCCGCCCATCGGCCTGCGCTATAACCAATACTTCCAGTACACGGGAACCAGCAGCGCGAAGTTCAATCAGTTGCTGCCGCCTGGAACAGTGGCGCCGTATACTCCGACCACGGACTTCCAGACTGGGCTGTTCAGCATCTTCACCGCCGGCAATTTCGGCAGTGACATGGCATTTTGGGTGGACGACGACATCAGTGTCAGCGGCGCCAACGCCAACGGCGGACTGGGCGATGCCTATCTCAAGTTCGTCAATGTCGGCCGCTTCCTGAAGCTGCCCCAGAACTTGCTGAGTCTGCGCGTCGGCCAGTTTGAACTGGAGCTGCCGTTCACCCAGGCGCGCAGCATTTGGATCAGTCCGTACGACATCTACACCCAGGCCAATATTGGGGCCGTGAATCCGGCCTTTCCGCAGCAGTTCGTCAATAACCAATTCACCATGGCGGACGCGGGCAAGGGGGTCGAGTTGAGCGGAGGGCTGCACACCGGAGGCTACTACTACTCGCTTGCCTTCATCGACCAGAACACCAGTGGATTCGGACAAGACGCCAACGGAGGCATCCCCTATGTTCCCCAGGCCACGGGCAGCAACAATGGCGGGCTGGGTGTGGCTTCGGATGCGAACTTCAAGGACCTCTACGCCTCGTTTAGCTACCGCTTTAACCTCGAACGCGACAAGGAAAGCCGTAACGCCATCCAGGCAGCCGGCCCCTCCGGACCGCGCGATCACACCTATTTGAATCTCGGCAGCTATTACTTCTATGGACGTTCGGTGCAGCGGCTATCGGGGGCCACCGCCGACGGCGTGCCCACCGTCCTCACCGCGCGCGAGCCGTTTTACCGGGTCGGCGGCAACATGACTCTCAACTACCGCTGCTGCCTGCAGTTCAATGCCCTGTACATGTACGGGCACGACTCCAANNGGGTTCATTTCCGGCCGGGCGGCCACATTCAGCGGAGGCTTCGCCGACGTCGAATGGCTCGCTTATCCCTGGATGATGGTGCTGATGCGCTATGACGCCGTAAACTCCAACGCGGACTACGTGAACGGCCTGACGGCGGGCGGATTCAGCGGCTCTCCCTTCAATGGGGCGGCCAGTGTAACCCGAAACCGGATTACTCCGGGGGTGCAGTTCCTGATGCACGCCAACATCAAGGCATCGTTTGAGTACCAGTTCCGTCCGTCGCAGTCGGTCATATTCGGGACCAATCCCGTCACCGGTCTCCCGGTGGCCCTGAACCCGTTCCATACCAATACGGCAGTCGCAGGTTTAGAATTCGTGTATTAAACAAGGTAAGGAAGCACAACCAACGAAAGGAATATTCATGATGCGCAGTTTTCTCGTAACCGTTCTACTGGTGACGGCCGTCGCAGCTACCGCTGTGGCTGGCACCATCGAAGGCAAAGTGTCGCCCGGGAAGTCCGTCGTTTATGTGGACACCATCCAGGGCAAAACGTTTCCCGCGCCGTCGAAGCAGCCGGTCATGGACCAGAAGGGTCTGATGTTCAATCCGCACGTGATGGCGGTTCAGGTGGGAACCACGGTCGAGTTCCAGAACAGCGATACCGTTCAGCACAATGTTTTCTGGCCCTCCATCAGCGGCAACAAGAAACTAGGCCACAACCTCGGCACCTGGCCCAAGGGCGAGAAGAAGGCATTTAAGTTCGATAACCCCGGTGTGGTGTCGTTGCTGTGTAACGTGCACCCGGAGATGGCGGGCTACATCGTGGTCAGCCCCACGCCGTACTTTGCCGAGACTGACGCCAGCGGAAACTACAAGATCGAGAACGTTCCCGATGGCAAGTACAACGTGGTTGCCTGGCATGAAGGCACCAAGCAGCAGAGTAAGCCGGTTGACGTTGCCGGCACCGGCAAGGCTGACTTTACCCTTTCGAAGTAAACGGTAAGAAGGGAGGACGGGCTCCTCCCTTCTTCCAGTTATCGCCGCGCGCACCTCGTCTCCAGAGGGGGCCGATGCAAATTCGCTTCGCTAACAAGAAGGTCGATCGGGAATGGCTGAACACCAATTTCCCCTGCATGATGGCATGTCCCGCGCACACCAATGCCGGCCGCTACGTGACGCTGATCGCGGAGGGGCGCTTCGAAGAGGCTTACCGTGTTGCGCGCGATCCGAATCCCATGGCGAGCATCTGCGGGCGCGTCTGTGCTCACCCCTGCGAGACCGCGTGCCGCCGCGGCCAAATTGACCGTCCGATTTCCATTCGCGCCCTGAAGCGGTTCCTGACCGAGCGGCACGGCCCCGAGTCGCGTCATCCGGTTGCGCCCAGTACGCATCCAGTCGGAAAACTTCCTTTCAAGGTCGCTGTGATCGGCGGCGGACCGGTTGGGCTCTCAGCCGCGCACGATCTCGCCCTGATGGGCTACTCGGTCACCATCTTCGAAGCATCACCCGTCGCCGGCGGAATGTTGTATCTCGGGATCCCGGAGTATCGTCTGCCGCGCAGTGTAGTCGAGGCGCAGGTACGCGAGATTCTGGAGACGGGCGACATCACGCTGCGCCTGAACGCCGTCGCCGGACGCGACTTCACCGTGGGCGAGTTAAGGCGCCAGGGCTTCGACGCTGTCCTGATCGCAGTTGGCGCACATCGCAGCCGCGACCTCTCGATTCCGGGCGTTGATCTCGATGGCGTGCATCGCGGCATCGAATTTCTGCTGAACGTCAATCTTGGCTACAAATTCACCATCGGGAAGAAAGTCATCGTGATCGGCGGCGGCAATGTCGCCATGGACGTCGCGCGCTCGGCTGCTCGCGAAGTGCTGCGCCAGCATGATTCGCCCGGTGAGATAACGCCCTCGGAAGAGAATGTGCAAACCGTCGCCGCTCACGAGATGATGGACATCTCGCTGTCGGCGCTGCGCATGGGCGCTCGGGAAGTCGGCCTTGTCTGTCTCGAGCAGCGTCACGAAATGCCTGCGGCGCTGGAGGAGATCGAAGAGGCGGAGACCGAAGGCATCGTCATGCATCCGGGTTTTGGGCCCAAGCGGGTGCTCGGACGCGACGGCAAAGTTGTCGGCCTGGAATGCCTGAAGACGAAGTATGTCTTCGACGAGAACCACCGATTCAACCCCGCGTTCTACGACAACAGCGACACTCAGTTTGAGTGCGACACCATTATTCTCTCCATCGGGCAGGCACCCAACCTGGAGTTTCTGCGGCCCGAGGATGGCGTGCTGGTCTCGCCTCGCGGCCTGATCAACGTAAATCGCGACAACTTGATGACCTCGGCCCCCGGCGTGTTCGCCGGCGGTGATTGCGCATTCGGACCGCGCCTCATCATTGACAGCGTGGGCGACGGAAAGCGCGCGGCGGTGGGCATTGACGAGTATCTTCGCGGGACCGAGCATCCGGAACCGCAGATTGAAGTGCAAGTCCTGGACCGCTGGCAAATGGCCGTGGATTACATGAATATCCACCGCCAGGCCATTCCCATGTTGCCGCTGGATCGCCGCACCGGCATGACCGAGGTCGAACTGGTTTACAGCGAGCAGGAAGCGATGGCCGAGGCGCAGCGCTGCCTGAAGTGCTATGTCAACACCATTCTCGAAGGCAACGAACACGACGGCACCGACTGCGTGCTGTGCGGCGGCTGCGTGGACGTCTGTCCCGAGAACTGCCTGGAGTTGGTGCCGCTGGACCGGATTCAGTTCGAGCCGGACACGATTGATGCCCTGGCAAACAATCCAGAGTTTTTCAGCTTCCAGTTGACAGACTTACAGCCGGCGGAATTAGGCAGCATTACCGGAACTGCGATGTTGAAGGACGAGACCCGTTGCATTCGCTGCGGGCTGTGCGCACTGCGCTGTCCCGCCAACACCATCACCATGGAGTCTTATAACTTTGTGCCGACCGAGCCGACCGGGCTGATCACCATTCAAAGCTTCGATGGCCCCAAGCCGACACCAGCGCCAGCGCCGGCGCTGGCGCCGGCGAAATGACGATATTGAGGATTTATGCCTGAGGAACCAAAACCCGCAGCTTCACCCGATACTCCGGAGGAGATGAGCCGGCGGCAGTTTTTCGTCAAGGTCGGAGTTGGCGCGGTTGCGGTGGCCGCGCTGGGCACGGCTGCGTTCTCTTATGAGTACTTGTCGCCGAACGTGCTCTACGAACCGTCGCCGATTGTGGATGCCGGAAAGCCCGACCATTATCCTCCAGACTCGGTTACGCTCGATCCGGCGACTGCGATCTACGTAGTGCGCACGGCGGAGGGATTCTTCGCGCTCTCGGCCATCTGCACTCATCTGGGTTGCATGACGGCCTACAAGCCGGACCTCGGCATCATCGCTTGCCCCTGCCACGGCAGCAAGTTCAACAAGGACGGCGTGAAAATCGCCGGCCCCGCGCCCAGACCGCTTCCCTGGCTGCGCATGTGGCTGAGCGACGATGGCAACCTGATGGTTGACCGCTCCAATGCCGTCGCCATCAAGCAACTGGTGAGGGTCTAACCGTGGCCAACACTCTCGATCGCCTCGCTGACCAGGTTCGCGAGAACCGCATATGGCGCTCCATTTTTCGCAGCGGCACCGGTGAGAGCAACCTGCACCGTGCGTTAACTGTGCAGCAAAACGTCTTCCTGCACTTGTTCTCGGTCAAGGCGCGCAAGCGCACGTTGGAGTTCCGTGCGACATGGTATTTGGGGGCGCTGACCTTCGGCACGTTCCTTATTCTCGTGATCACCGGCATCCTGCTGATGCTGTATTACCATCCCTCGGTCCCGCAGGCCTACGCCGACATGAAAGACCTGCAGTTTGTAGTCTCGTCAGGCGTGTTTCTGCGCAACCTGCATCGCTGGTCGGCCCACGCCATGGTTTTCCTGGTATTCGCGCACATGTTCAAGGTGTTCTATCGCGGGGCTTATCGGCCGCCGCGCGAGTTCAACTGGGTCATTGGCGTTGTGCTGCTTCTGATGACGCTGCTGCTGAGTTATACGGGCTACCTGCTGCCCTGGGACCAACTGGCTTTCTGGGCGGTGACCGTCGGCAGCAACATTGCCTCGGCGGTGCCGGTGATAGGCGCCAAGATGCGGTTCCTGATGCTGGGCGGAACGGCCGTGAACGCCAACGCGCTGCTCCGTTTCTACGTTCTGCACTGCGTAATTCTGCCCTTTGCCGCGGTTGTGTTAATCGCGATCCACTTCTGGAGGATTCGCAAGGACGGCGGAATTTATCCCGGTGAATCTCCGGCGGAAGGAGACGCGAAATGACCGATCCCAAAGATTTCGTTGCCGTCGTCGACTCCGATGTGCGTAAGACACCCCGGCGCATAGCTTTCATCACCAAGCGAACGTCGCCACAGGTGCATGTGAAGGATGAAGAGCGGGTGATGACCTACCCCGAAGTCTTCTTCCGCACCGCCGTCGCTATTCAAGTCCTCGCAATTATATTGGTCGTCATTTCGCTACGCTGGAATGCACCGCTGGAAGGGCTCGCCGATCCCATGCACACGCCCAATCCGGCAAAGGCGCCCTGGTACTTCCTCGGCTTGCAGGAGTTGCTGCACTACTTCCCGCCGGTGGTGGCGGGGGTTCTCATACCCGGTCTCGTGGTGATGGCGCTGATCGTCATTCCCTATTTCAACATCAACATCGAGGCCGAAGGACTGTGGTTGCGCGACAAAACCAGGCGCCTGCGAATTTTCGGCACTGTGGTTGTGCTGTTCTGTATTTTTCTGGCGGTGTTCGATGTCTGGGTCGCACTGGTTCCCACCCTCATCGTCGCCGCATTCATGCTGCTGGCCGCGCAAACCCCTCCCCAGATAACGCGAGGATTCCGCGGCTGGTTGGCCAGTAAACCGCTGTCGTTCTGGATCATGACCTGGTTCTTGTTCGAATTGGTGGTGTTGACTGCCATCGGCACTTTCTTCCGCGGCCCGGGATGGTCGTGGGTTTGGCCATGGAGGACCTAGGCTGTCATGAAGAATAACCTTCACGCCCTGTGGCAGCTCTTCTTCGGCGACAGCGCTCGCGCCTTCGGTTCGGCAAGCGTCATCTTACTTGTGCTGCTGGCCGTAGCGCCCGCCAAAAACTACTTCAGCGAGTGGCGTCATTATCAGAAGCAATACTTACATCTCATCCGCGGACGCGCCGATGCAGTCACCCTCGAACGTCACTTCCAGGGCGGCATCCAGCAGATCTGGATTCCCGAGCAGCAGGTGACGGACCGTTGCACCACCTGCCATCTCGGGATGAAAGAAGCCAGCCTTGCGGATGTCAATTCAGTCGCGTTTCGCGAGCACCCGGTAATTCCGCACAAATTGACGGAGTTCGGCTGCACGACTTGCCATCGCGGACAGGGCGCTGCGACCACGGTAGAGGAGGCGCATAGCGCCACGGAACAATGGGAGCAGCCGCTGCTGCCCGCCAAGTACATCGAGGCCGGCTGCGGGCAGTGCCATCTGGAAAATCAAACTGGAACTCCGTTTCTCAACCAGGGACGGCAACTCATCGTCAGCTACGGCTGCACCCACTGCCACACTATCAAGCAGGGGGACGGGATTTACCTCACTCCAGACGATGATCCGCCCTCACTGAAGCACATCGCCGACAAGACCACGCGCGAGTGGGTCTATGCCTGGATCAAAGATCCTCAAGCCTATGCCGGCACGGCAACCATGCCGAACTACCACTTGAACGATGACGATGCCCGCGACGTCTCAGCCTTCATCCTTGCGCAGAGTACGCCGCTCGAACCGCCACTCCAGCCGCTGAAGGCTGACACCAAGGCACCCGCCGATCCCGCCGCAGGCACGTCGCTCTACGGCCAATCCTTTTGCGCTTCGTGCCATGCCATGCAGAACGCCGCCGGCATGATGGTCGGAGGTAATGTCGGGCCTGAGCTGACGGGCATCGGCACGAAAGCGAAACCGGAGTGGCTGCAGGATTGGGTGGGCAACCCCAGTCACTACGATCCAGGCACGATGATGCCGCACTACCGCTTCGACGCTCAGCAAGTGGTCACGCTGACCGGATTTCTGGAGTCCAAGACGGAGCCCGACTTCATTGCCAACGTGCATCTGGATCCGGCGACACCGGAGCAGATCGAACACGGCAAACGGCTGGTCGTGGAGAATGGCTGCGCCAGTTGCCACGACATCAACGGCATCAAGAAGCCCGAAAACTTTGCGCCCGAGTTGAGCCGCATCGGCAGCAAACCGCTCAACCAACTGATTTTCGTCGAAGGCGTCGAGCACAGCCTGCCTGGCTATGTGGCTGGGAAGGTGCGCAATCCGCGGGCCTTCGGGCCGTCGCTGAAAATGCCGCAGTTCAAGTTCACACCGCAGCAGATTGATGCGGTCACCACTGCACTGCTGGCGCTGACCGATCGCGCGCAGAGCCAGCCACCCACCATGCGGATTGCCTCGGTGCAGCAGACCAGGTATCAGCCGGCGGGAAATGCCGGGCAGCTCATGCGCGACCTGCGCTGCTTCACCTGTCACATGATCAACGGACACGGTGGCGACATGGCTCCCGACCTCACCTGGGAAGGGACCGCAGTGCAGCGTGAGTGGCTGACGCAATTTCTGAAGAACCCGGAAACGCTGCGGCCCGCGCTGATCCGGCGCATGCCCAAGTTCAACCTCACCGACGCGGAGATCAACACTCTGGCTGATTACATGATGACCGTGTACCAAACGCCGGAATTCGATCGCGATTCGCTGCCGGTGTCGCAGTTCAATCCCGCGCAGGTGGAACAGGGACGGCAGCTTTTCTATTCCAAATTTGCCTGCCAGTCTTGCCACATCGCCGATTACAAGAACGACAAAGGCTACATTGGCCCGGCGCTGGCTGCGACTGGCAAGCGGTTCAACGCAGCGTGGGTTTATCACTGGCTGAAGGACCCCCAGGCGCTACGTCCGGGCACCATCGAGCCCAACCAGCACATGACCGACGACGACGCACGCTCGTTGACGGCGTTCCTGATGTCGCTCAAGTCGGGCGGCGCGCAGGAGGCGACGAAGAAATGAAGCCTGTACTCATCGCTGTTTGTGCAGTCACGCTGCTGACGGCTGGATGCTCGCGCAAGGGCAACCAGCCTGCGCCGCTGCAATCCACCGCCGCCGGAACGGCGATCGTCGAGTCCAGCGGCGGCAAGCAGATTGGTTATGCCGGAATGCTGCTCGATCAACCAGTCGTGGTGCAGGTGAACGACGCCTCGGGAAATGCTGTCGCCGGTGCGGCAGTGTATTTCAGCGGGCCATCCGGCGTAAGCTTTACGCCCCCCGCAGCG
>PLYW01000092.1 GCA_003151875.1 Acidobacteriaceae bacterium
CCGCTGGTGGTCGAGATGGCAATCAGACGCGCCTGGGTAACTTTCTCGGTTGGGTACTGGACCACGCGCTTGCGAAGGTCCAGAAACGGCGCGGCCAGTTCCTCTAAGTCCGCCTGCGGCGATTCGTACTTCAGCTTCATGATCTTTGCCGCGTCGATCACGGACCCGCCGCCCAGCGCAATGATTTGGTCGGCTTTGTAGAAATTCAGCGCCTCCACTCCTTGCATGACGACCTTGACTTCCGGCTCCGCGTCGGGAATGACCGAGACGTGGACCAGAGTTTCCGCTGGAATATGGCGACGGACAGTGTCCACATGGCCGATCTGTTCCATGGCCGGATTGGTGATGATGACGGTGGAGCGCGAGGCGAACTGTCGCAGGTTCTCCACCGCGTTCATGTTGAAGTAAATCTGATTGGGAACTCGGAACCACATATGGGCTTGCGTCCTTCGCGCCACGCGTTTGATGTTGAGGTAGTTGTACACATTCACGTTGTCGGTGGTGCTGTTGCCCCCGCCAGTCCCGCAGCCGAAGGAGAAGGTGGGCACCATGTCGTTGTAAACGCCACCCAGTGCGCCGATGGAACCTGGTGAGTTCACAATGATCCGGCCCGCGTTCATCAGCTCACCGAACTTTTGGATGATCTCGTCGTTGCGCGAGAAAATGACCGCCGTATGTCCAATCCCTCCGGCATGATTCACATCTACGCATACCGTGAGCGCCTCATTGACCGATTTCGCCCGGTAAACGGCGAGCACGGGAAACAGCTTCTCGACGGACAGCGGATATCCCTGACCCACACCTTGAATGGGAGCAATCAAGAGCTTGGTTTTCGGCTTGACCTTAAGGCCGACCATGCGGGCGATGTCGGTGGCTTTCTGGCCGACTGCCATAGGCTGCATGAATCCGGTGTTGGGGTCGATCACCGTGCGTCCCAGCAGTTCCGTTTCTTTCTCGTTGCAGATGTGCGCGCCCAGCTCCGAAAATTTTTGCAGCACGGAGTCATAAATCTCGTCATCGATCACCACCGTCTGCTCGGAGGCGCAAATGGTCCCGTTATCGAAGGTTTTGGAGGTGATGATGTCCACCACGGCCATGTTCAAGTCCGCGGTTTTTTCCAGATAGACCGGCGTGTTGCCCGCGCCTACACCCAAGGCGGGTTTGCCGGAGCTGTAAGCGGCTTTGACCATGCCCGGCCCGCCCGTGGCATCGATCAGGCCAACGTCCTTGTGCCGCATCAGGTAAGCATTGTCCTGCAGGGTTTGCGATTCCAGGCAAGTGAAAACGCCTTCGGGCGCGCCGTACTTGACCGCCGCCTCATGCATGATCCGTACCGCCTCGTAGCAACAGTGCCCGGCGCTGGGATGCGGACTGAAAATGACCGCGTTCCGCGTCTTAATGGCCATGATGCACTTGAACAGCACGGTCGAAGTGGGATTCGTAATTGGAGTGAGCGAAAAGATGACGCCGATGGGTTCAGCCACCTCCACCACACCGCGTTCCGGAAACTCGCGAATTGTGCCAACGGTCCGTTTGTCTTTGACGTAGTTGTAAACGAACTCCGTGGCCACCATGTTCTTTAGGGCTTTGTCTTCCACAACTCCAAGGTGGGTTTCCTCAATGGCAAGCCGGGCGAGATATTGCGCTTGTTCCAGTCCAGCCAGCACCATCGGTTTGACAATACGATCGACATCCTCTTGCGTGTATTGCGTAAAGACGGCGGCAGCGGTCCGGGCTTGGCTGACCAGTCCTTCCAGGTAAGCAATCCGTTCTTCACTGAGGCTCGCAACAATCTCTGCCATGCTTCTACTTCCTTTCAAATTCCCCTGCGCTTGCGCCCCAGCCGTTTCTTGCCGGTCGCCCACTGCCAAGTTCCCAAAATGAGAAACAGGAACTTCTTCATAATGCGGTATCTAAGACCCGGGATGCAGTGACGAGCGAACCCGTTCGGTGTGATTCCCGTTTTGGGAATGATTGCTCGATCCGATTCGGCACGAGCGCCAACGAATCAACCGCTCTGGTGAAAACTAGACCGACCGCCGGTGAGATAATTTGCTGTTGATCAAGCGCGCGACAACCACCAGCATTGATCACAGCAGCAGAGGACCCGCGATGATGTCTCAAACCGGCGAATGGGATTTCGACTTCATCGTGATCGGCTCAGGTTTTGGCGGCAGCGTTACCGCTCACCGGCTGGTGGAGAAGGGCTACCGGGTTGCGGTAATGGAAATGGGCCGCCGCTGGACACCTGAGAACCTGCCGCGTACGAGCTGGTCTATTCACCGTTGGTTTTGGAGTCCCAATCTTGCGCTGCGGGGTTTCTTTAACATGCGCTATTTCAGGCATGTCACGATTCTGCACGGCTGTGCGGTAGGCGGCGGATCCATTACGTATGCCTGCACTCTGCTTCAACCTCCCGACAAAGTTTGGGACTACGGATCGTGGCAAGGTTTGGCGGAGTGGAAGGCGGAGATGCCGCGGCATTACGCGACAGCCTCGCGAATGCTGGGGGTCACGGAGAACAAGATCCTGGGACCTGCCGACCGTCTGCTGAAGCAGGTTGCCGACGCCGCGGGAATCGGAGAAACCTTCTACCGGACGCATGTCGCCATCTTTCAGGCTCCCGAAGGAACGCCTGGCGGACAGACGTTTCCTGATCCCTACTTCGGCGGAGAGGGGCCGGAGCGGACGACCTGCAAGGGTTGCGGCGGCTGCATGATGGGCTGCCATCACGGCGCCAAGAATACGCTCGATCAGAACTATCTTTATCTGGCGGAGAAGCATGGCGCTAAAGTTTTCCCAGAGACAAGAGTAGTGGATGTTAAGCCGCTTGACGGACTGACCGACGGCAGCCGCGGCTATGAAGTTTCCACGGTGAAGTCCACGGCCCGGTTCAACCGGCATCCCCGGCGTTTCACTTGTCGCGGCGTGGTGTTTTCGGCGTCGTCGCTGGGCACCATGGAATTGCTGTTCCATCTGAAAGAAAAGGGCTCCCTGCCGGCGATCAGCGATCAGTTGGGCAGGCGAGTGCGCACCAATTCCGAATCGCTCATCGGGGTGCGAGTGCCTAATTCCAGCGAAGACTTGTCCAAAGGGGTTGCCATCGGATCGGGGGTTTACATCGATGAGCACACCCACATTGAAGCAGTGCGGTATCCGGCGGGCTCGGACACGATGGGCATGCTGGCAACGATTCTGACCGGCGGCCGTCCCGGCCCGGGGCGGATTGCACTGTGGATTCGGAATCTCACAGTTTCGTTGCTGCGCCATCCCTTCAAGACCTTGCGCATTCTCCAACCCGTGAAATGGGCGCAGGAATCGGTGATTCTGCTTTGTATGCAGGCGCTCGAGGGGCACATTGACATGCGATGGGAGCGGCACATCTATTGGCCGTTCAGGAAGTTTCTGGTCAGCCGCGGACAGAAGGTACCCACGTTCATTCCCCAGGCCAACGAGTTTGCCCAGAAATTTGCTCGAATTGCCGGCGGCACGGCGATGAGCATGTTACCGGAAATACTGTTCGACGTTCCCGGCACCGCCCACTGTCTGGGAGGCGCTGTGATCGGCAGCTCGCCTGAGGACGGCGTGGTGGATTATCGCAACCGCGTTTTTGGATATAAGAACATGTATGTCTGCGACGGGTCGGTGGTCGCAGCCAATCTTGGCGTCAATCCCAGCTTGACCATCGCCGCCCTGACGGAACGCGCGATGAGTTTCATTCCCCCGGCATCGGAGACGAACTGGAACGACGCGGCTGAGCCAGCGGAAATGCAGAGTCGCTAACGGACCGCCCAGTCCGTGCTCGTCTTACTTCTGGATCAAGCAGTACTCGCCGAGTTTCTCGCCGCTTGCCGGATCAGCCGCACTGGCATAAAGATCGACGTTAGCGCAGTCGTACATCCCCCAATTCTTAGGCAGCCGGACCATCACGTAAGTTCCTGGCTCCACGACCTTGCAGTCCGCCATGCCCTTATTACAATGCAACATGAAAGACTCTGCCACTTGCGGAGTGGCCGTTTGATGTACCGCGAGAATCACCACGCCGTTGCTTACTTCCCCGCTTTTCACGGTGATGATGGATTTGTCCTGCGCCATAACTTGCATGGCAGCCAATAGCCCAAAAAGCCCAAGAAGAATGATTACTTTTCTCATGGGGGTGGTCTCCTCATTCGAAAACTACTTTGCGCAGGACCATGTCCGAGTTCGGCGGAGGGAATCTCATCCATCCGCACGGCTTCTAATGAGCCTGCGTTCAAGTTCATCATCCCGCCAGAAGCCCGGGGTTGTCTGTGACGGATGATGCATGACGCTGTGTCGGTTGGCACTATCGAGTCACTGGCGATCGCATAAGGAACGATTTCCGCGCGCTTGCAGAATCCGCACTCCCATTTTCGGCAACGAACCCAATAACGTTGGTGTAACATAAGGAACCTGTCGTTCATACCGCTGCATTCCGCAAGAAAGTCGTATGGTCCGCGCGGCCTCCGCTATAGCCCTCAGGAATTT
>PLYW01000105.1:0-294 GCA_003151875.1 Acidobacteriaceae bacterium
AAGAAGGCGCTGCAGGCGGGGATCAAGATCGTCTTCGGCACGGATGTGGGCGGCTTCCCGTGGACGGAGCCCATCGCGCAGGAATTTCCCTACATGGTGAAGTTCGGCATGTCGCCGATGGAGGCGATCCGCGCTGCAACCGTCAGCCCGGCGGAGATGCTCGGCATGGCCGGACAGATCGGTGTCATCGCGCCTGGAGCCTACGCCGACTTGATCGCCGTGCCAGGCGATCCGCTGAAAGACATCAGCGAACTGGGGCAGGTGAAATTCGTGATGCACAACGGGCAGGTGTTT
>PLYW01000105.1:390-4221 GCA_003151875.1 Acidobacteriaceae bacterium
GGAGGCGGTTGACTCGCGATGGTGCTCACGTGCAACCCAGCTCCGACAATCGCGTTGACCGCATCATCTTCGGCGCGCCCGACCAGGTCGGGCATGACGAAGGAGTTGCGCTCCTCCGGCGCGGCCAGCAAGACGCTGATCTTCGGGGCGGATACGTTGGTCGCGTTGGCCGGCGGACTCTGGGCCACGATCTGATCGGTCGGGCCGCCGGGAATGGTTGCGCTGGCGATGCTTCCCAGCTCCAGGCCACGGCGGCGGATATTGATCTCGGCGGCGCGCTCGCTGCCTCCGATGAGGTTGGGGATCACCACGCGCTGCGGTCCCATGCTTTCGGCGACGCGGACCCGCCAACCTCGTCGCACCAGTACTCCCGGCAGAGGCGCTTGTGACATGATCCGGCCTTCCGCCACGTCGGAACTGAAGAAGCGGTCACCGCGTTCCAGTACCAGCCCATGATCGGCCAGCAGCCGCTCCGCCGGGAGAGGAGCCATGCCAACTACTTTGGGGATGGTGGTCTGGCGGCCGTGGATGGCAAAGCGCATCGCCGTCAATGCCGACGCCATGAACACTACGACCAGCACCAACACGCGCACGAGATAGCGAAGGAAGCGGCGCATCAGTGGGCCTCAGTGTCGCCCGCGGCAGGCTCGGGCTGTTCCGCCTTGCGAGCCACAGCGTTGGGCGTCGTCGGTGGAGGGGCGGCGAAATCTTCCGCATCGCGCCCCTGCAGCGCTACCCGCATAAAATCCATCCAGATCGGCAATGCGGCAGCCGCACCAGTTTCCTTGTTGCCAAGGGTTTTCTTCTCGTCGAAACCAACCCATACGCCACACGTCAACGATGGAGAGAAGCCAATGAACCAGGCGTCGGTGAAATCGTTGGTAGTTCCCGTCTTACCGCCCAGCGGATGTTTAAGCTTGCTGGCGGCGTAACCGGTCCCGTGCAACACCACCTCACGCAACATGTAGGTCATGATGCGGGCGGTGCGGGCGCTCACCACATCCTTCACTTCGGGATAATCCTCCTCCAGCACGCGTCCGTCGTAGTCGGTGACCTTGCGGATGTAGCGAGGCATCACGCGCACCCCGTCGTTGGGAAAGGTGGTAAATGCTGCAGTCTGTTCGGCCAGTGTAATGTCGGCCGCGCCCAGCGCTATCGGCAGATACGCGGGCATGGGCGAGGTGATGCCGAACTTGCGGGCGTACTCAATGACCGTCTTGATGCCGCCAACGCGCTCCGTCACCTTCAGAGCGGGAATGTTGCGCGACTCGGCCAGCGCGTGACGAAACGTAATCACGCCCTCGAACTTGCCGTCGTAATTGTGCGGCGTGTATGGACCCGACGGCGTAGGGAACGACACCGGAGCGTCGAGCACGGTGTCGTCGGGCGTGAGACCCTGATCGATCGCCGCGGTATAGATGTAGGGCTTGAACGACGAGCCCACCTGGCGCTCGGCTTGGACAGCGCGATTAAACTTCGACTGTTCGAAGTCGCGCCCGCCGACCATGGCCTTGACGTCGCCGGTGGAGTTATCCAGCGCGAGCAGTGCGCCTTGCACTCCCGATTCCTGTTCCAGCGACACGCGGCTGTCGCGGCCATTCAGCGCAATGACTTTCACATACACCAGATCGCCGCGCGTTAAAAACTGTTGCGGCGAAGTGCGGCGCGTCCACTTGATCTCAACCGGTCCAAGGCGGCCTTCGTAGCTGGCAAATTTCACGGTCGCCGATTGCGAGTCAACCTGGGTAACCAGGGCGTGAACGTAGCTACCCGGCGCAATATTCCCGTCCCAATCCACGTGATGATAGGTCGCCAACGAGTCTCCGTTGGCGATCACGTTCAGCAGATTGCCCTTCCATCCGTGGCGCCGCTCATAAGCCGCCAGGCCATCGCGCACCGCTTGCTGGGCGGCCTTCTGCATCTCCAGGTTCAGCGAGGTGTAAACCCGCAGCCCCGCCTCATGGACTTCCTCGGTACCGTACTTCTTCTCCAGGTACTGACGAATTTCTTCCACGAAGTACGGCGCTATGTCGTTCGGTTCGATCTGAACGTTAAGCCTCAGCGGCGCGCTCTTGGCGCGTTGCGCTTCGCTGGCGGTTATCTTGCCGTCTTCAAGCATGTTGTTGAGCACCAGGTTCCGCCGGCGCAGCGCGCGCTCCGGATTGTTGATCGGCGAATACGCGTTCGGGGCCTTGGGAAGTCCCGCCAAAACTGCCGCTTCCTCCAGGGTGAGGTCTTTGGCCTTCTTGCTGAAATAGAAGTTGGCGCCCGCCTCGAAGCCATACACGCCGTGGCCGAGATAAATCTGGTTGGCGTACAAAGTAAAGATTTGCGGCTTGGTGAAGCGCCGCTCGATTTGGATGGCCAGCATCACTTCCTGCATCTTGCGCCGGAAATTGCGGTCGGGCGAAAGAAACAGGTTGCGCGAGAGCTGCATGGTGAGCGTCGAGGCGCCCTGCGCCCGGCTGTCGAGCAGGATATCGCGCCAGGCCGCGCCGAAAACCCGCCAGACATCCACGCCCCAGTGCCGCTCGAATTCCTTGTCCTCGGTCGAGATCAAGGCATCGCGCAGCACCTTGGGAAAATCGTTGTAGGTGTCAATGACGCGGCGTTGCAGCGAAAACTGGCCGATCACCCGTTGCTGATCGTCATAAAGCTGCGTGATCGTGCTGGGCCGGAACTGCTCTAATTCGGTTACCTGCGGTAGATCAGTGGAGTAAACGAGCACTAATCCGGACAGCGCTCCGGCCACGGCTGCCACTGCGATCAAGAGAGCGAAAAGGGCGTTGCCGACAAATTTGCGTCCGCCACTGCGCTCTTCCGCTGGGGGCGTCGTGACGATCGAGGGGACTTCAAGATCGCGCTTCATGGCCGTGGGAGCTAGGCACAGAATAGCATTGAAAAGCATGGCGCGAGCCGTGGCTGGATTGGCACTTCTCCTGATTCGAACCGGATTGCGCGCTCATCCAAGACCTGTGGACTTGGAGCAGTTTCCCTTCTGACGTATGACTGAGGGTGGAGTACGCCCGCCGCGGCGGGCTGCGGAAAAACTCTGGGGGAAGGCTTTTGGTGGGAGCCCCCCTGCTTCAGCAGGGGGGAGCTGGACTTCAGTCCAGCGAAAAAGGAGCGATTTTGAAATGGGCCTTAGCCCTGGGCTTTTCGATCCCCGGCGCTAAAGCGCATGATCAAAGTCGAAACTTTTTTCGGAGCGCTGAAGCGCTCCTTCCCCCGCATAAATGCGGGGGCTCCCACCAAAGTACACCCCAATGTCGTAAGCTGAAAGCTGATAGGCGACGACCGATAGCGCATGGTCCTCAACGTCCTCAATCTCGGCTTGGTGCCCTACGAAACTGCTCTGCAACTGCAGCGCACGCTGATGGAGCTGCGCAAAGCCAGCCGTGTCGAAAACACCCTGCTTTTACTGGAGCATCCTCCGGTGATCACGTTGGGCCGCAATGCGCAGGTCTCCAACGTGCTTGCCTCGCCCGAGTCCCTGGCCCAGCGCGGGGTGGAGCTGTTCGATATCGATCGCGGCGGCGACGTGACCTTCCATGGTCCCGGACAACTGGTGGCCTATCCCATCTTCGATTTGCGCAGCTTCGAGCCCAAACTCGGCGCGGTAGAATTCGTGCGGCGGCTGGAAGAGGTGCTCATCCGCACCTGCGGCGATTTCGGCATCGCTACCCAGCGAATCAAAGGACTCACCGGGGTTTGGACTTACGCGCTGCGTGACAAACCCGAGGCCAAGATCGCGGCGCTCGGCGTGCACATCTCGCGAGGCGTCACCACCCATGGTTTCGCTCTGAACGTGGGCACCGACTTGGATTTCTT
>PLYW01000105.1:4239-4682 GCA_003151875.1 Acidobacteriaceae bacterium
TGCACGGCGATGGCGGGGAGTTGGCGTAAGATCCACTATTTGCCTTTCGCTGTTCGCTGTTCATTTCAGCCCGCGAGTATGCACCAAGTAAAATGTTAGGCACTAAGCGAATAGCGAACAGCGAAAAGCGACCTGAAACCTATGGCTGACAAGAAGCGATCCAATTCCAGCACGCAGAAGAAGTCGGGCAAGGTCCCTCTGGCGCCATCGACGAAAACGCCGAAGACGCCGCCACCTATCGAGCAGGCTGACGGCTCGCCCAAACCGACCAAAACATCCTCACCTACTAGCATGGGGGACGATTCCGCCTCGTCCACGCTACGGTGCTACAACATACCCGACTACCGCCTTGAGCATCCCGAGTTCCGCATCTTTATGTCGGGCGAAGGATCGAGCCTGGAGTACAGCGTTGAAGGCGACTTGAGCGCCGCGGCGCCGCCGAT
>PLYW01000105.1:4708-8622 GCA_003151875.1 Acidobacteriaceae bacterium
GCGATGCTGGTGCGCGGCTTCAGCGCCCGCGACATCATGCGGCAGTACATGGCCAAGGGCGACTCGCCGACGTGGGGGCGCGATGCTTCCTCGCACTTCGGCGACTGGCAGCGGCGTAATGTGTGCGCGCCGATTTCGATGCTGGGCGAACTGATCGGCGTAATGGCCGGCATCTGCCTGGGTGCGCGCTTGCAGGGCAAGAATGTCGCCGGACTCACATACGTCGGTGATGGCGGGCAATCAACGGGCGTCACCTATGAGAGTCTGAACCTCGCGGCCGTGCAGAAGCTGGGATTGGTGCTCGTGGTGGAGAACAACCTGTGGGGCTATTCCACGCCCAGCGATATGCAGTTTTGCGTGAAAGACCTGGCGGAGCGCGCCATTGCGTATGGGATTCCGGGAGTGATTGTGGACGGCACCGATCCCTGCCAGGTTTACGACGCAACCTATGAGGCGTGCGAACGCGCCCATCGCGGCGAAGGCCCGACGTTAATCGAGGCCAAGATGATGCGCATGAAAGGCCACGCCATCCACGACGCCGCGCAGTACGTGCCGGCCAAGCTGTTCGACTATTGGCGCAACCGTGATCCCATCGCTCGCTTTGAGAACTACCTCATCAATGTGAAGCACTGGCTCACGGTGGAGGACAATCACAAGTTGATTGAAGACGTGGAACGCGAACTGGAGGCCGATCGCGAAGCGGCCGTCGCCTCGCCCATGCCCGATCCTGAGACAGACAAAACGCATCAAGGGGTTTACTGTGATCCCTCATGTCACGAGATCAAACCAAAATATGGTCCAGTAGTTGCGAAACCGCGCGAGCACGGACCAGCGGGGCCGAAGGCAGTCGAGGCGGCAGGGCATTTGAAGTGAGCGGCCATTCAGCAATCCAATACGCGATGGTCTTAGCGATAAGCTGTCTGTGCGGTACTAAGCATCTTCTCTGTGGCGAGGGGGTGCAGCAATGACCCAGTTGAGTGTCGCTCGGCGCCAATCCGCGCTGGGGGCATTGCGCTGGCGTATGCGCACTCCACTCCCGAAATCGTGGAAAGGGTCTTCGGCTCAGACCGCGCCGATGCGTTCCAGCATCACGAAGATGGTATATCCCTCCTTGGCGCTGGCGGCAGTCATTGAGATTGGCATATACCCAGCCCTCTCTTCGTTCAAAAGAAGTACGTTTAGGGTGCTGGTGCTGTTTGCCTCTATGACCCTGTATCTGACTTTATTGGTCATGTAGTAACGACCAAAGACCCGCGCACCGCGAATCTCCATGCGGGAGTGAGGCTAATCCACCTTCCGGTTGGCGCTCGCCAATCGTCCGGCGCTGGCACTCACCAGCGGCCTGTATCGTGGGGCCAAGTCATCGCCGTGTGCGGTGTGTGTAATGATAGGCGCATGAAAGACGCGAAGATAGACAAATCCAAGTTCGACCGCACAACCTACATCAACTAAATACTCGTTAATCATTTTGTGTCAGGGCAAGCCTTTCCGAATAGCTCGCGGTCTAGCGGTAGACTTCGCGCCGGTGTCCGATCTTGACCACAAGTATCACCAGCCTGCCTCTCTCAATCGTGTATAAGACGCGATAATCTCCCACGCGAAGGCGCCAAATATCATGTTTGTCGGAAAGCTTCTTTACGGCCGGAAGATGGGGTTCCTTTGCCAGAGCATTGAGTGCCTGGCCGATTCGAATTTGAATCCTTCGTGGAAGACCGTCGAGCGCTTTGCGAGCCGACGCTTGAAATTGGATGCAGTAGAAGTGTTCTATGGGAGGCTTCTGGAGTGAGGTCAATGGTACGCCCTTCTGCTCCGGCCAAGGAATTTTCTCGGAAAGTGCCGGGCCAACTGCTGGTTCTAGGACAGTACCATTACGTCTTGCAAATCTAATACTAAATGTCCCACGGCACCGAGTCAAGAGTTTTTGCACGCTCCAAGCAAGCGCATCAGACGCTCAGAGCTTCAACTCTTTCTTAATCTGCTCCCACGGAATCCTGGGTCCTGGCTCTTTCATTGCCTTGCGCGCGGCGGCGAGATCAATCTCATCCTCAAGGCGCTCCAACCACTTGAGGTCTTCAATGGGAACGATCGCGGCAACGGGTTTTTTTCTGCGGTGCACGATGGTGCGCTCGCCGGCATATTCGGCGCGATTGACGAGCTCGGCGAACTGGGCACGGGCGGCGC
This sequence comes from Acidobacteriaceae bacterium, assembly GCA_003151875.1. Lineage (GTDB taxonomy): Bacteria > Acidobacteriota > Terriglobia > Terriglobales > Acidobacteriaceae > Bog-257. The sequence continues at coordinate 6,890 of PLYW01000105.1, forward strand.
TAGTGGAGAGTTTAACGGACATAACGTACAAATTGTACGCTTTGTACAACTACGGTTCAAGGGCAACTTCCGCTGCCAATCACCATAACTTGCAATTCTCTATGAGTCCCCAGCGTTCCTGCTAAACTGAATCAGCAATTCTCCAGCTTGCTAATAAAATAATGAGCGCTCCCGCCTACAAACGCATTCTCCTCAAGATCTCCGGCGAGGCTTTGGCAGCCGGTCAGGGCTTTGGTGTGGACAACACGCGGGTCCACGAGATCGCCGCCGAAATCGCCGAGGTGCATCGCTTGGGCATCGAAATCGCGATCGTGGTCGGCGGCGGCAACTTTTTCCGCGGCGTGGCCGAGCAAGCCAAGCTCATGGACCGGGTTTCCGCCGATCACATGGGCATGTTGGCCACCGTCATCAACGCTCTTGCCCTGCAGGATGCCCTGGAGAAGCAGAACGTNNGAAAAAGGCCGCGTCGTGGTATTCGCGGGCGGCACTGGTAACCCCTATTTTTCGACCGATACCGCTGCTTCTCTGCGCGCCATGGAGATCAAGGCAGACGCCATCCTGAAGGCCACCAAGGTTGACGGAATCTTCTCCGACGATCCGGTGCTGGTGAAGGACGCCACCATGTTCGACGAGATCAGCTACATGGACGTGCTGCGGCTGGGGCTGCGGGTAATGGATGCCACCGCCATCGCGCTTTGCCGCGAGAACAACCTGCCCATTGTCATCTTCAATCTCAATCAGCGCGGCAACATTCAGCGCGTGGTGATGGGAGAGCGCGTCGGCTCGCTGGTCAATCAGGGATGACATGAGGCAATGGCTAGACAGGGCCGCAAGAGCACTTGACATCGCATGGCTAACCTGGACTGGCGTGATTCTGTTATTGGGATTTCTTGTGCTGGCTGGGCGAGCACTCTACCTCGCTTGGAAATAAAGGGCCGGGTTTGCGGACGGGATGATTCCGAAAATTCAAAGCAGCCCTCTACTCGCCATTGCCGGCACGTCAATCGCCGGCCTGTCCATATATAATCAAACGTTTCTGACTTCATCCGGAGGCGAACCGCATATGGCCCAAGTTTCGATGGCGGCAATTCCCGCGTTGAAGGACAGCTTTGCTCAGCTCAAGACCCGCATGGACAAGGCGGTGGAAGACTTCCGCCAGGAGATGGCTTCGACCCGCACGGGCCGCGCCTCAGTCCACATGCTGGATGGCGTCACCGTAGAGGCCTACGGATCGCAGATGCCGCTCAACCAGCTCGCCAATGTCAGCGCGCCGGAGCCGCAACTGATCACCGTGCAGTCCTGGGATGTCAGCCTGATCGGCGCCGTCGAGAAAGCCATTCGCAGCGCCGACCTGGGGTTGAACCCCATGAATGACGGCAAGCTGATCCGGGTGCCGGTACCGGCGCTCACCGAAGATCGCCGCAAAGAGATGGTGAAGCACCTGCACAGAGTGCTGGAAGAGCACCGCACCGCGGTCCGCAACATCCGCCGCGACGGCAACGACCTGATCAAGAAGGCGATGAAGGACAAGAAGATCACCGAGGACGAAGAGCGCGGCGCGCTGGACCAGATGCAGAAGCTGACCGACGACGAAATCAAGAAGATGGAAGAACTGTCCCAGGGCAAAGAGAAGGAAGTGATGTCGATCTAGTCGCTCCGGCGGAGGGCGATATTCCGATGCTGCTCGACCTTGGCGATCTCCGCATTCGTCCCTGGCGCAAGGACGATCTCGA
>PLYW01000391.1 GCA_003151875.1 Acidobacteriaceae bacterium
CTCTATCACACAAATACCAAGCACAAAAATGGGCCAATTCATAAATGCCTCCAATCTGGATGTTGAAATCAGAAACCGCTGGGTTCCGACCGAACTAGTATTACGTAGGCGACAGATCGCTGTCTGCGCAATATTGCACACGAGTCGATAAGTGGTGCAGTTTGAAATTGCCAGCAGAAAAAGTGCAGCCCGCGAGGTTAGTCACGGGCTGAGATCTACCCGCAGGGGTCATCAGAGTCTTGACTTGGTTGCGCTTCGTCGTCGCTCCGAGGAACCCCTGCGGAACTAACCAGAAAAGAAGATCCGAGGGGCAGTATCCCCGAAGCGCAGATCGGTGTCTATGATAAGGGCAGGTTGCAACGCACGAAAGTAACCCAAACAACGACCGCTGCCGGTGACGGCGGTCATGAGCGTGGATGGGATGACTTCCTTCGCTACCGCGATATTACCGTCGTACATCCCGAGCAACTCTGCCGCTAAATCACGGAACAGCCTCTACGCTCTTGCGGTTTTCTGATCGCTGAAGACCTGTCCGTCGCGAATGTGGATGACGCGATGGGCGTACTCGGCGATATCGTGCTCGTGGGTGACCAGGACGATGGTATTGCCCTGATCGTGCAGGCGGTCGAAGAGCGCCATAATTTCCACGCCGGTCTGGGAGTCCAGGTTGCCGGTGGGCTCGTCGGCCAGAATGATGGACGGATTGTTGACCAGGGCGCGGGCAATGGCCACGCGCTGCCGCTGTCCGCCTGACAGCTCGTTGGGCTTGTGGTGCATTCTCTCTTCCATCCCCACCGATGCCAAGGTCTTGCGGGCGCGTTCCAGTCGCTCCTCGGCCGGGACCCCAGCGTAGATCAGCGGAAGTTCGACATTGTGCAACGAGGTGGCGCGGGCCAGCAGGTTGAAGGTCTGGAACACGAAGCCGATTTCCTTGTTGCGAATGCGCGCCAGCTCGTCGTCGTCGAGTTCGCTAACCAACTGCCCATTCAGCCAATAATTGCCCTGGCTGGGCGTGTCCAGGCAACCAATGAGGTTCATCAAAGTTGACTTGCCCGAGCCCGAGGGGCCCATGATGGCCACATACTCGTTGGGCTGTATGCGGACATTGACTCCGCGCAGAGCGTGGACCTGCTGTTCCGATCCCATGTCATACGTCTTCCAAAGGTTATCGGTGCAGATGATGCACTGTTCCGGCGTCGCCGAGGTCTGGGCTTCTGCCAGGCTCGCTAATTGCGTTGCCATCCTCTTCTCCTCGTTGGGTAACTGGTTCGGGTTGCTCATGGATGCGGATTGTCGCCTTCCTGCCCGGCGGCCCGTTTCTCCTGGTCCTTAGGATTCTTCCTTCTTGCCGACCGTGGAGTTGTCAACCTTCACGCTGGCGCCGTTGCGCAGGGTCCGCAGCACCTTGTAACTTCCGGTGACGATCTCGTCGCCTTCTTTTAATCCGTTGGTGACTTCGATGTCCGTGGTTCCACTGATACCCGTAACTACAGTTACGAAGACGGCGTCCTTTTTGTTCTTGAGAACAAACACGCCCTGCAACTCTTCCTTGGGATCTTGTCCGGCGACAGGTTTGGCCGGAGCCGGCGCGGGCTTGCCTTTGTTGTCCGTCGCCAGGTCGGCGCGTTGGCGAATGGTCAACGCCTGGATCGGAATGGCCAGCGAACTGCTACGCGTGGCCGTGGTGATGCGGGCCGTCGCTGACAATCCGGGCAGAAGGTTGACCGGAGGGTCCTGCAGCGCCACCACCACCTTGAAGTCCTTGGCTTCCTGGCCGCTGGACGTGGTCTGCGCGGTCGAGACACCCGTGGAACGAATGACGGCGTTGCGTCCGATCTCGGTGACCGTGCCTTTGAACTTCTGCTTGGGAATGGCGTCGATGGTTACCTCAGCCGACTGTCCCAGTTGCACATTCACGATGTCGGTTTCGTCAACTTTCACCTCGGCGGTAATCACCGACATGTCGGCAATCGTCATCAAGGTGCTGCCGGGCGAGTTCTGGATGCCGGGGACCACGGTTTCGCCTTCGCGCACCGGGACATTGGTGATGACGCCATCGAACGGCGCCTCATACTGGGTTTTGCTGAGTACATCGGTCACCCGGCGGAGGTTGGCGACGTTTTGGCTGATGTGGCCCTGCGCGGAATCCTGGTTGGCCTTGGCCTGCGCGAGCTTGGCCTTCGACATTCTCAACTGCGCATCCGCCGTATCAAATGCCGCCTTCTTGGTATCGTAGTCGGCTTTGGCGATCAATTGAGAGTCGTACAAAGCCTTATTGCGATCGTAATCGAGCTTGGCATGTTCAAACTCGGCCTCGGCCGAATTCAGATCGGCGGCGGCGGTAGTGACGGCTGCCTGTGCGGCAACGGCGTCGGTGCGGGCCGCATTCAGGGCCGAGCCGTTGGCAGAAACGTCGGCCGCCGGCTGAACATTGTCCAGCAAGGCCAGCATCTGCCCCTTCTTCACCCGATCGCCTTCCTTGACATACAAGTGGGTGATCTTGGCGAAGGCGTTGGAGCCGATGTTGACCTGTACCTTCGGCTTGATTTCACCCGAGGCGGTCACCACCGCGGTCAAATCTTCGCGAACCACTTTCCCGGTCTGCACCGTCACCACGCCCTTGCGGCTCTGTTCGACGGTAAAGCCGACGATGGCCAGCAATACGATCACGCCCCCGGCAATGAGAGCGATTTTCTTCCAGTTCTTCATTGAACCTCGATTGGGAAACCGCTGCTCGGGCGCACGTCCGCCCCCCAACGATAGTACGGAGTCAGACGGCCCAAGGTTCCTTTGGAGAGCAAAGGACTGCGACATTTCCGGGCTGTCCGCAATGGCACTCTGGCGCTCAGCAGCCCAATGCGGCAGGCGGTTTCCCAAGCTCTCCCGGTTGCTTGATTATAGCTGCTAAGCTGGTCGTTCTAGTAGGGCGAGTTAGTGGGAAAATTTTGAGTGCTGCCACAGTCTGGCAACATCACCGAATTTGTCCTGCGATTCGTCGCCGAATCGCCGAGAAAAGGCGGGCTGGCGTTCGTCACATTGTGTGCGACTTTCTCCGAGGGTAAGGGTTGGTGATAATACTGGGCGATTCCTATGCTAACCAAGCCGGGAAGCCCGGCCGGCGACCTTGCTTTCGTCCGGCCGAGAACATACAATTTAAACGCCCCAAATCGTTTTCTGAGAGTGCGTTGGTGTACATGAAGTTGCGCAGTTTTCGCCTGTCCTTTTCGTTTTTTTTGACCGCCGCTCTGGCTATTGGTTCAGCGGTGGCCCAAAGCCCGACTCCTTCCGCTGGCGATAAGCCCAGTACCTCCCCAGACCAGGCAGCGAAGAGCACGGATGCTTCCGCGCCGGGGCAGGCGGGCAACCAGCAGGTTGATCCGCTCAAGCGTCCCATGACGGAGAAACAGAAGAAGGCCAACTCCAAGGCCCTGAAACAGGAGTTGAGTTCCACTTACAAGA
>PLYW01000089.1 GCA_003151875.1 Acidobacteriaceae bacterium
GGCCATGCTGCTGCGGCTGCGACTGAGCGCGCTGCTGCTGCTGGCCATGCTGCTGGGTCGCAGTGCGAGCAGGAATCACCGGAGCGATCGGTTTGCCTGCCGGAATGGGCTTCGTCGTTGCGAATACCGCCGGACGCCCTTGATTGACGGAGGCGAACTGCTGGCGGTTCTGTGCTGCCGCTCTCTGGTGTTGCAACTGCGTGGTCNNGCGGTTATACACGCTAACGTTGGTGATGTTCACATTGTTGACCGCGCGGTTGTAGTTGAAACGATCTCCGCTCCAATACCCGCCCTGATAGCCGGTGCCGAAGTAGCCGAATCCATAGTTAATACCGCCGTAGTAGCCGATATGTTGGCTCCAGAAGCCATAGTTGTATTGATACATGCCGCCGAAAAATCCCCAATATCCGGGCGTCCACAGGAAGCCCACTTGCGGCGGCCACACCCAGGCGCCGGGCACCCAGTAGTAGCCCTGAGGAGAGTAGCTCCAGTATCCGGGCGTCCACAGATAGCCATTGCCGGGGCATAGAGGCTGCGAATACTCCGGCAGCGGTGGTGGGGGTCGTCGTGCCTGAAGCACGGGCCGGCCGTAGCTGGCATTTTGGTAGCCGCCGGAATAGTTCTGGTCTTGTGAGGCCTGCTGCACCGCTGGCGCAGCCTGCTGATCGGTCTGCTGCGCTGCCTGGCCGGCAGGCTGCTGCGGATTGGTGCCGACCGACTGGCTCCCGTCTGTGGGGGCCAGGTTGGCCGTATCAGCGGGATTCTGCGACTGATCGGCCTGCGCCGGTTGATTCTGGGCGCCGTTGTTCTGGATGTCGGTCTTACTGCATCCTGCAACTCCAAACGTCAGTGCGATCGATGCGGCTGCCAGAACGATAAGAGACGGTATTTTGCTCGACATGTTTCCTCCTTACGGAGATATCGGAGAACAACTCCTACTTGATCAATCTCTCATCCCANNGTCCAACCCTCGTCCCGCGCTGGGTCCGCTTTGCACATCGCAATCGCTGCCAGTAGGTTGGGAAACTAAACCGACTCCCACAGGGACGGCAGAGATCGCAACATCGTCTCTTCCGCCATCAGTCTGTCAGGTAGGGGGTCGAGCCGCTCTGCAAAATTTGCATCAAGATCCAAAACTCGGTTCTCGATCAGCCGCGTAGCGGCACCGCCCAACTGGTATTCCAGAGGTTTCGGCTCGCGTTAAGCCATTAAGTTCGCGAGGACGGCGCGTCGCCGGGGCGGCCGTGCCGGTAGAGCTGCACGACCCCAGCCAAGTGAACCATGCCCAGACACAATGAAATCGCCGAAAACGCCAGGAATCGAACCAGTCCAGGATGCTTCAGCACGACCGGCAATTGCGGAATGAATAACAACCCTCGCAGCAGGTAGATCGCCGTTACGCTGATCAGGACCGTGCGCAACAGCGGCATCCGCCGAATCTTACCCGCGCCCGACAGAGCGTACACTCCGAAAACCGCAACGATCGCTCCTACTGCAAGGCACAGCAGCGCATATAGGATCGGCCTTTCTATTCGCAAGTCCGCCGGACCTCCGAAATATCTGACCGCGCTCGGAGACCACCCTATCGCGCTCACTTGGAAAGCGGCGAATGCCAGCGAGAAATACCCGCCCGCTAAAAGCAGATAGTTGTGCAGTGAAGTTGGGTGCGGCGAAGCCGGTGCTGGCGCGGGTGCCATGACCGCGGAGCTACTCATGAAATCTCCTCCTTCGCCGGACGGAAAAATGGCCATCTTTCAGCAACGTAGCACCGCCGAACATGCGCCGTCTGTGATATAGGTTTGGCTGTCGCGTCTAATTTTGTGGATCACAACGCCATGTGCAGGAACATCAAAACTCTCTTCAACTTTGAACCGCCTGTCACTCAGGAAGAAGTCCAAGCCGCTGCGCTCCAGTTCGTCCGAAAGATCAGCGGCTTCAACAAGCCGTCGAAGCCGAACGAAGCGGCGTTCCACGCTGCCGTCGATGAAATCGCCCGCATTTCGACTCGCCTTCTCCGCTCTCTCGAAACCACTGCTGCGCCCAAGAACCGCGAAGACGAGGCTGCGAAGGCAAAGGCCCGCGCCGCGCAAAGATTTGGGCCGTGATCTCCTTCGCTTTGCACATCGCAATCGCTGCCAGTAGAATCGAGGTTTGACGGCAGTTAATTGAAACTCCATGTCACTGAAGCAGTCGGAAGCGATCGTGTTGCGAACTTATCCGCTGCGCGAGGCTGATTTGCTTGTGACGCTGTTCACGCGGGCCGAGGGCAAGGTCAAAGGCATCGCGCGCGCGGCCAAGAAGTCGAAGCGGCGTTTTGGTGGAGCGCTGGAGCCGCTGACCTGGGTGCGGGCATATTACGACGACCGCGAAGGACAGGAGTTGGCGCGGCTCGATTCGTGCGACATCCTGGAGTCGCCGCTGTCGGCAACGGTGGATTATCCGCGGGTGGTGGCGCTGGAGCACGTCGCCGAAACCCTGGATGAGTTGCTGCCGGACCGCGAGGCGAACGACGCCATCTTTCGGCTGGCGGTTTCGGTGCTGCATCAGTTGCGCTCCGGTTCGATCTGGATGCCGCTGACGTACTTCCAGCTTTGGATGGTGCGGCTGGTGGGATTTTTGCCGGAGCTGACCGAGTGCAGCGCTTGCGGACAGGCGCTTAATGGCAGTCGCGCGTTTTATCATGCGCTGGCCGACGGCCTGATGTGCGTGCAACACAAGCGGCTGGCATCGTCGGAGTTGACGGCCGGATCGCGGCTGCTGGCAGCTCAGATGTTTCGTGCTCCGGTGGACACGTTTGCAGAGGAGCCGTGGGCGGTAGGTCAGGGCGCCGATCTGCGAAAATTTCTCGTGCAGATTCTGGAGCGCCATATCGAGAAGAAGCTGGTAACCGCCGTCATGCTTGCGAAGCTGTGAAGGTTTGCACAAATTTATTGCACAATATTGTTATACAAGATTTTGTACAAGATAAATACATTGGTAAATGGCATGTCTAATTCACGCCCGCAAGGCGAACTGGCAAAATAATGTCGGACCAGGGTAGTGAGCTCTGGGTAACGAGTCCCGTCAGGAAAATCATTTGGCTTCCTCGCAAAATCCGCTGACCTTCCAGCAACTGGTGCTGCGCCTGCAGAATTTCTGGGCCGAGCACGGCTGCGTCCTCCAGCAGCCGTATGACGTCGAGGTCGGCGCCGGAACCATGGCGCCCGAGACTTTTCTCCGGGTGCTGGGCCCCAAGCCGTATCGCGTGGGTTACGTGCAGCCATCGCGCCGTCCCGCCGACGGCCGCTACGGCGAAAATCCCAACCGCTTGTTCAAGCACTTGCAGTTCCAGGTGATCCTGAAGCCGCCGCCGGTCAACGTGCAGGAGCTGTATCTCGAGTCGCTGGCCGCCATCGGCATCGACCTGCGCAAGCACGACATCAAGTTCGAAGAAGACAACTGGGAGTCGCCAACGCTGGGCGCGTGGGGCATCGGCTGGCAGGTGATGCTCGACGGGTTGGAGATTACGCAGTTCACATACTTCCAGCAGTGCGGCGGCATCGATCTCGATCCCATCTCCGCCGAGCTGACCTACGGCCTGGAGCGCATCGCGGCGTTCCTGCAGGACGTGGACAGCATCTACGACATCACGTGGGTCGTCGGCCCCGACGGCCGCGCGGTGAAGTACGACGAGATCCGGCTACAGGACGAGTTGCAGTTCTCGGTTTACAACTTCGAACGCGCCGACGTCGAGAAGGCGTGGCAGCACCTCGGGCTCTACGAGGCCGAATGCCAGGCGCTGCTGGATGAGTATGCAAAGCTTGTTCCCAAGAAACATTCGGATCGGACGGAAACACTCTCCGTGAAGTCCGACGGTTCTAGCGACGAGCGAATGGCGAACAGCGAAGAGCGAAAAGCGGACCTTCGCCGCTTCCCCGTGCTCGCTGCATTTGATCTGTGCCTGAAGTGCTCGCACCTGTTTAACATTCTCGACGCTCG
>PLYW01000256.1 GCA_003151875.1 Acidobacteriaceae bacterium
GCGCGATTCTTTGTCGTAGAGTTTGTCCCGGCGTCGTTGCCACTCCGTAGCCTAGCCTATCGCCTCGTCCAGCGGAACATTGGCCGTCACCAGATGCCGTTTGGCCTTTTCTTGTAGCTCCTCGGTCATGGGCACGCTCTTGCCGGACTCCAGGCTGGCCTGCACGGCGACGCTGTCGCAGGTCGCCACCATCTTGCCGGTCTCGTCGTTGTACATCTGATGGAGAAAGCGAAAATATTTTTCGCCGATGGCCAGGAAGCCGCTCTTGATTTCCACCAGTTCCCCGCCCCGCAACTCTTCCAGGAATTGATAATTCTGGCGCACGATCGCCACCCGCAGGTTCTTCTGCTTCATCGACGCCGGCGTCATCCCGATCGCGTGCAGCAAAAACCAGGTGGCCTGGTCGAAGCGCGAGACATACATGTGCGAGTTCATGTGGCTCGTGAAATCGTACTCCGACGCCAGCACCGCGCCCTTGAAGGTATGCACCCATTCAGCCATGTTTTCGCCTTTTCTGGAAGAACGCTTTTCGCTCTTCGCGATTCGCTTTTCGCTNNCCCTATAGTGCCCATCCCTTATTGTTCTTCAACAGCCACCTTGGTCGCACGTGTCGTTTCCTCATTACCCTCCACCGCCGCGACAAACCTCACCATTCCCTCCAGCGTCGCTTCCGGCTGATCGCGGTGCGGTGAGTGCCTGCAATTCGGCAGTATCAGAATTTCTGTGGCGGGCACGCGCGCCTGGACCGCCTTCACCTGGGCGCTGGTTCCGTATTCGTCCTCTTCGCCCTGAATGCACAGGATCGGGCAGCGTATCGCCGGCAAATATTCTTCGACGTTCCACGAGCGAAATTGCGGATCGAGCCAGATGTCGTTCCAGCCCCAGAAGGTGTCATCCACGTGCTGGTGGTAGCGTCCCAGTTTCCACGGCAAATCGGTCGTCAGGTAAGCCACCTTCGCCTCGGTGATGCTCGCGACACTCAGGTCTTCCACAAATACGTGCGGCGCTTCCAGAATCAACGCGCGCGGCCGCTCGGGATATTTACCCGCAAAGATCAACGCGATCGATCCGCCATCGCTGTGGCCGAGCAAAATAGGCCTTGTGATGTTCAGCTTTTCGAGCAACTCCGGCAGCACCACTTCGCCTTCGTGGTGCATGAATTCCACCGGACGCTTCTCCAGCAGCCGGCCGGAATTCCCGTGTCCGTAGCGGGAGTAAACAAGTATGCCGCAGCCGGTGCCCGACGCCAGACGTTGCGGAAAGTCCTTCCACAGCGCGACCGAGCCCAGACCTTCGTGCAGCATGACGATCGTCGGGCGGTGCTTGTCTGCCGGCTCGATCCACACAGTCTCCAGCCGCTTGCCATCGACCAGAACGTCGCCGCGTTGGGGAGGCATTTGCAAAGGCTAGTCCGCTGACGGGTCCGCCGCCTGTTCCGCAAGCGCGGACAGCGTCGTCGCCGATGCTTGCATGGCAACCCGCTGATGATAGAACCACAGTCCATGCAGACCGCCAAGTTCCTCGCCGCCACCGGCGCGTCCGGGTCCACCGTGCATGAGGGACGGCAAAACGATGCCGTGCCCACTATGACTGTCGCCAATTGCCGGGTCCACCAGCAACAGGCGGCCGTGGGTGGTGCCCAGCGCGACTGCCGCTTCGGTAAGAAATCCAGCGTCGCCGCTGAATACCGATGCCGCCAGCGAACCGCCTCCGTGTCGCGCCAATGCAAAGGCTTCCGCCTTGTCTCGGTAAGCAACCACCGTCGCCACCGGGCCAAAAACTTCTAGGTGGTGGACCGGGTCTCCCCACGAACTGGCCGCTGACCTAAAAAGTGTCGGGGGTACGAAAGCGCCCCGCTCGGCGGTGGCGCCTGCCAGAGTAGACTCAGCTGGCCAGTAGCTGACCTCGGCCTTTTGCATAAGGGCTTCAATGCCTTCTTCGATGGACTTCCGCTGGGCCATGTTCACTACAGGGCCCATGGTCACGGTCGAATGGGCAGGATCGCCCACCACAATTGTGCTCAACACCCCCACGATCGCTTCGGTTACGGCATCGGCGACTTCCGACGGCACGAGCACGCGGCGAATCGCCGTGCACTTTTGGCCAGCCTTAGAGGTCATTTCGCGCACCACCTCGCGCACGAAGAAGTCGAACGATGGCGAGCCGGGTTTCGCATCTACCCCGAGGAGCGCAGCATTTAGGCTGTCCGCCTCAACATTCACGCGCACGTCCTCTCGAATGCCCTTTCGAATTTCCCTGGCCGTTTGGGCGGATCCGGTAAACGAGACGGCATCGCCAAGTTGGAGNNGGAAAGTTGAAAGCGTTAATGTGGACGGCCACTCCGTCGAGCGGGACCCCCACATGCAGGCCTTGGAAATTCTGGTCGCGCGCCAATCGCATCGGCGAGCCGGCACGCAGCATGTGAGCGTCACCGAGCTTCGCGCCGAGCTTGGCGAAATACTTCAGCGTGCCGATCGAGCCGTCCACATCAATCGCAGCATCGGCCTTAGTGTTTCCCGAATTCTGGCGCGCTATCTCGTACCACTGGTCGCGGCGCGTGGCCAGCAGGTCGGCAATTTTCCCCAGCAACTCCGCGCGTTGCGCATAGGTCAGCCTGCGCAGCTCCGGACCTCCCACATTGCGGGAGTAGTCGAGCGCCGCCCTCAGGTCCAATCCTTGAGAGCTCGCCCAGGCGAGCACTGTGCCGTCGCACGGGTTGACCAGCGGCGCACCGCGTTCGGCGCCAGCCTGCCACTTGCCGCCTAGATAGCTTTGGAGCATCTTGGCGTCGGTTGCTAACGGATTTTCCGCTGTAGTAGCCATATCTATGCAATCTCCGATGGGGATGCGAGGTGCTGCTCGGCCCAGGGCACAACCCATTGCGCCGCTACCTCTTCGGGCAGGGTGCCCGAGCTTGCGTCGTGCGTCAGGATTTCGCCGGCCCGTTTGGCGCCGAGCGACGTCAGCAGCTTGTCGAAGCGAATTCCGCCGTGACAGTAGGTGCCTTTGTAGGTGCGGTCGCCGAGCGCGATCACCCCGTAGGTTACGCCGGTGAGGTCCGGCTTCTCACTTTCAAGACTGCTGAACAACGCTTGTGCGTTGTCGGGGACATCGCCCTGCCCGTAGGTGGACGTGCAAATCAGGAAGGTGCCGCCACCCTGAAAGACGCTGGCGTCGAGGCCGTCCATCACCCGAATCGTCGCCTGATGGCCAGCCACTTCCAGCGCTTGCTGCACCTCCTGGGCCACCATCTCGGCCGTGCCCGTCATGGTACCCACCAGGATCGTGATGTCGCGGCCCATGCTTGCGTCCCCACCCCAGGCACTATTATACGTGCGGCTACGGAAGTATAATTCATCCACGGTGAGCCGAAAGCGCGACATAATGCATGTTATGGAGAACGAGGCGACGGAGCCCCCTGCCGCTGCGGTTTCCGCTGGCGCCGACTCCAGCTCCCAATCCGATTACCTCCGGTTGCTCGGCGAGCGGGTGCGCGAGATGCGCGCTCGCCGCGGTATGACCCGCAAGATCCTCGCTCGCGACTCGGGAGTTTCGGAACGCTACCTGGCACAACTGGAAAGCGGACAGGGCAACATTTCCATCCTCCGGCTGCGACAAATCGCACAGGCGCTGGACACTCCTCTGCAGGCCCTCGTGCTCGACGGCCCCGAGCCTCCTGTGGACCTGGTGCACACCACCGAATTTCTGCGGCGGCTGCCAGCGGCGGAATTGGTGGAGGCCCGCCGACTGCTGGTGGAACACTTCGGCGGCGTTGACCTGCACGCGAGGCGCGGCCGCATCGCCTTGGTCGGCCTGCGCGGCGCCGGCAAATCCACGTTAGGAGCCATGCTGGCGGATCGTTTGGAGGCGCCATTTCTCGAGCTGGATCGCCTGATCGAGCAGGAGAGCGGTGTCAGCCTCAGCGTCATCTTCGATCTTTATGGGCAGAGCGGCTTTCGGCGGCTGGAGCGCCGCATTTTGGACCAGGTCATCGAACGCTATCCGCGATTCGTGCTGGCCACGGGCGGCAGCCTGGTCTCCGAGCCCGCGACCTTCGAGCGGCTGCTCACCATGTGCTTCACGGTCTGGCTGCGGGCCACGCCGGAGGAGCACATGCAGCGTGTCATTGCCCAGGGCGACATGCGCCCCATGGCCGACAACCGCGAATCGATGTCGGACCTGCGACGCATTCTCGACGTGCGCGAGCCGCTCTATCGCAAGGCCGACGCGACCATCGATACGAGCGGCGGTTCGGTTGAAGAGACGCTGGAGATGCTGCAGCAGTCAATTCGCCAGAGCTGAGGATGGAATGCATGAACCCTGTTACTGTCACCCCGGCGTATACCAAGCTGCTGGCGAAAATCCCTCCCAAGGTCATCCGCAGCGAAGCTGAGAACGAGCATTACATCAATGCGCTCTACGCACTTGAGCAAAAGCGATCGCCGACCAGAGAAGAGAAAGAACTGGCTGACCTGCTTACGCTGTTGATCGAAGATTTTGAGGCAAAGCGCTACGAGTTGCCACGCGCCACACCGCGGCAAGCATTGTCCTTCTTAATGGAGCAGCACGGCCTCAAACAGAAAGACCTGCTGGACATCTTCGGAGCACGCAGCATCGTTTCCGAAGTGATTAGCAGCAAGCGAGAGTTGACGAAAGAACAGATCAGACGCCTGAGCCAGCGTTTCCACGTCTCGCCGGAGGTGTTCTTCTAGCTGTCGCCTCCAGCCAGTTTAATCTGCACCATACTTCCCCTCTTAGGCTCCAAGAAATGCACTATAATGCATCTATTCGCGAGGGGATTTGCAGCCGCCCACCCGGCGCTGCCTTGAGGAGACTTCGACCTGTATGCCAACCGTAAACCAGAAGGAACTGGTCACGTTCGACGTGGCTCCGGGAGAGCATCGCCATTGGCGGCTCACATTTGATGGCCAGGTGGCGACGCTGGCCATGGACGTCAACGAAGATTGCGGCCTGAGGCCCGGCTACAAGCTCAAGCTCAACTCCTATGATCTCGGCGTTGACATCGAACTGCACGACATACTGCAGCGCATCCGCTTCGAGCATCCCGAAGTGGCGTGCGTGGTGCTCACCAGCGCGCGCGAGCGCATGTTCTGCGCCGGCGCCAACATCTACATGCTGGGTACATCGAGTCACGCCTGGAAGGTGAACTTCTGCAAGTTCACCAACGAGACGCGCAACGGCATGGAGGACTCCAGCCGCCACGACGGCCTGAAGTTTCTGGCCGCGCTGAACGGCACCACCGCCGGCGGCGGCTACGAACTCGCGCTGGCCTGCGATGAGATTCTACTGGTCGATGATCGTTCCAGCGCCGTGAGCTTGCCCGAAGTTCCGTTGCTCGGCGTCTTGCCCGGCACTGGCGGTCTCACGCGCGTGGTGGACAAGCGCAAAGTGCGTCGCGACCTGGCTGACATGTTCTGCACCAACCCCGACGGCATCAAGGGCGAGCGCGCCAAAGAGTGGGGCTTGGTGGATGACATTGCAGTCCCGGAAAAATTCCAGGAAGTGGTGCGCACCCACGCGCAGGCACTGGTAAACGATTCAACTCGTCCTGCCGCTGCGAAGGGCATTAAGCTGACTCCGCTGCAGCGCAAGTTCGACGACGACACCTACCACTACAAGCACGTAGACGTCGCATTCGATCGCACGGTGCGAACCGCGACGTTGACGGTGCGCGCGCCCGAAGGAGTACAGCCTCAGGAGCCCGATGCGATTCACGCCGCAGGCGATCAGTGGTGGCCGCTGGCGATGGCGCGCGAACTTGACGACGCCATCCTCATGCTCCGCGTCAACGAACCGGAGTCGGGGCTTCTGCTGCTCAAGACGACCGGCAGCATCGACGCCGTACTGGCGTCAGACCGCGTCATGATCGAGCATCGCAATGATTGGCTGGTGCGCGAAACCATCGGCATGTTGCGCCGGACCTTGGCGCGGCTGGATGTTTCTTCGCGCAGCATGTACGCCATCATCGAGCCAGGGTCGTGTTTCGCCGGCGTGCTCTTCGAATTGGCGCTGGCCGCCGATCGCAGCTATATGCTCGCGCTTCCCGAAGAAGAAGACGACGCGCCCATTCCGAAGATCGCTGTGGACGAAATGAATTTCGGTTTGCTGCCCGCCGTCAACGCTCGCGGTCGGCTCGAAACGCGATTCAGCGGCAATGCGCGATGCATGGCTGGCGCGGTGGAAGCCAAGGGCAAACCCCTTGGCCCCAAGGAAGCTCTCGAGCTTGGCCTTATTACCTTGGCGCCCGACGATCTCGATTGGGAAGATGAAGTCCGCATCGCCATCGAAGAGCGTGCAGCGCTGTCGCCCGACGCGCTCACCGGCATGGAAGCCAGCCTGCGCTTCCCTGGCGCGGAAACCACGGAGACCAAGGTCTTTGGCCGCCTCTCCGCATGGCAGAACTGGGTATTCATCCGGCCGAACTCGACCGGCGAGCAGGGCGCGCTCAAGCTGTTCGGCACCGGATCGAAGGCGCGCTTCAATTGGGAGAGGGTGTGATGGCAATCAATTATCAGGACCGCATTCCGAACAACGTCGATCTTGGCTCCAACCGCACCTTGCAGCGCGCACTGGAACATTGGCAGCCGGAATTTCTGAAGTGGTGGCAGGACCTCGGTCCGCGCGATTTTCAGGTGGCTGACGTTTATCTGCGCACCGCGACCTCGGTGGACGCGAAGGGTTGGGCCACTTATGGATTCGTCCATATGCCGGAGTACCGCTGGGGAATCTTTCTCGCTGACCGCGATCCCAACCGCAAGATTGGCTTTGGCGATAGCTATGGGCAGGAAGTCTGGCAGCAAATCCCGGGTGAATTTCGCGCT
Organism: Acidobacteriaceae bacterium; assembly: GCA_003151875.1. Lineage (GTDB taxonomy): Bacteria > Acidobacteriota > Terriglobia > Terriglobales > Acidobacteriaceae > Bog-257. The sequence continues at coordinate 6,843 of PLYW01000256.1, forward strand.
ATATTGCGTCGTCTAATTGTCACCCAGGGCGATACCGAGCCTGCGTCGGTCGAGCAGCAGCGCATGCTCGGCCACACCGCTCCCTCGCTGTATGACCTGCGCAATCTGTTCCAGGTGAACGTCGAGGAAGGCCGCCATTTGTGGGCGATGGTTTATCTGCTGCACGCCTACTTTGGACGTGATGGCCGCGAAGAAGCCGAAGAGTTGCTGGAGCGCCACTCTGGAGACGCCAACAAGCCGCGCATCCTCGGCACCTTCAACGAGCCCATCAACGACTGGCTGAGCTTCTTCATGTTCACCTACTTCACCGATCGCGATGGCAAGTTCCAGTTGAAGTCACTGGCCGAGTCGAGCTTCGATCCGCTGGCCCGCACCTGCTCGTTCATGCTGACCGAAGAAGCGCACCACATGTTTGTCGGCGACACCGGCATCAACCGCGTGGTCAGGCGCACGCTGGAAGTGATGAAGGAGTTAGGCACCGAAGATCCGCTGGCCGTCCGCAACGCCGGCGCCATCGATCTGCCCACGGTGCAGAAGTATCTGAATTTCTGGTTCAGCTCGTCGCTCGACCTGTTCGGATCGGAAACTTCCTCCAATGCGGCTTCGTATTTCGCGAACGGATTGAAGGGCCGGCCGGACGAGGCGCAATACGAAGATCACATTGCTATCGAGCAGACCTTTTCGCTGGAGCTGCCCGACGGGAACGGTAGCACGAAGACCGAGCAAATCCCGATGCGCAACGCGATGAACGAAGTCACACGAGGTTCCTACGTCCGCGATTGTGAACTGGGCGTGAAGCGCTGGAATCGGCTGATCGAGAAGGCCGGCTATTCCTTTCGGTTGTCGCTGCCCAGCACGCGTTTCCGGCGCAACATCGGAGCGTGGGCGGGCGTTGCCACCGATCTCACCGGACGGCCGATCGGCCAGGAGCAGTTCAACGCGCAGATTGGCGAATGGCTGCCGAGCCAGAGTGACAGGGCTTACATAATGAGCCTAATGCGCGGCGTAAACGAACAGGGCAAGATGGCTGCATGGATTGCGCCTCCCGATCGCGGCATCAACAACAATCCCGTGGACTACGAGTACGTCAAGCTGCATTAAGGCAGGGGCTAGTGGTTAGTGGCTAATGGTTAGCGAGGAACGAGAAGGTAAGAGCCGAAAGCTGACGGCTGAGAGCTGAGGGCTAAAGGCAAAAGGCAAAAGGCTAGAAGCTAAGAGCTAACGGCTTACACGCCAGCCGCATTCATGAAACAAATCGCAATCATCGGCAGCGGTCCGGCGGGTTGTTACTTGGCGGACAGCCTGCTTCGCCTGGTTCCCGATGCTTCCATCGACATCTTCGAACGGCTGCCCGTGCCATTCGGACTTGTCCGCTATGGGGTTGCTCCGGACCATCAGGGCACGAAGGCGGTTGCGCGTGTGCTGGATCGTGTGCTTTCCCGCGACCGTGTCAGCTTCTTCGGCAATGTTGAAGTTGGCCGTGACCTTAGTCTTGAGGAGCTGATGTCGCTCTACGATGCCGTCGCGCTGGCAACCGGCGCCTCGCGCGATCGACGTCTCAACATTCCAGGCGAGGAACTGCCGGGCGTCCTCGGCTCGGGCGCATTTACCGGCTGGTATAACGGCCATCCGGACAGCCAACCGCCGCCAATCGACGGTGTGCGGTCGGCAGTCGTCATCGGCAACGGCAATGTGGCGATTGATGTGGCCCGCGTCCTGGCCAAGAGTGCAACCGAGTTGGCCGGCTCCGATCTTTCACCCGAAGTGACGTCGTGGCTGGAAACGCAGCCTATCGAGGCCATCCACGTCGTCGGCCGGCGCAGTGCTGCGGATGCGAAGTTCACCCAGCACGAACTCGCCGAACTGGGCACTTTGCAGTGCGCGTGTCCCATGGTGCAGGATTCGACCACCCTCGCCGGAGATGGCGCAATCGTTGAAACCTTACGCAGTTTCGCCGCGGACCAATCGCGCACGGCTTCGGTCATGATTTATTTTCACTTCAACTTGACGCCCATCGCCTTCCTCGGTGATGGCCGACTCAGCGCCGTGCGGTTTCGTTCTGCCGACGGAGCGCTCCACGAAATTCCCGCGCAACTGGCCATCACCTGCATCGGATATGAGACGCGTCCCTGCTGCATCGCTACTCCTGCCAACGGGGTATTCGCCAACGTAGAAGGAAAAGTCAAAGACAGGCTGTACGTGGTGGGATGGGCAAAGCGAGGCCCTTCGGGAACCATTCCGACCAATCGCACCGAGGCTCAGCTAGTAGCCCAGAGGATTGCGCAAGAAGTGCCGGATAGTACACGACCGGGGAGAGCGGGGGTTCTCCAACTGCTGGCGCAAAGGCATGTCTGGTGGGTGGACTATGCTGCATGGCGGCAAATCGATGCAGCCGAACTCGCCTGCGCCTGTGACGGGCGTTGCCGGGAAAAATTCACCACCGTGACCAAGATGCTCGAAGCCGCACAGGTTGGCCAGGGCCTTAGTTGCCCGAGCGCAACCACCTGACCCAACACCGCAGAATCTAGAATCGGCTGCAAACCAGCCCAACACGCTGGGCTTATATCTCAAAATGAGGCAGAATTCTGGAGCACGCAACGTCTGGTAAGCTACGCTGAGTACTACCGTCAGCGAAGCCCCTCAGGGTATGAACCGCATCGCCACTCGAACTCGCATCCGGCGTACCACGGGTGAGCACACCCACCAGGGCGGGCTGCGCATGGTCGCGGTATTCGAGGCGCTGAAAGGAGCTTTGGCTCTGGCTAGCGCTTACTTCTTGATCGTCATGATTCGGCGTGATGTGGATTTCGAGGAGGCAGCAGAGCATATTCTTTTCTCGCTGCATATCAATCCCAGTCGCCATTGGTCGCAGGAATTTCTGCACGCGGCAGACAAAATCTCCGGCACTAGTCTTGTAATGATCGGTGCGATCGCGATTACTTACGCCATTCTGCGCTTCGCGGAAGGCTACGGCTTGTGGAGGCAACGCGCGTGGGCGGAATGGCTAGCAATCATCTCAGGATGCGTGTACCTCCCGTTCGAAATCTACAAAGTAATTCGCCGCCCCAACCAACTTCACTGGGCGGTCCTCGGGATCAACATCCTGGTCGTTCTTTACATCGCCTGGGTGCGCTGGGACGAAAGCAAAGCCGCCCGCCTGCGCGCACCGGAAATCTCCAGCGAAGGCGTCTAGATCACATAGGCGGATTGCACCGCCTCGTCGCTTAATAGTTCCAGAACACCGCGGCGCGCGTTGTCGTCTTCCATTCCGAAGGCCGGCGGTTCAATCTCCTCAAAGTATCGCCAGGCGCTATGCCCCGGCAACGGGTTGCCGTTCTGCTGTGCGACGCCGGCCGCTTCACACAACAGGGCAAACGCCAGGCTCTGGCTCAAGCGATGCAACAGCTTCCTCGCGTAACGTTGTGCGCTGTGCTCATCGCGCATGGCGATCGCTACAGCCTCGCGATCGCCCTTGAGCCTGGCTTGCATTGCCTTCCGCAGTCTGTCGTGCGCCACTGGGAGCTTCTCTTGGATCGCTTGCATTCGCGACTGGTATTGCTCCCAGCCGCGATAGCGAGGGGCGAGCAAACGCAGCAACTCCAGCGCCTGAATATTGGCCGGGCCTTCCCACACGGTCAGCACTTGCGCATCCCGCAACAGGCGGGCCGCGGGATAGTCGCTGGTATAGCCGTTGCCGCCGATCAACTCCAGCGCAGCTCGGGCCGCTGTAATGGCATACTCCGCGGTCAAGTACTTCGCCAGCGCGGTAACCAATCGCAACCAGGTGCGGCGCTCCGGGTCGTGCTGCGCCTCGTCGAAAGCGATGGCAGCCTCGAAGGCGAGCAACGCACCTGCCTCGAACTGCACGCGCATGCGCAACAGCTCGTCCTGCACCATGGGGTAATCCACCAGCACGTGGCCGAAGGCGTGGCGCGATTTCGCCCAGGCAAGGGCCTCGCGCAGTGCCCTGCGTTGTACGCCCGCCGACCCAACGGCGTTGTGAACGCGGCTGTACTCCAGCGCATCCATCATCAACCGGAAGCCATCAGGAGGCGCAGCAACTTCGACAGCTTCCGCGCCGAGTAATTCGATCTCTCCGGTCGGAAGCCCTTTGGTGCCGAGCTTGTCTTTCAAGCGACGGATGCGATAGTGATTGGGCCCACCATCTTCCAGATGACTGGGCACGAGGTAGAGACCAAGCCCGGCCGTCCCGCTTGCGGCCCCCCTGGGGCCGCGCCGTCGCCAATGCAAGACCGCTGTTGGCGTTGCTGGTAAACCACTTCAATCCGTGCAGCGCAAAGCGGTCGCCGTGCTGAACTGCCGTGGTGGTTGTCGCTCCCACGTCGCTGCCGCCATGTTGCTCGGTCGCCCATGTGCCGCCGGTCTTGGCGAGGCCGTCCATGCGCGCAACGTCGTAAAGAAATTGCTGCCGCACCGCGTCCGGCGCATGCGCGCTGAGTACGTATGCCACTGCTCCGGTGAGAGTAACCGGACAATGCAAGCTGATGTCGGCTTGCGATAACACATAGCCCATGGCAAAGGTCAGCAGATGAGGCGCCTGCTCCGCATAGGGCAATCCGATGATGCCGCGACGATACAGCTCCTGATGTTGCTGGTCGTACCACCGGTTCGCGACAACCCGGTTCACCACTTCGCCATTGCGGTCGTAGGTCTCCAACGCCGGAGGCGCGTAGCGGTCGGTATAGTTCGCCTGTGCGTCCACTTCGGTGCGCACCCAGTCGTAGAAGTCGGCGAGTTGCCGGCTGTACTCGGCAATGCGCGGCACGCGCGCCGTAAGCCAAGGTTCGAGATAGAGATCAAAGCTGGTGGAGTTGGTCATGGTCACCTCCGCAATGTCAATGTCGCGAGGAGCCAACTAGGGTGAGCTTAAACCCTTTGCAGTATTTTGTGACAACAGGTTTATTTGCTGCCAGCGCGTGATGAGAGAGTCACGTGACAAGATAATGGTTCTGCTCTTCGTCTGGCGCGGTAATGCCCTCGGGCAGGCGTCCACCGTTGTATTCCGCCAGACGGTTCTTCCACTTCAGGAACTCCGTGATGGTTTGCGGCTCGATGCGTACCTCCACTCGCCGGAGGCTCGCCAATAGCAGGTTCATCTCTTTCATCAGACCCACTGGGCTTCTCAGGTCCAGTTTTCCCGGTTTCACAGACACTTGCACCTGCCGGCCTTTGCATTCGAGCAGGCCCCAATACTTGGGCAATTCTTCGCGCGCAATCAAGCCCGTCGGTGCCATATAGAACCGCCGGCTCCCTAGACCCTCTTCCGGCTTCAGGCGAAACGGCTTGTTTGCGTCAGCGAGAAAATCGCTGCGGGAGATCTTGCATTCCACAACCACCGACTGGCAGGAGCCTTTCCAGCCGATCACGTCAGGAACTTCGCCGCTGGCGCAAGACTGCTCCGACAGGATGATGCCGCATCGGTAGGTATAGCGCAGCCACTCCACCGCTCGCTCCACCAACTGCGCATGTTTGGCCTCGGAAGACGCTCTCATCATGCTGCTGTTGTAACGCGAATTTCACGGCTTGGGGAGTATCGGAAGAGTNNAGGATTCGCATGGCGTGGATGATTCAAGCTGAGAATGTTCGCAAAACCTACCACATCGGCAAGGTGGATGTGCCCGCTTTGCGCGGCGTTTCCCTCGCGGTCGAGAAGGGGGAATTCGTCAGCATTGTCGGCCCGTCTGGCAGCGGCAAGTCCACCCTGTTCTACATCCTGGGCGGCCTGACCCACGCCGACTCCGGACGGGTATTGATCGACGGCACAGATTTCACGGCCTTGTCGGACTCGGCGCGCACGCGCATGCGCAAATCGAAAATTGGCTTCGTCTTCCAGAAGTTCAACCTGTTGCCGACACTGACCGCGCAAGGCAACATCGACATCGCCCGCGACATCGCCGGCAAGAGCAACGGGAACGGCAATCACGAATACATCAATCGGATCACGCGACTGCTGGGCATTGACCAGCGTCTGGAGCATCGCCCTTCCGAGTTGAGCGGCGGCGAGCAACAACGAGTGGCGCTGGCGCGCGCGTTAGTGAATCAGCCCGCGATTGTGCTGGCCGACGAGCCCACCGGCAATCTCGATTCGCA
>PLYW01000130.1 GCA_003151875.1 Acidobacteriaceae bacterium
GGCGGCGGTTGGTGTTCAATATCCTGATTTCCAATACCGACGACCACCTGCGCAATCACGGCTTTCTCTACGCGGGGCAGGAAGGCTGGCGCCTGTCGCCGGCCTACGATCTCAACCCGGTGCCAACGGACATCAAACCGCGCATCCTCGCCACGGCGATCAATGAAGAGGACAACACGGCTTCCCTCGCGCTGGCGATGGAAGTGGCGGGATATTTCGATCTGGAGGACAGCAAAGCCCGCGAAATAGCAAAACAGGTCGGCAAGGCCGTCTCGAAGTGGCGCGACGAAGCCGCGCGGCGGGGCATCACCAAAACCGAGATCGAACGCATGTCGTCAGCGTTTGAGCATGACGATCTGAACGCTGCACGCGCGGGATAGCGGAGAGGACGACTGAGTCGATGGCTGCGATACCGAAATTCGATGAACCTAATCTGCAGGCGCTTTCCGACATTCTCGGAGATACCAGCACCGGACTGACGGGGTCCGAGATTGGGCGATTCTTGCGGGAATGTGGGTTCCCTGATCCGATACCACAGATGACCAAACGGCATCGCCTGTATGCAGCGCTCGCCGCGAAGCAAAACTCCGATGGCTGTGCCAACAACATCCTGGGATTTGTCACTCATGTGATGAATCCGGTACGCCACGTGGGCCACCGGGATTACTTTGAGTCGGAACGAGGAAAGCTGAACGGCGTTCTGGCCTTCAGCGGATTCTCACTCGGTGAAGACGGAACCCTCCGGGCGGTTACAACAGCGCGCACCTTGACGGAAGCAGAAGCAATGGCGAGCGCCCTTCGGAAAGTGCTCATTGAACGGAAGGTACACCCCGATGTGCTTGAATTCTGCCGCGCTGAACTTGTCGTCGACAATTACTTCCATGCGGTATTCGAGGCAGCAAAGAGCGTGGCGGCGAAGCTGCGTCAGAAGACCGGTCTGGGCTCGGATGGTTCTCAATTGGTCGATGAGGCGCTGGGCATCGGGAAGGCAGGGTGTCCTCGGCTTGCGTTCAACTCATTGACGACCGAAAGCGAGCGCAACGAGCATTCCGGGCTGGCGAACCTTATTAAGGGACTGTTCGGAGCGTTCCGGAACACCACGGCGCATGCCCCGAAAATTCACTGGAACATTACCGAGCAGGACGCGCTCGATATTCTGACAACGATATCTCTGGTCCACCGGCGGCTGGACTCTGCCGTTCGGACGCACATCCCGTGATGTTTGTAATGAAGTGAGGTTGCATGTTCAAGATTCTTATCGATACCTGCGTATGGCTCGACATCGCCAAGGACTACCAGCGGCAGCCTGTCCTTGGGGTTCTGGAGGCACTCGTCCGGGCGCGCTCACGCTGGGCGACCTCCCTGTCCTTTTGCGCTAAGGCTCTTTCGTATTCCCGGCGCGTTGCTTCGAGCAGTGGTGCGGCCAGCGATTCAGTCAGCTTAATTTCGCTACCACACTGTGGGCACTTCACAGTCGGCTCGTTTGTAGATGGATTCAAGTGCACCTCCGAGGTCATACAAGCCCTCTTAGTATCCAACTGGTTAGCCGGAAAACCAGTGACCGCCGTCACGGCTCTAGGTTTGGCACCAAACCCTGTAATTTGGCGATAACCAGATTGATGCCCGAAATTGAGCGCAAATGCGAAAATACCCGAAGCATTCATTGTGCTTGAGTTGCGACGTTGCCTCTTGTAAAACCGAGGAGGGAACCCCGTAACCGCTTATCTGTCCAAACTTGCCGAGATACGCTCGTCTGGTTACGCAACAAACGAAACCTCATATTACCCCGCAATCGAGATGCTTCTTGCCGAGATTGGCAAGTCAATGAAGCCTCGAGTGCGCCCAGTGCTTCAGCTCAAGAACAAGAACAACGGTGCCGGTCAGCCGTGCGCGCAAACACGCTGTATGAGGAGTTTAGCCCGGCAGTACAGACACGAATTCTAGATTTACTGTTCTCAGCATTTGGTGAGTTGCGAGCGCGACGGGTGGGGTAAGGTTTGATGTTTTTTCATGCATTCTGGCGGCCCCGAGAACTGAAGAGGTGATGCAGTGCTCACGAAATCGGGCGCTTGGTTTGATTCCCAGTCACAGGCGGGAAGAACAATCGCGACAGCGTAAGGTCGAATCCGGTGGCGATCAATTCCAAGTTGACCAAGGACGCAATCGCCTCTCTGCAGTCTGCCCAAAAGCTTGTGTTATTGGGCAGCCCTGCGAGGTCTAGGCTGACGCCACGGAATCTGGAACTTGCACAGTGAATTTTCGGAGGGTAATTGGGCAAGCCGTGGAATGCCCGTTGAGCATCTCATAACCCATAGATTTTGAGATAGCGTAGGCGGCTGGTTTATGCCCCTTCGTTTGTTTCACTTAGGCGCTCCCATCCACGAGGCCTTTTGGTCAAGATCATTGATGCCTAGGCGCCCGCTCTCTAATCGATCGACTGCGGATCTGCAGATCCATCATCTCCCCCTCAGAGCAGACCCTCAGCGCTCCCCGGCGTGCTCGTGAGGTTTAGTCGTTCACGTCAGGGCGCCTACGGCCCTCCAGTATCTGTCCCGATCACGTATGCAAGCTTGCCCCCTAAGTCATTAGTTTTGGAGGAAAAAGATGTTCACAGAACTTATGCCCTTACTGCGCAAACGCAGGTTGCTACTGACCATCTCCCTTGTTGAGGGCGACACGATCAGGGCCACCATCGTTCCGCAGAAGGCGTCTGACACCGAAGACAATGCCCTCACCACCCCATTGGCAATCACCGGCACAGCCGAGGAACTCGATCGCGACCTTCCTCAGCAGCTGGTGGAATTCACTGGGGCGCACATCCAACTCTAATCCACACTGGCCTCTGCCAAAGCAGAAATGGATGCGGCCGCAAAAGCGGCTCGCGAAGAGGCACGGAAGAAGTCGGCTAAGCCATCCAGCCCGACGAGTCCGGCAACTCCGGCGGCACCAGCGGGGGCACCTGTCCCTCGGGAACCGGAGGCACCCTCGCTGTTTGCGCCACAGGCGCAACCGGAAACGACAGCTGCAGAGGAGGAGGGAGGAGGTGAAGCATCATGAAAATCAACCTAGTCGAACGTGAATTTGTCTACCACGGAACTACGCTGCCATGCCCGAACCCAAAATTCTCGATTGAGGAAGTCCGTTCGTTCTACGCCGCTCAGTTTCCCGAGCTGACTAACGCAGCCATTACGGGACCTGAAACGGTTGGCGACCGTCTGCGTTACACATTCGAGCGCGCCATCGGATCGAAGGGCTGATGACATGCCGGACGCCAGCAAACCATCTCTATTACAGGAAATCCGCGAATCAGAGGGTCGGCAGGCCAGCGCCAACCCTCTGACCAAACTTATGCAGGAGTCGCTCGAATGCCCAGACTCGCAAGAAGCAAGCAATGCTCTCGCACGGGCTCTTTCGCTGCAAGGAAGCGGGGATCCCGTCTTCCCCGGACCGGGTATCTGGCCAATCCCGCCAGCCTGATCGGAATACCGCGGCTTAAAGCAGTTCATGCCGGCAATAAGATCAGCTTTGGTTCGTCCGCCCTTACCGTGCTGGCCCTAACTCTGGTGAAAATCGACCAGGCCAGTGAATCGGACTGGATCGCCGCCGGGAAAACTTCCTCATCCTTGGTCGAGCAGGTGCTCCGCCGTTATCTGGCCGAGCGTGGCCAATCCGCCATTGCTGAACACTTCGAACTTTCTCTAACGCTCGGGGAAGCAATCGTCGACCGCGTCTACGGGGAAGCAGAGCCAACCTCCCCCGGACAACTCTTCTTCGTTCTCAATACGGAGTCGTCCTTCGTCTTGGGCGTGGGTGAGGCGATCAAAGAACTTGAAGGTGCCTACGCCGGCATGGGACAGGCGTTTTACGACGCCCTGCGCCGGTCTCTATACCGCTGGATCCGCGTCTATGACGATTTGGATGCTCGGGAACGCATCGAACAAATGACCGAGTGGGCCGAGGGAGAGGATGATCCTGATTCGTATGAGATCCCAAATCTCGAACAGGACCTGCCGCCGTGTCTGAAGGACGAACACCGTTCCGGTACGAGCCGGCCTCTGACCTCGTTTCCAGTTCCTGCCGTCCCAAGGTTGAGGAAGCTGCTCGAAACCACCACTGAGTTACAGCGAGTTTCCCATTCGATGGAACGGCCCAGGCTCGACGACAAGTGGCTGGAGCGCGAGCGCAGTTACCACTCGCTCGACCTGCCGCTGCCCGCCGTCTTGCTGTACTTCCGGGCGTGCGACGCCGTCATGGCGTGTTTCGACGACGAATGCGAATACTGGGGTCAGGAGACGCCGGAACCCAACCTGATCATTCCCGTGCGTGCGGATGATCCCGCCAGCGTGCGCCAAGCGCTCGCCGTCATGGAGACGCTCATGAGGGTGCTGGTGCTCACGGTGCGGATCAAAACCATTATCGAGAGCCGGGAGAAACCCACATGCGATTCAGTATTGATGTCGGAAGCGAACTCGAATTGAAGCTGTATCAGGCCGTGCTCCTTTACAAGAACGATCACGGAAGCCGCCACATGGCGACTGTGCACGGGGTAGTGCAGCAAAACGGCGATGTAAGGCCTGTTCTTGGCGCCGGACAACTGCTCAGTACGGCCAGTTTGCGGGAGTTGGCCCGCCAGCTTGGGACCGGGTGCCCAGTGGAGTTCTTGCCGGAACATGTCGTCGCGCGAACTCCTGACCTGCTGGCGTGGTGGACACCGGCGGCGGTACGGCCAATGTTCTTCCGCGCCGGATCGGAACTTGAGAGCATCTCCGGCAAACGGTTTCCCCACCCGGCGTTGCTGTTTGTAGTGCGGAACAATGTTTTGTACGTTCGCGCGCTTTCGGCCAGCCGCAGGCCGGCTCCAGACAGCAAGTTGGCGGCAGCGCCCTACTGGAATATCGACAGCCTTAACGGCACCGTGTGCGCAGGGACGATGCGCACACCGAAATCTTTGACTGTGACTTCAATAGCTTCATGGCAACAAGCCTTCTTCCAGAGCGAATTCACCCATCCGGGCGGCGGCGGACGTTTGACCAAGCGCCGTGGCGGAACGACGGCTCTTTGGAAAAGCCTGGCAGGGAAAAAGCGGTTCCCGCTGTCTACGCTCATCGAGTTGGAGACATTGGATCAATACCTTAAGAGACTGGAGACCGAGCGACGATGACTCACACTCTCGATCCTCAACTGCTGGAACGGCCGATTCGCATCCTGGTGGTCGGCTGCGGCGGGAACGGCAGCGCGATTGTTTCCGGCCTTCCCTACCTCCACCGGGCCATGCTGGCATTCGGCCATCCTGGCGGCCTGCAGGTGACGTTGATCGATCCGGACACGGTCAGCGAAACCAACTGTGTGCGCCAGGCTTTCTGCCGAACGGAGATCGGTTTTCCAAAAGCTATCGTGCTAGCACATCGGATCAACCTCTTCTGGGGTCTGACCTGGCAGGGGATGCAGGCACAAATACAGCAGATCGCCAAGAACGCAGAGCTCGATCTCGTGATTGGCTGTGTCGATACGCGCAAAGCTCGGCGGGCCATCGAAAAGTGGGCGCTGCAATCCAGGGTCTTGTACTGGCTTGACCTTGGCAACAACGCCTCCAGCGGACAGTTCATCCTCGGGCAGCCCAAGAACCGAGTAAATCAAAAGAAGAAGTATCGTCTGCCATCGGTCACGGAGCTTTTCCCGGAGATTGCGGCACTCGGTGTAAAGGACGACGATCAACCGTCTTGCAGCGCAGCCGAAGCCTTAACCCGGCAGGAACCCTTTATCAACCAGAATCTGGCCTACCAGGCATTGGGCATGTTCACACAACTGCTGCGCCACGGCTCAGTTTCGTATCAAGGCGGGTTCTACAACCTATCGACCGGTCAGCTTGTTCCCTTGCAGATCCGCGAAGGTACGACTGCGGTTCGACCAAGCCGCCGGCGCCGATAGAACGTTTCGCGCCCGTCCCCGCAAACTCCTCGAACCTCTCTCCGTCCTGGCACTGCTCCAGCTGCCTAGAAAACGTCGCTCGTAGCCAAAGGCAATTCCTCGATCGCACCAGCGAGTCTTCTTACTCTGTCCGCTGTCTTCCTGTGCCCATCGCCATGTTCAACCTCTGAACCGGGCCGAATCCTTACTCCTCAAAAACTCTAACCACGGGCTGCGAATGCGTAACGCGGCCGAAATGGACACCCAACATGCCAATACAAGCGGTCCAACACGTCCGCAGGATGCGCGGCGGCGCGCAGAGCCATCTCATGCGCTGTGCCGACGGACATCACTATGTCGTCAAATTCTCAAATAACCCACAGCACCCGCGAGTGCTGGTGAATGACTGGCTGGGCACGCGCCTGGCTGAGATGATCGGCCTGCCGGTTCCGGTGCCCGCCATCGTTGATGTGCACCCGTGGCTGGTGGAGCACACACCCGATTTGCGCGTTGAGCTCTGCGGCCAGCGCACCATGTTCACCGCCGGGCTGTCGTTCGGCTCACGCTACGTTGTATCGCCGTTGGAAGGCCAGGTTTACGACTACCTGCCCGAGGGGATGCTCGGACGCGTGCGCAACATCGATTCCTTTGCCGGGGTACTCGCCCTAGACAAATGGACATGCAACGCCGATGGCCGTCAGGTCGCTTTCTGGAGGCGCCCGCGCGAACGCAAGTTCACCGCAACGTTCATTGATCAGGGATATTTTTTCAACGCCGGCGAGTGGAGCTTCCCGGATGCACCATTGCGTGGCGTCTTCGGGCGCAACGATGTGTACGCCGGTGTCACAGGGTGGGACAGCTTCGAGCCGTGGCTGAGCAAGATCGAAAGCTTTCCGGAGAGTTCACTGTGGCCGCTCGTCGATCAGATTCCTGCTGAGTGGTACGGCTGTGCCGCAGACGAGCTCGATCGGTTGTTGACCAAATTGCTGGAGCGCCGCTCCCGGGTGCGTGATTTGATTCTGTCCTTCAAGAATTCCTGTCGGAGCCCCTTCCCGAACTGGCGCTCGGTTGCAGCCGCAACCCCACTTTGCTCAGGAGGACAAGGATAGGACGTTTCCGTGTCCCCGACGACACGGCCGGAAATCTAATTCGCTCCCACAGCCCGTTTAGGCCAGTGTACGAGTCGCCGACAACACGTCCAAGTGACTTCCCCGAACCGGACTTCGGGACCGCTTCGGCGGATTTGCTCATACGAGAAACTCGCACAACGATCAGGTGGCCTACGCGCAGCTCAGAAGTGGCGAGATTGTTTTCGAGCAGCCCGTCAGACGGCTTTATCGAACGCGCGCCGCAACGCTTTCTTTCCCCGCACTCGTCTCTGAAGGCGCGCCTCCGATAAAGCGCTAACGTGATTCAGGGACGACACCCCACTATTTGAGAGTCCTACTTGGGCCGCTAAATGTTAAGGGCAATGCGCAGCAGTGTGACTAAAGTCATCTGCCTGGCCCATCTGCGTGCGTACCCTCGAAGTAAGGAATGTGACATGAGCGAAGTGATCGACAACAAAGCCAATCGAGTTCGAATCCTGAAGGACATCATTAAGCACCTGCACGCCGGAAATCCGCCCGAGCAAGTGCGGCGGCAAATGCGCGAGATCGTACAGCAGACCGACTACTCCGAAATCATCGCTATGGAGCAGGAGTTGATGGCCGAAGGGATGCCCGTGGAAGAGGTCCGATCGATGTGTGACCTTCACTCGCAAGTGACGCGCGAGGTCCTAGTCCAAATACCAACCAGCAAGACGATTGCCCCGGGGCATCCGGTTGACACGTTCCGTCGCGAAAACGAAGCGTGCGCGGCGTGATCGTCGAGATGCAGAAGACATTGTCGGAATTGCATGCGGGGACGGACGCTGCCGCTGCGACGGCGATCGCACTGCGCCTCCGCCAGTCGTTTAACGAATTGATGGACATTGATAAGCACTACCAGCGCAAAGAACACGCATTGTTCTCGTGCCTGGAGCGGCATGGCATCACCGGTCCATCGAAAGTAATGTGGGCCAAGGATGATGCCGTTCGCAATCTGGTCAAGCGGTTCGGGCAATGCATTCAGCGTGAGTCAGCCACGGTGGACGAATGGAAGGCTCAGCTGTTGGACGCCGTGAACGCGGCGCTGAGTGCGGTGCAGGAGATGATCTATAAGGAAGAAAACATCCTGCTTCCCATGTCGCTGCAGGCGTTGTCGGAGGACGAGTGGGCCGAGATTTGGTCGGTCTCCCCGAAGTACGGGTGGTGCATTGTTGAGCCTCAGCAGGGCTACAAGCCACCGCTCAGCGTGACCCGCGAGTCGATCAACATCCCGTCCTCCGGCGGACTCATGTTGCCGACTGGGAATGTAACGCTGGAGCAACTCGTCGCGATCTTTTCAACCCTCCCGAGACCTCTGGTTGACTCCTTCACGAATTCAGCCCCGCATCGGGCCTTCGGGGATAGGCCTGCAACTTGTTGATAATACAGGCAATCTTGGCATAGAATTCTATGCATATATTTGTGAGAAGTGAACGATACGGAAATGGTACCGGGAAACCACAGTTTTATTAAGTCTCCGAGGGACTTCTACAAGCAGCCATGGCGTGGGTTTCGTGCTTGCGGCACACTTTTGAGGAAACCGCGCGGGAGAATCGCGGGGGAGAATCCAAAACGGCGTGCGTAACTTCAGGTCGAACGAATCTATTCAGGAAATGAGAAAGGAATGGGAAAGATGGAATATAAGTTCATTGGCGATCTGCTGGCGGATGCGTCCATTCCGAAGGAAGGGATTCTTAGCCGCGTGCTCCAGAAGGACGAGCATGTGAACATCACTCTGTTCGGGTTTTCGCCAGGGCAGGAACTCTCAACCCATTCGGCACCGACTCCGGCTGTTCTGTGTTTCCTATCCGGCGAAGCAGACGTGAAACTCGGCGAAGACATTCATCGGGCCAACGCGGGATCCTTTGCCTACATGCCACCGATGTTGCCTCATGCTATTTCGGCCAAAACGGCGACCATGATGCTGCTTGTGCAAGTGAAGATACCGGGGCCCGCAAACCCGTAAGAACTTGCAACCTTCGCTCTTTCCAGAGCAAGTGCGCGGGTTCACGAATCCACGCAATTCGGTCACGGTCGTGAAGACGTCCAATCTGAGCATCGTCTTGACGGCCCTCAAGAGGGGCGCTACTTGGAAAGCTGTATGAGTTCAGTCGAGGTGCGGCGGCAGAAGGAAGTG
>PLYW01000019.1 GCA_003151875.1 Acidobacteriaceae bacterium
TCGTGCAGCCCTTTGCCTTCGGCGCCCAGCACGATGGCGCAGTGCATGTTGTAATCCACTTCGTCGTAGCTCTGGGTGCCGCGTTCGTCGAGACCAACCGTCCACACGTTGCGCTCTTTCAACTCATCCAGCGTGCGCGAGATGTTGGTCACCCGTGCAATCGGTAGATGCTCGGACGCTCCCGCCGAAGCCTTGACCGCGGTGCCCGTCAATCCGGCGGCGCGGCGCTCCGGGATGATGACACCATCCGCGCCGGCGGCATCGGCAGTGCGGATCAGCGCCCCCAGATTGTGAGGATCTTCCACGCTGTCGAGCACGACCAGAAAACTATGCTCACCGTGGCGCTGGTCGAGCAGGGTGTCCACGTCCGCGTATTGCTTGCTGCTGGTGACCGCGATAACGCCTTGATGGGTGTTGGTGTTGGCGGTGCGGTCGAGTTGCTCGCGCGGCAGAAAACGCACCTGCACACCGCTGGCGCGGCAGTCGTCAATCAGGCGCTGTACCCGCTGATCATGCCGTTCGCGCGCAATGCCGACGTATTCAAAGCTGTGCGCGCCAGACTTCAGCGCCTCGCTGACCGGATGGATGCCGTAGATGACGACCATGTTTGAATCAGTGTACGACAAGGAAGCTGTCAGCCGTCAGCCAAGATGCGCGGTCTCCGCATCCCACCGGCAATTTCAGATATCAAATCGCCATGACTCTCTTGGAACATTTCCGCCGCCAGTTCGAATACGAGTTCTGGGCGAATGCTGAAGTGTTGCGCGTCCTCGCTGGCTTATCTGATCCGCCAGCTTCGACCAGGTTGTTGGCGCACATCATTGCGGCGCAACATCTGTGGCTCGCCCGATTGCACAACCATCCACCGCGCCTTGCCGTGTGGCCAGATCTCACGCTCGCAGAGTGCGCCACGGAGTTGCGCGAAGGGGAGACTGCGTGGCAATCCTATCTGGACGGGCTGTCCGACGACGATCTGTCCGGAGACTGCAACTACACCAACTCCAAAGGCGAGGCCTGGAAGAGCAGCGTGGCCGACATCCTCACTCATGTCGGCCTGCACTCCTCTTATCATCGGGGGCAAGTAGCGCTGGAAGTCCGCCGCAGCGGAAGCGTTCCAGCTTACACCGATTACGTCCACGCGGTGCGGCAGGGGTTCATCGAGTAGCAGTCCGATTCCCTGCGCCGGTTGGTTCCGGCGCTCCATCTCGGTATAGTTAAGGTTGAGCAGTTCTGGATTCAGGAGACTGGATGTCATTATCCGCTGTCATTGTGGATGACGAGCAGCTTGCGCGTGACGAGCTTGCCTATTTGTTGCGCGATCTCGATGTGGACGTCGTGGCGCAGGGCAAGAACGGCATGGAAGCCGTGAACCTGATCAAGGAGTTCTCACCGGAACTGCTGTTCCTCGACGTGCAAATGCCCGGGCTTGACGGCTTCGGCGCTATCAAGAAGCTGATCGACAAGAAAGTGCCGCTGCCGCAGATCGTATTTGCCACCGCCTATGACCAGTATGCGGTGAAGGCGTTCGAAGTGAACGCAGTTGACTACCTACTCAAGCCCTTCGACAAGAAGCGGGTCGCGAAGGCGGTGGAGAAGGCCCGGCAAAAGCTGGAGGCGACCGGCTCGCCCGGCGACCAAATCGGTACCATCGTCAAAATGCTGGAGCAGCAAGCGCGTCCGCCGGCCGCGAAAGTCCTGCTCAAGTCGGGCGGACGGCTCTTTCTGGTGAATCAGAAGGACATTTGCTACGCCTCGATTGAGGACGGCATCATTACCGTTGTAGCGACCGGCATGGAGGGCCAATCGAACTGCCGCACCCTGGAAGAGCTGCTCGACTCGCTCGATCCCAACATGTTCTGGCGTGCGCATCGCTCGTATCTGGTAAACATCAATCGCATCAAGGAAGTCGTGCCCTGGTTCAAGAGCTCGTACCAGGTCCGCATGGAAGACAAAAAACAGACCGAGGTCCCGGTCAGTCGCGCCCAGACCAAGCGGCTGCGGGAACTGTTTGGGTTGTAAGAGCACTCAGCACTCAGACTTCAGCCATGACCATCATCTCGGAACCGCGCATCCCCTGCATCGGTTGCGGAGCGTTGGTTCCGCAGCAGGACGGCCCGACCCATCGTTACCTCGAGTCGTCACCGGGCTGCTGGGCCATCTACGGCGAGGTCCTGGCGCGCGAATATTCTGACCCTGTGTTTATGACGGTCCACCGCTTGACCGTTGATGCCTATGCCGTGCAGCATCCCGGAACGCCCGCGCCGCAAAGCATACAATCCGTCGGCGTTCACCTGCTTCGGCTTTGCCTGATTGTGGAACGCGGCTTCACGGATGCAGCGGCAGCGAAGGCAATGCCAGAATTGGCCCGGCAGAAACGTTCGTTCCATTGGCTGACTCCGCCGCAATCGCTGGGCGACAAGACCGTTCTGCATGTATGGAACGCTCGCGGCGTAACCGAGCACACGCAAGCCGTTTGGGAATGGGCGCGTTCAGCGTGGCAGGCATGGAGCCCGCATCATGAGCAGGTGAAACGATGGTTGCCCGAGGGGCTGAGCTAATTGCTAGTTGCGCTAGTTGCTAATTGCTACTTCGACTCCTGAACCTTCCGCACCACCTTGGTTACCATCTCGCGCGGCGATAAGCGCAGCATTTGCACACCAAAGCGGTTCTTCCATCCCGGAATGACCACGCGTTTGCCTAGCCTCATGCCTTCATAGGCCACGCGTGCCACCTCGCGCACATCCACCAGCAGAGGACTTGTTGCCAACTTGGTGTCGCCGAGATGGGCACGCTTCTGAAAGTTGGTCTTCACCGGTCCGGGACAGAGGCAGGTCACGGTGACGCCGGTGCCGCGCAGTTCTTCCGCCAGCGCTTCGGTGAAATGCAGCACGTAGGCCTTGCTGGCGTAATAGACGGCCATGAAGGGCCCGGGCTGAAAGGCGGCGGTGCTGGCCACGTTGAGCACCTTGCCCTCGCGCGCGCGAATCTGCGGCAGAAATAGCTTGGTGAGGTGGGTCAGCGCCACCATATTGACTTGCATCATCTCGGCTTCGTTATTCCAATCGGTGGAAAGAAACGCCCCGCCGCCGCCGAAGCCGGCATTGTTTACCAGCACGTCGAGGACGATGCCGGCCTCCTGCAATTCCTGGTAGAGTTCGGTCGGCGCAGCCGGATGTGCCAGGTCCTTGGGCGAGATGCGCACGGTCACGTTGTAGCGCGACTGCAGATCGTCACCCAGTTCACGCAGCGCGCCGCGACTGCGCGCCACCAGCACCAAACGATAGCCATCGCGGGCGAACAGATGCGCCAGTTCCAGTCCAATGCCGCTGGACGCGCCGGTGATCAGGGCCGTCTTGGGAGCGAAAAAAGGATTGCTTGCACTCACCACTCTGTTATAGCGGATTTCGCGTCATCGCAGCAGTGACAAGTTACTTCGCTGCGGCCTTGGTGTTGCCCTGCGACTCCAGGAAAGTCACGATCTGCCAGCGCTGCTGCTGCGGCAGGTTTGCCCACGAGGGCATGCCCGATTCCAGCTTTCCCTTGGTGATGAACCAGAACAACTCTCCGGGTTTCGCGTTCTTGACGGGAGCGCGGTTGAGTGATGGCGCCGGTCCGATTCCCTGTAGATTGCCGCCGTGACATTGCGCGCAATTCAGCGCATACAGCTTCTTGCCGGCTACCGCCGCGGCGGAGGCGCTTTTGTAGGGATTCTTCATCTCCGCCGCCGACGCAGGCGCATTGCGGAAGCTGAAATTCTGGGCCGCAGCACAGGGCGCCAGCCAGAGCGCCGCGCCGACGCTCACCATTGCAATCAATGTGAAAAAAATGTGTGCTCGTGAGATCACGGAATCGACTCCACTTTCATGCATTTCACAGATGTCGAAGTTGCGGCAGCGGTGCCGCTGGCCTGCCGCGGGTCCACAACAAAGGCGCGCAGAGGTTTTCCGCGCGCCATCGTTTCGCAAATGGTTGACTGTCCTCGCCCACGCCGCTCTACCGCGCTGCGACCGCTTCCGGCACCTCGTAGATGCTGTACCAGGGAGTCGCGGCCTTGAGCGCATTGTTTACATTGCCGATGTTCCTCACGCCTTCGTCTTCAAGCCAAGCGCGGAAAGCCGCCCCGCCCTTTTCTGCGAAGATGGGGATGCCATCTTTCCAGGTGGCGCGTCCGCAGAGCACGCCGTTAAACTTCACACCCGATTCGGCGGCGAACTCCAGGTCTTCGATGAACTCGGAATTGCTCACGCCGGCCGACAGATAGATGAACGGCTTGCCGGTTGCGCCAGCGGCGGCCCGATAATGGTCGAGCGCTTCCTTCTTGGTGTAAGCCTTGGCGCCCTTGAACGATCTTGCGCCCTCGACAAACTGCAGGTTCACCGGGACCTCGACCTTCAACACATCCACGCCGTAGCGGTCTTTGGAGAACTCCGCCATCGACTTGGCCACCACTTCAGGCTTCAGCTTCGCGTATTCGGCGCCCTTCTCGTCCAGGCCCTCTTTGTAGCCCACCAGTTCGAGGAAAAAGGGGATGTCGTTGGCCTTGCACTCGTCACCGATGCGCTCGGTCCACGCGTGTTTGTGATCGTTGATCTTCTGGTCGTCATACGGCGTGTAGTAGAGCAGGATCTTTACGCAATCGGCGCCCGCTTCTTTCAGGCGCTTCACCGACCACACATCGAGCAGGTCAGGCAGGCGGCCGGGCAGGGTTTTGTCGTAGCCGGTCTTCTCATACGCCAGCAACAGGCCCGAACCCTTGGCGCGGCGCTTCGAGGCAGGCAGCCCCCACTCGGGATCGAGCAGAATGGCGCTGGCGTGCTTGGTCAGCACCTCAGTCACGTGGATCTTGAACTCTTCCAGGCCCGCGTCGGTGGCGTAGGTGCCCAGCGCCTTCTTCAGCGAACCGCGCTGGTCCATGGCGGCCGCGGCGATGACTCCGCGATCGTTTGAAACGGCCTTGATGCCCGCAAGCTTTCCAGGAGTAAGTTTCATGGCAGAACCTTCCTCAGGCGCGACGCGCCCGGTATGAACGGATTTCGAATTCGGTCCTGCAGAATCGCGGTTAGGGGCGCATACTGCGGGACGGATCATTCTAAATCAACGGCAAACTCGACGCGATATCAGTATCCGGAAGTTGTAAGGCTCAAACATGGGAGACAGCCTTAGCATCACCAATCGACCTCATAAAACGCATACCAGTTCGGTCTCAGCGATTTGAAGACATACGCGTAATGCCGGCTGGAATTTCGTCGGGCCTCAGTCTCCAGCGTTTCTCTCGGCGACTTGGACACGGGCGTGAGTGCCTTCGTCGAGTACACGAAACCGGCACTCGATCCTCCGGTGCAGAGTCCGCGAGCTTTAGCGATGAAAAAGATGGCTCCAGGAAAGTCATCCGTGCGCACAATTCCCTCTTGGAGAGATAGCTTTTCAAAGTTGGATCGGTACTCGTTCCAGCGGATCTCTGTGAACCCGAGGTTTTGACGAGGCCACGAAGTGTCTGTGTCGAGCAGAGTATAGTCTGGGGCGATTCGGACGACATGCGAATCTGAGTCCGCCATCGCACGTAGTTTGTCAAAAGCCTCAACGTTGCGATTGAAATTGGCAAGGAGTTCGGGAGTGTCCAGCCGATTGATATCATCCGGTGTCGGCTTGGATGCCCTTGCTATGGCCATTGCTGAATCTTGGCTGAGACCTGCGGCGCCCGCGGTTACGCCGAAGTTGAATTGCGCATAATCCCGATATTTGAATCCCTGCTGCTTGTAATCCCACACTCCGTACTTCCTCCACTTCTGATACAACTCTGGAGGAATCGGGACGGGCAACCAGGCTGGGAGCGTTGTGGCACTTGAAACAGCGGTCGCTGGCTGATCTGCAGAATTTGTCTTCTGTCCGGATTGGGCAACACCAGCCAACGTTTGCAACGACAGAATTACCAAGACAGCAAGGGTTCCCGAATTACTCATTAAGAGTGCCTCCTCATTCCAACCTCAGGCCCCTACTGCCTCAGCGGCAAGCCCGTCAGCACTGCCTGCTGCCTCACGATCAGCGACTCGATGCCGCTTCTTGCCAGCGACATCATCCTGGCCAGTTGGGCGTCGTCGAAGGGGCGATGTTCAGCCGTGGCCTGCACCTCGACAATCTTTTTGCTGCCGGTGATCACCAGGTTCATGTCCACGTCGGCGCGCGCGTCTTCTTCGTAGCAGAGATCGAGCATGATCTCGCCATCCACGATGCCGACGCTGGTGGCCGCAATGTAATCGCGGATGGGCGCGACCGTCAGCGCGCCCGACTCGATCATGCGGCGCATGGCCAGGCCCATCGCGATGAAAGCGCCGGTGATGGACGCGGTGCGCGTGCCGCCGTCGGCCTGGATCACGTCACAGTCGAGGAAAATGGTGCGCTCGCCCAGCTTCTCCAGATCGGTTACCGCGCGCAGCGAGCGGCCAATGAGCCGCTGGATCTCATGGGTGCGCCCGCTCTGGCGTCCTTTGTTGGCCTCGCGCGGCGTGCGAGTCAGGGTGGAGCGCGGCAACATGCCGTATTCGCTGGTTACCCAGCCTTTGCCCCGGTTGCGGAGAAATTGCGGCACCGTGTCTTCGATGGTGGCCGTGCAGATAACGCGGGTGTTGCCCAGTTCGATGAGGCACGAGCCTTCGGCGGTGGAGATGAAGTCGGGGACAATGTTGACCGGCCGCATCTGCTCAGGCGAACGATTATCGGAGCGATAGATCATACGCGGCGATTGTACGTGAATCAGCTGTCAGCTATCAGCTGTCAGCCTTCAGTTATCCGCCCAGGTCCACATGCTCGACGTGATCCACTTGGCGGCCAAGAAAGCGCGTGGCCAGACGCTTGAACTTGTCGGTGGAATCGGTCACATAGAAGCGAAAGGTGCGATGCTCGGCAGGAGAGACCTTCGCATCCATAGGGGTCCTTCGACTCCGTTCGGCTGCCGCGAGCGGCA
This sequence comes from Acidobacteriaceae bacterium, assembly GCA_003151875.1. Lineage (GTDB taxonomy): Bacteria > Acidobacteriota > Terriglobia > Terriglobales > Acidobacteriaceae > Bog-257. The sequence continues at coordinate 6,962 of PLYW01000019.1, forward strand.
GCCTCACTTCGCTCAGGATGACACCTTGGTTTTCCTCGTCAAGCCCCTGCGCGGGTGCCCCACCCTTGTCGCCCGCCGTTGGCGACAGGGTGGGATGCTTCTCGATGATCTTCTTGACCGCGCGCGCGGTGGATTCAGCGGAGTCCACAATCTGCATGTGCTCGGGCGCAATGCGACGCAGCAGCGGTGCAATGAGCGGATAATGGGTGCAAGCGAGCACCAGAACGTCGGCCTGTTGCGGCGCTTGCGCCAGCGCCTCGCCGAGATAAATCCTGGCCACCTGCTCCGTCACGGGATGCTCGATCCATCCTTCTTCCACCAGCGGCACGAAAAGCGGACAAGCCTTTTCATGCGCAGCCACGCCATGCCGCTGCAACGCATCGCGGTAAGCGTGGCTGCTCACCGTGGCTTCGGTGGCGATCACGATGGCCGCGCGACTCTTGCTCAGTTCGGCTGCCATTGCGGCGCCGGGCTCGACCACACCCACGACCGGCACATGTGCAGCTTGCTGAATGAGCGGAAACGCGAGCGCGGTGGCGGTGTTGCAGGCAATCACCAGCAAATCGATGTTCTGCGCTTCGAGAAAACGAGTGGCTCCGATTGCATAACGCGCGACGGTTTCCGCTGACTTGGTGCCATAAGGCAGGCGGGCGGTGTCGCCGAAGTAGAGGTAGTGGGCGGGAAACTGCTCGGACATGGCCTTCAGCACGGTGAGGCCGCCGACGCCCGAATCGAAAACGCCGATGCGTGGTAGGGTCACTGCAAATCCTTTACGACCTGGCCAATATTGCTGGCTTCATAGAATCGACGCAAGTCGGCATGTCCGGCAAGCGTCTCGCGTTCCTGCCCGTTGATCAGGATCTTCACTCGCCCGATCTTGCTGTCATTGGCGTTGAGCGTGACCACGATGGAGGCCACGGTCAGCTCTTCGGCGAGCACGCCCGAAGGATGCGCATCCCCAAAGGCGGCATTGGTGTCCACTACGGCGGTGTCGTCTCCCAACAAATAAACGTCGCGGACATCGGCGCCAGCGCCGATGGGATGTGACGACGAGGATTGCAGATACTCTCCGAACAGAGCACGCAGCACGGCGCGGGCGCGTTCGGTGCGCTCCGGCGGCAAGGTCACGTTCACCTGGGTGCGACGCAGCGTGCCATCGCTGTCGGAAGCGATGTAAAGCGTGACCGGCGTGGGCGGACCATTGGTGAGCGGAGCCAGCGCCCGTTGTTGTTCCGCGGCGAGTTGCTCATCGCGGGCCACTTTCCTCTTCAGGTGCAGGGCGTAGAAGGTGAGGCCAAGCGCGATCAGCGCCAACACCGCGAACATCAGCAGGACGCGCCGGGTCACGGTCTCACCTCGGGCAGCTTGGCGCGGACGGCGGCAACGCCGGCGGCGATCGATTGCGCCACCTGCTCCTGGTAGGCCGCGCTGGCAATTTCGTCTACGTTTCCGGCGGGAGGCGCAATTTCAACCGCAATGGCCGGGGCGGCAATATTGTTCATGGGACGAAGCGGCGCCAGCAGCGTGGCATTGGGCAGTTTGCGGGACTCCAGTTCCGCGGCCACCGAGCCGGCGACCGAGCCGCTTAAGTCCAGGAATGCGGCTTGCGCGGTGTCCCACGGCAGGAAGCCTTGCGGCGAAAGGTTGGCCGCAGGCAGCATCGCCGTGAATACGTGGACGCCCTGTCCGGTATTGGCGGCGTGCAGCGCGATGTAGAGCGCGGGACGTGTTGCATTCGTCCAGATGGCGCGCTGGTCGAGCGTAATGGCAACGTCGGAATTGCGCAGCAGGCCGGCGGCGATGCCGCGATTGACGAGGTCACGCTGCACCCGCCGCGCCAGCGCCAGCACAACATCTTTCTCCGGCAGCGAGGGGGTGATGGCCGCTCCAATGTCGTTGCCGCCGTGCGCTGGATCGATCAGCACCAGGAAGCGCGGTCCGGCGGGCTGCCGCGGCTGCGGCGATGGGTTTTGCGGATTTGCCGGAGCCGGCGCTGCTGGCGGCGCTTCCTGGGCAACCGGCGCCGGAGCTGGAGCCCCGGTGACGATGATGGTCTTACCTCCGTCGGCAAAGTTGGCCATCAGGGGAGCCGTTCCCGTCACATCGAGCTCAGCCAGGCCATCGTGCTCTGAAAAGGTCACTCCCGAGATCAGCGGGTCGCTGTAAGGGACGTTTTCCGGGCCGCTGGAGACGATGGGTTCGCGGCGAAAGGTGAGGCGTACTCGTCCAGGTTCGGTGGCGATGGATGGATTGACCGGAGAAGAGAAGCCCAACAGCAATCGCGAGGGGTTGTCTTTGTGCAGTTCCAGGGTGTAGCGCGCCTGAACGTTGCCGATGAACAGACGGCGCGCTGCCGGGTGTAATTGGGCATCGCTGCCCAGCAGCCTGGAGATTATTTCGCTGGTAACCGACAGCGGGACATAGCCCCGGCCATTCTGAAGCACGAAATTTGCCGGCAGTTTGTAACCGTTTCCGCGGACCTTGCCCTTATCTTTCCCGCCGGCAAATTGCACCTCCAAAGGACGGCCACCTGGAGGCGTAAAGTGCAACTTGTACTTCTTGCCGTCGATGCGGGCATCCACCGAACCCAGCGGTTCCAACAGTTCCACCAAACCCGCGTAAGGTTGACCGTTCACGTCCAGCAATGGGACCGAGTACGAGGTCTGGGGAGAATAAACCGTAAGCTGATTCTGTCCGGGCGCTTGCGCGTGAACGCCGGCTTGGCGGGTCAGAAGGCCCGCGAACAGCAGAGCCAAACCGGCGGTGATCGCCATGGCAAGCCGCGATCTGCGACCGGAAAGCGGCAATCTAGTGTCCTCCCAATGCCGAGCCTTGCGCCGCCCCCTCCACGGAATAGATGGTCAGGCCGCTCAGCATCTTGGGATAAAAATCCGTGGACTTTTGCGGCAAGACTTCGCCGGCGAAGGCGACGTCGCGCATCTGCTGCATGCGGACCGGATTGATAAGGAACGCGACGTTGGCGCCGTTGCGCACTTCCTCAATCGCTTCGCCCGCGTCCCGCACATATTTCAGATACTTCTGATCGCGAATGTCATCCTGTGACATTCCGAGTGCGTCTTCGAGCACGAGCTTATGCAGTTGCACGACATCCAGCGCGCGCTGGCGTTCCGACAGGCCTGCGAGGTTTTTCGAGTGCTGCTCCGCACGCGAACGCAAGAGAAAGCTGCCATGCGAAGTGACGGCAAGCAAAGCGGTGCTGTCTTTGCCGGCCTGGTGCAGCCGATCCAGTGAGGCGGCAACATCTGTCAACGGGCCCAAATCCTCGACCGCGAAATTCTCCTGAAGCTTCGCCACCATATCAAAGATCGCAAATCCCTCCATGCCGAACACCACGCGATGGGTTGGCAGGACCACCAGTCCGGGAGCATCCATATTGACGAAGGTCATCATCAGCCGTTCGAAGGGGGCCCGCAGATCGGGACTAGCCTGCTTCCTCATTTCGTTGCGATAGGTCAGAGCTGTCTCGTAGCGATGGTGGCCGTCAGCAATGATCAGCTTCTTATCGGCCATCTTCGTCTGCACCGTTGCAAGGATGGCGGGATCGGAGACTTTCCAGATCCGATGCAACACGTCGTACTGGTCGCGCACCTCCACCGTAGGAGGACCGCTCTGCCCTAAAGCATTGTCGATCTCGCCCGCGGGATCGGTGTACAGCATGAAGATCTGTCCGCAATGGGCCTGTGTGGCCCGCAATAAGTTCAGCCGGTCCGCCTTCGGCTTGCTGAGCGTCTGCTCATGACGGAAGACGACCTTGCGGTCATAGTCCTCCACCTGCACCAGCGCGATGAAGCTGCGCCGATCAGCGATCGCACCGGAAGCATCGCCGGGGACCCTGAAAGTCTGAGTGTAGAGATAAATGCTGGGTTGCGGATCGGGCGCCAGAACACCTTCGGC
>PLYW01000369.1 GCA_003151875.1 Acidobacteriaceae bacterium
AGGCATTCTTTCCGGTGCAGCCGCCAAAGCCTGTCGAGCCGGAAAAATCGAAGGGGCGCCGCATCACAAAGAAGAAGGCGCCCAAGCCGGCGGACGATTCCCTGCTGAAGGAGCGCCTGTTTGAACTGCGCAAACGAGGCTACAACCGGCTTTATCAGAAAGGGCGAATTGTTGAGTTCTCCACCCCCGAGTCGTTGCTCGACCTCGATTTCGCCGAGCCGGTGATGGTGCTGATCGATCGCATTGCAGTCTCACCCGAGGCGCGCGCGCGCATCGTGGATGCGGTCGAGCAGGGCTACCGCGAAGCAGGCGAAGTGCTGTTCGAGACTGCGGCCGCCGAAGGCGAAGCTGCGCAGCGCTTGCGCTTTTCCCAGCGCTTCGAATGCAAGGCGTGCAACCTTCGTTACGAAGAGCCGGAACCACGGTTGTTCTCGTTCAACAACCCATTTGGCGCGTGTCCACGCTGTCAGGGCTTCGGCAACACCATCGATTTCGACCTCAACCTGGTCATCCCCAACAAGACGCTAACCCTCGCCGAAGGCGCGATCGAACCCTGGACCAAGCCGAAATATAAGCCCCTAGCGACGGAGATGCGCCGCTACGCCCGCGCCGCAGGCATTCCGCAGGACGTGCCTTGGCAGGACCTTACGACTGAGCAGCAAAACTACATCGTCAACGGTGATGGCAAGTTCTGGGGTGTGCGTGGTTTCTTCGAGCACCTGGAGCGCAAGAAGTACAAACTGCACGTGCGGGTTTTTCTCAGCCGGTATCGCGGTTACTCGGTGTGCTCCGATTGCGGGGGCCTGCGGTTGCGGCGCGAAGCGCGGCAGGTGAAGATCGGCGGCACGGACATCTGCCAGGTTTCGGCGATGACGGTCGAAGAGGCGACGCAATTTTTCTCGCGTTTGCAACTGACCCGGCAGGAGGCGGACATCGCCGGCAAGTTGGTGGACGAAATTAACGACCGGCTGCGCTATCTGAACGATGTCGGTCTGGAATATCTGACGCTCGATCGCTTGTCGTCCACGCTATCGGGCGGCGAGGCGCAACGCATTCAGTTGGCGACGTCGTTGGGCTCGCGGCTGGTGGGTACGCTCTACGTGCTGGATGAGCCATCGATCGGATTACACCACCGCGATACCAAACGGCTGATCAAGATTCTGCACGATCTGCGGGACCTCGGGAATACGATCCTGGTTGTGGAGCATGATGCCGAAATCATGCGCTCCGCCGATCGCATCCTCGATCTTGGTCCGGGCGCCGGCGAAAACGGCGGGCGCGTGATTGCGGTGGGAACCTATGATGAGATCCTGCACAATCCCGCTTCCCTCACGGGACGCTACTTGAGCGACGAGCTGCGCATACCGATGCCATCTTCGCGGCGGACAGGCACGGGGCGGCAAATCANNGGCCAAGTCACGGGCGGGCCGCAGGCCGAAGTGGATCGCGTGGAAGGCGCGGAGTGGATCGATGAGGTCGTGCTGGTGGATCAATCGCCCATTGGCCGTACTCCGCGATCCAACCCGGTGACCTACATCAAGTCGTTTGACGCCATCCGCGAACTGTTCGCTTCCCTGCCGGAGAGCAAGAAGCATGGTTACACGGCGGGACATTTCTCCTTCAACATTCCCGGCGGACGTTGCGAAGGCTGCCAGGGCGACGGCACGGTCACCGTCGAAATGCAGTTCCTCGCGGATGTGGAGTTGGTTTGCGAAGAATGCAAGGGCATGCGTTACAAGCCGGAAATACTTGAAGTCCGTTATCACGGCAAGAATATCCACGAGGTTTTGAACCTTACCGTCAAGGAGGCCCTGCACTTCTTCTCAGGCGTGCCGAAGATTGTGGAGAAGCTGCGCGTGCTGGACGAAGTTGGCTTGGGATATTTGCGCCTGGGCCAGTCGGCAACAACACTCTCCGGCGGCGAAGCGCAACGCATGAAGCTGGCGGCGCACCTTCAGCCCAAGTTGCGCGACCTTGGCCGCTCGCAGCTCGAGCGCAACAAGCGCCACCCGCGCAGGCTGTACATTTTCGATGAACCCACAACCGGTCTGCACTTCGACGACGTAAGTAAACTCTTGGCGGCCTTCCGTCGGTTGATCGAAGCGGGCGGATCGATCCTGGTCATCGAGCATAACCTCGACATCATTAAGACCGCCGACTGGGTGATCGATCTGGGGCCGGAGGGCGGATCGCGCGGCGGCGAAGTCGTGGCGGTGGGAACGCCGGAGACCATCGCCCAGGCTGAAAATTCCTACACCGGTCAGTGGCTGGCGCGCATCTTACCGCCCAACGGGAACCCGTAATCGCATGACCATTCATAGACGCTCGCTGGCGATCTTCCTGTCCATAGTTCTCACTGTGGCCGCCGCTCAAGTCGGTGTGGCCGCACAGGAAAGCAAGCCGACCATCCGTCATCATCGCGTTGCCGAGGAGGTCCACGACGACAGCAGTTCGCCGGAAGTGGAGCAGGCGGAAACGGCGATGCAGCATGGCGACTTCACCACGGCAGAATCGCTCTTGCAGAAAGCTGTAACCGGCAAGCCGAATGACTATCGCGCATGGTTCGACCTGGGATACGTATACAACGCCACCCAGCGCGGCACGCAGGCGATCGACGCCTATCGTAAATCGGTCGCTGCAAAGCCGGATGTCTTCGAGTCCAATCTGAACCTGGGCATATTACTGGCCGGGCAAGGCGACAGGGTTGAAGCTGCAAAGTACTTGAAAGCTGCAACCCAACTGAAGCCCACGGCGCATCCTGAGGAAGGCTTGGCGCGCGCCTGGCAGTCGCTGGCGCACGTCGAAGAGGACAACGATCCGCAGCAGGCGCTCGCCGCATATGCGCAAGCCGCCAAGCTCAATCCCAAAGCTGTCCAGCCGCATCTCTCCGCTGGAATTTTGCTGGAGAAGCAGAATGGGCTGGACGCCGCAGGGCGCGAGTTCCAGTTGGCGGCGGAACTCGATCCGAAATCGCCGGAAGCCCTGGCGGGGTTGGCGAACGTCGCGATGATGCAAAAGAAGTATCCCCAGGCCGAGGCAGCACTGCGCAAGTTGCTGGCGGCCAATCCCGAGAATAACAACGCGCGCGTCCAACTGGGACGCGTTTTGGCAGCCGAAGGCAAGAGCGATGAGGCCGCACAAGAACTGCAGCAAGGACTAAAAGCCGATCCGGGCGATCCTCACGCCGCGCTGGAACTGGGTACGCTCTACGTGCAGGCCGGCAAGGACAGCGAAGCGGAGCAACAGTTTCGGGTCGCGGTCCAGAAGATGCCTCAGGACGCCGAGGCGCACTACGCGCTGGGCTCATTGCTGATGCACGAGAAGAAATATCCCGAGGCGCAACAGGAATTGCTGGTTGCGGTCAACCTCAAGCCCGACTTGGCGGACGCGTATGGCAACCTCGCCGTGGTGGCTTCGGAAAACAAGAATTACGAACTGGCGTTGAAGTCGCTGGATTACCGCGCCAAGTTCTTGCCCGAGTCGCCAGCCAGTTACTTCCTGCGGGCCACCTGTTTTGACCACTTGAAGGCCGTTAAGCAGGCGGTGGAATATTATCAACATTTCCTGGCGGCAGACGAGGGCAAGCTTCCCGACCAGGAATGGCAGGCCCGTCATCGGCTGATAGCTCTTGACCCGCACCACGCAGAGAAGTATCAAATCAAGCAGAAATAGTATGCAGCCACAACTACGAAGCGCGGCGTTGTTACTCCTGCTCACCTGCATGGCGCTGGCTGAGATCGAGTCTCTGCCTCATCTGAAGGCGCGCGCCGATGCCGCCCATGGCGGAGAGCAAGCGAAGCTCTGCCTCGAATACGCTCATCGTTTGCTGGAGGACGCCAATGCTCTATTCAGCAACGGCGACGTAGACAAAGCCCAGGGCCAGGTTACCGAAGTGGTGGAGTACAGCCGCAAGGCGGCCGATGCGGCATCCGCCTCCGGAAAACATCTGAAGCAAACCGAGATTGAGTTGCGCAAGCTCTCCAAACGTATGCACGATATTGCTGCCACGCTGTCGGTGGAGGATCGCCCGCCCTTGAAGAAAGCGGTAAACGACATCGAGCAAATCCGCTCTGACCTGTTGGCCACGATGTTTGGGCCGCAAGCCGAACCGAAGGAGAAACCATAATGCTTCGTAGGACGCAGTGGCTGGTCGGGCTCATCTTTCTGATTTGTTTTCTTGGCCACTGTGCACTGCCTCAAACTCGTGATCGAGATCCGCTCAACGAAAAGGAAATCGACCAAATGCGCGAATCGGCGGACTTTCCTGACAAGCGCCTGGAGTTGATGATTAACTTCGCGCGGGCGCGCATGGCATCCATCGATCAATTAAGGGCCGACGCGAAGAACGCGAAAGATCGCCCCATGCAGATACACGATCTGCTGCAGGATTTTTCCTCGCTGCTGGATGAAATCGACGATAACGTGGACATGTACGCCTCGCACAAAACCGACATGCGCAGAGGCCTGAAATTGCTGATTGAAGCCGACAGTGAGTGGGCCCTCAACCTGCGCGGTCTGAAAGACCAGTCGCCTCCGGAGGAGTTGGAGCAATACTCCTTCGTGCTGGCGAATGCCCGCGATGCCGTAAGCGACAGTGCCGATGGCGCGCGCCAGGAACTTCAGGAGCAAAATGAGCTGGCCAAAGAAAAGAAGCTGAACAAGATCTATACGCAGCGGCCGGATTAGTCGTATGCGCCACGAACTCCGTGCTACGTTAGTAACACCTTGCTCCCCAAGCTGCAGAAGATTTTCCAGAGGACCTACCGCGAGCTGCGGCCACGCGCGCCGCTGCCCGAGTTCCACATCGAGTTCTATCCTTTCGCCAACGTGAACAGTACGATTCGAGTGCGCGAGACCATCGTTCACGCGCGAATCTCTGACCTGCTGGAAGGTGCGCCTGAGACCGTTCTGGAGGCAATCGCGCACATCCTGCTGGCCAAAATCTATCGCCAGCCGATCGCAGCACTACACTCCACGCGCTATCGCCGCTACGTCTCCAGCCACGACATCAGCACCAAGGCGCAACGGGTACGGCAACTGCGCGGGCGAAAACGAATTGCCTCCGCACAAGGCGAGACCTACGACCTGGACCAGATCTTCGAGGAGCTCAACCGGCGCTTCTTTTATGGTTTACTGGGCCGCCCGCAGATGACGTGGAGCCAGGCGCACGCCCGCAGAAGCCTTGCGCATTACGATCCCGCCCATAATGCCATCGTGGTCAGCCAGATCTTCGACCATCCGCGAGTTCCGCGTTATGCCGTGGAATACATCGTCTATCATGAAATGCTGCACCTGAAGCATCCGGTAAAGCTGCGCGGCAGCCGCCGTTGCGTCCACGGGCCGGCGTTTCAGGCGGAAGAAAAGCTATTCCCGGAGTTAGAGCGCGCCAAGGCCTTCCTGAAGAGGCTGTGAAGTATTGGGTGTTCACAAGCAAGAAGGAGGGGCTGGTTGACCTCTCCTCGGGACCTTGCCCATTGACATCCTGTGCGGCTTCAGCCTCGGCAGTTACTCCGCGGCTTCGTTTTGCCGACTGGGCTATCCGATCCAACCTCGTTTCTTTGTCCCAATCAGTACAACCGAAAATTCACTTCGACGTTGATCTGCACCGCGACGGGTTTGCCATCTTCCATCGCTGGCTGGAACTTCCAGTTGCGGACCGCCTCAATCGCCTTCTGGTCGAGGCCCATTCCCAGGGCCCGGGCCACCTTGACGTCGCGCGGCTTGCCGTCGGGACCGACAATCAGCCATAGCACGCAGGTTCCCTGATATTTTGCCTTGCGAGCTTCTTCGGAATATTCCGGATCGGGCGTATCCAAGGCGCGCGGGGCCGATACGCCGCCGCCCACACGGAACACGCCACCACCAATGCCACCGCCATGACCCGGACCCACGCCTGGCCCCGTGCCGGAACCTACACCGCCGCCCGAGCCCGAGCCGATGCCGCCACCGCTACCCGTGCCGTTGGATGGCGGACCAGACGGAATCGCCGCCATGGGATTGCCGATCGACGGCATATTTGATGCAAGCTTGATCTGCGGCGGCACCACGACCGTGGGCTCGACGGGAAGCTTGGGATGATCATTTCGAATCACGATGGCCGGAGGCGTGATCTGTTCCATGGCGAGCTTTGGCAACTTGCCTTTGGGGGCTTGCAGCTTGTCGCGATCGCCGCCGCCACCCCCACCCCCGACGGTGGTATCGCTCTTCTTGGTCATTGGCAGCGGCGGCGTCAAGTCAGGCGCAATCAGGACCACAGTTTCTCGCGGCTTCTCCGCCTGCTTGACGGCTTTCGCGCCCATGATGGAAATTGCAATCAGTCCGGCGACCATCGCAATGTGCACCACCAGAGAAACGCCGGCACTCTGTTTCTTATGGTTGTAGTCGCCCCAGATCTCCCGTACCCGCACCGGACGCGAGGTCAACTTCAAGGGAGGCAATGTTTCGGGAAACAACGCAGCGCGGATATTGCTCTTCAGCGAACTCCACAGGGATTCGTCCATCGTGGTCCGTGGCAGAAGATGCAATTCATCCGGCCCAAATTTGGGAATCAGCGCCCGATTAGCCATATGCTCGTCTGTGTCCTTCAGTTCTTCCAGTTTCTAGGGTCTGCCTGCGATCTATGCCGCTTGGCTACGCCGAAATTGCCGGCTTAATTGCCGAAGGCGTAGCCGCGTTTGCTTTCTGGTTAGATGCAGAGCTTTCCCCACTGTTGTTTGCTGTGCGCACTTTACTTGTGACGAATCTCGGCAGTAAAGGCGAGCTCAAATGCAACCCGCTGATGGACGCGAATTTACCCTCTCCCTATAATGAACAGATAGCTTGCGCGTCGATTGCCATCCAGTTACCGGCTGGCGGGAGATATAGAGAGTGTCGCTCGATCTGAAATCCACGCTGAATCTGCCCAGGACCGACTTCTCCATGAAGGCGAACCTGCCCCGGAACGAGCCCCTGATGCTCGACCGGTGGGAGAAAATGCGGATTTACGACCGCGTTCGCGAGGCGCACAAAGGGCAGCCCATCTATGTGATGCACGACGGCCCGCCCTATGCCAACGGCCCCATCCACCTGGGTACGGCACTCAACAAGACGCTGAAAGACTTCGTGGTGAAGTCGCGCAGCATGAGCGGTTTCGATGCGCCCTACGTGCCAGGATGGGACTGCCACGGACTGCCCATCGAGATCAAGGTTGACGATCTGCTGGGCCGCAAGAAGCTCGACATGGACCCGCTGGCGGTGCGCGAAGAGTGCCGCAGGTACGCGCAGAAGTATCTCGATCTGCAACGCGAACAGTTCAAGCGAATCGGCGTCTTCGGGCGTTGGGAGAGGCCGTATTCGACGATGGACCCCGGCTACGAGAGCGTCGTGCTGGAGACGTTCTACTCGTGCTACGAGCAGGNNCACACCAGCCCCAGCATCTGGGTGCGCTATCCGCTGACCAGCGATCCGGCGAAGATCGATGCCGCGCTGGCCGGCAAAAAGAACGTCGCGACCATCATCTGGACGACCACGCCGTGGACGCTTCCTGCTTCGATGGCGGTGACCTTCGCCCCCGAAGCGGAATACGTCGCGCTCGACACCGGCGAATGGATCTACATCGTTGCCAAAGAGCTGGCGCAGCAGACGATTGAAAAGTGCAACCTTGGCGAGGCGAAGGAGATTGCCTCGTTCCCTGGCTCGAAGCTGGAGTACGCGACCTTCGCGCATCCCTTCCTGGAGCGCAGCATCCTCGGCGTGCTGGGCGACTACGTCACCATGGACACCGGAACCGGTGCGGTGCACACCGCGCCCGCCCATGGTGCCGACGACTTCGTCACNNCTGAAGAGCCGGGGCGTGCTGCTCGGATTCGAAAAGATTGAACACTCCTATCCCCACTGCTGGCGCTGTCACAATCCCATCATCTTCCGCGCCACGGAGCAGTGGTTCATCTCGATGGAGGGCAAACTCCCCGGCGGCACGCTGCGCAGCCGCGCGCTGGAAGAGATCAAGAAGGTCAAATGGGACCCGGCGTGGGGCGAGGAGCGCATCTCCAACATGGTCGCCACGCGTCCCGACTGGTGTATTTCGCGTCAGCGCATCTGGGGTGTCCCCATCGCGGTGTTTCAATGCGTAGCCTGCCAGGAATTTCTCAACGATGCGGCGGTGAATCGCGCAGTCGTCGCGTTGTTTGCTCGCGAAGGCGCTGACTCCTGGTACAAACACTCCGCGGAAGAGATCCTTCCTGCTGGAATCAAGTGCGCGAGGTGCGGGGCCACGAAGTTTCGCAAGGAGATGGACATCATCGACGTGTGGTTCGAATCCGGTTCGAGCCAGGCGGCGGTGCTGGATCGCGAGCCCGGACTTCCCTGGCCTGCCGACTTGTACCTGGAGGGCGGCGATCAGCACCGCGGATGGTTTCACTCTTCCCTGCTCTGCGCGGTGGCGGCCAAGGGAGGAGCGCCGTACCGCAGCGTCGCCACCGCGGGCTGGACGCTGGACCCGCAGGGACGCGCCCAGTCGAAGTCGCTGGGCAATACCGTCGATCCGGTAGAGATCGCGGACAAGCTTGGGGCCGAGATCGTTCGCTTATGGGTGGCGTCGGTGGATTTCCGCGAGGATGTCATGGCTTCCGACGAGTTGATGCAGCGTATTTCCGAAAGCTATCGCAAGATTCGTAATACGTTCCGCTACATCCTCGGCAACTTGTCGGACTTTGCCCCAGACCAGGACGCAGTCGGCTTCGCCGAGATGCATCCGCTCGATCAGTACATCCTGTTGCGCGCCGCCGAAGTCACGAAGGATGTGCGTGAGCACTACGACAATTTTGTTTTCCACCGGCTCTATCATCGGCTTAAGGATTTTTGCATCGTTGATCTGAGCGCGATCTACTTCGACGTGCTCAAGGACCGGCTGTACACCTCGGCGCCGAAATCGCTGGCCCGCCGCTCGGCCCAGACTGCGCTGTGGCGGCTGGGCGAGGCGTTGGTGAGACTACTGGNNCACTCTGCTGACAGTTCGCAATGAAGCTCTGAAGGCGCTGGAGACCGCCCGCGCCGAGAAGAAAATCGGCGGCAGCCTGGAAGCACAGCTTTACGTGGCTGCTCCCGACCAGCTTTTTGCGGTACTGGAGCGTCATCGCGATCAATTGCGCTACCTGTTTATCGTTTCGGACGTTGTATTGGAGAAATCCCCAGCCAGCAACGGCGACGCCGGGCTGATAATTACGGTCAATCGTGCTCCAGGCGAGAAGTGCGAACGCTGCTGGAACTATTCGACGCACGTGGGAGAAGATAAAACCTATCCGACCGTGTGCGAACGCTGCAGCGCTGTACTGTCGGAGATCGAGGCAACTACGCGCGCGCGGTAACGCGGATGCGCTAGGAGGCGATTTCCGGGAACCGAAGCCGTGCCGTAAAACAGGTTTTCCGGTGCTTCTTTCCGCCAAGTGATAGCGTCTAAGAAATAGGAAATTGCATCGAAGTTACGTCATGCGCAAGTACTTTTTCCTCATTGCCGCCGCCGTATTACTCCTGGACCGCCTCGCCAAATGGGCCGTAGCCAGCAACATTCCGCTGCATGACAGCGTCACGGTTATCCCCGGTTGTTTTCACCTCACCCACGTGGAGAATACCGGCGCGGCGTTTGGCCTGTTTGCCGAGTCCACAGCGCAGTGGAAGGTTGGCGCGCTGGTCAGCTTCTCGGTCATCGCCTTGATGGTGGTTTCCGCATTGCTGTGGAAGCATAGCCACGCGCTGAGCACTACCACCATTGGCCTGTCTCTAATTTTGGGTGGCGCCACGGGAAACCTGTGGGACCGCATGATGACCGGGCACGTCGTGGATTTTCTAGACTTTTACGTCGGCAGCTATCACTGGCCGGCATTTAATGTGGCCGACAGTGCCATCGTGATTGGCGCGGCTTTGCTGGTGTCGGAGATCGTCTTTGCCAAGTCCGGGAATGAAGCGGTCAAATCTAGCGGGTAGCAAACAGCTTTCAGCCCTCAGCTATCAGCCGTCAGGTAAGAGAGAGACCCATGGTGTTTGCCGTCGCTGACGATGGGATGGGACCTGACGATTCTAAGCGTCCATTAGGTGAGGTTAAGATCCAGATCATAGTCCCAGAAGAATTCATCGGCGTCGCGCTCCATGAACTAATCACCCGGCAGGGGTTGATTACCGCTATGGAGGCGGAGGACCAGCACATGGTAATCCGTGCGTCATTGCCCGCTAGAGAATATGACAGACTTGTTGAAGCGATTGTCGCCAACACGGATCGCGGCCGAGTGGAACGGGAATAGCTACAATTTATGCCCCCTGTAGAGATCAAAGGCAATTCACTCCCTGACTAGCCGCACAGCGGCGGGATGAAGTTAGCCCGGCGCGTGAACGCCGGGTAGCGGCAATCATTCAGGCCTTAACAGCTCTCTATATCTGGGTGACATCGGTGCTCCCGAACTTTACCTACCACAAGGCTCCGCGTCTGCCGTCCACTGGCCGATACGGAAAATGACGAACTCGGCCGGCCGAAGCGCCGCAACGCCGATTTCCATAATCAGCCGTCCGTTATCGAGGTCGTTTTGAGTCATCGTACTCCGGTCGCAGCGAACGAAGAAAGCGTCTGTCTGCCTCGAACCCTGTAACCCGCCGCTCTTCCATTCGTTGAAGAGAAAATCGGAAACGCTGCGCCTCACAGCAGCCCAGAGTTGTTTCCCATTCGGCTCAAACACTGCCCACTGGGTTCCATTTTCAATGGAATGCTCAAGATATATAAAATAGCGCCGGATGTTTACATACTTCCAGTCAGGACCTTGCGAGGTGGTGCGCCCACCCCAGACGAGGGTGCCGCGACCGGGAAAATTGCGCAGGGTATTGACACCCACGCTATTGAGCGCTTCGCCTTGCTTTTCGGTGACGCTCTGATCGAGGCCTGCTATGCCGACGACCTCCTTGTCCGCCGGAGCCTGCCACACGCCTTGCTCGCGATCGGTACGCGCGTAGATGCCCGCAACTGCACCGCCAGGCGGAACCGCGATCTCGCCTTGCCCGGCGGATTCGGCAACGAGAATCCAGGGATAGAAGTAGGCGGCATACGAGGACCGCAGCGCATCAGGTGGGCCGTCAGTCGGGGCGGGAGTTTGTGGCGCATCCAGTACGGCGAAACGGTAGCGCATCTTTTCGCAATGAGCGACTAGGGCCGCGGCCATACCCGACACCGAGTTTGCATCGGGCGAGCAGACGATTGAGACGTCCAGGCTTTCGAGGCTTTGTAGCGATTCAGCGGGCTCACCCGTCGCCTCGATTCGCATGACGTAACACTGGGTGCCTCCGTTTTCGAAAAAACCTCGCACTGCGTAGCCGAGAAATCCGCCGCCGTCCGGCCTGCCGAACGCGCGCTCGTATTCGGTGAAGCTCGTGATCAGCGTCGGTATAAACGGGCCTGAGGCGGCGATGCCGATAAACGCGGCTGTCGAGGTTGATACTCCCGTAATCGAGTGAGGATTCGGACCGCGCTCCTCAACCTGCCCTCCTGGCGTTGCATCGTCAGACATTGCGAACCCCTAGCATGTGCTACTGACTACTGACTACTGATTACTGACTACTACTGACTACCGGCAACTGCCTTTACGGTGTCCCATACACCCGCTTGTAAACTTCGGCGTTGCGCACGATGGCCTGCACATATTCGCGGGTTTCGGTGAACGGAATGGACTCGACGAACTCCTCCACGTCGCGGAAGTTGCCCGACGCGCGCCAATCCTCAACGCGATCAGCCCCCGCATTATAAGCAGCCAACGCGTACTCAGTCTGTCCGCCGAAATGGTCAATCATCTGCCGGAAGTAGCGGGTCCCGAGTTCGATGTTCGTGGTCGGATCGAGCAGCGAGTCAGTCTTGTAGTGCTGCAATCCCGCTTTCTTGGCCTCGCCCTTGCCGGTCTTGGGCAACAGTTGCATCAGCCCATAAGCGTTGGCATGGGAGATGGCGCTGGGATTGAACTCCGATTCCTGCCGGATCAACGACGCCACCAAATAGGGGTCGAGGCCGCTCTCTTCGGAGTAGCGCCGCAGTGCGTCCCAGTAAGGTCGTGGGAACAGTCCGTGCCAGTAGGGCGCAGGCAGCCCGTCCACATCCATCGCAAAATAGCCCGCGATGGCGCGCTTTAGAGCCTGTAGCGCACGGTAGTAGTCGCCGCCGCCGGAATAGATGCGCGCAATTTCCAGCATCTCCCACGATGGGCCGCTCGAGCTTCCGGCTTGCAGTTCGCGCACCGCCAGGTCGGTCACGCCGGCATTTTCCAACAGCCGGGCGCGCATATAGTGAAGATCGTCCTCAGGCGGGTCGGTGACTTTAGACGCGGCATCGTAGGCCGGAGCCGAACCGATGTGCTGCAGTGACGCCACTGCTAGCACGGGAGCCGCCGGCAAGGCCGCCAACCGCTTGCGCGCCAACACGCCGTAGTAATAGTTGCGATAACGCTCCGCAAGCTTCTGGTAATACGCGCGGGCAGCGCCATACTGACCTTCGTCCTCGGCCATGCGTCCGCGCCAATACAAGGCATTGGGAACTTCGTTGGTGCCAGGATAGAACTCGATCTGCTCGTCAAAGTATCTCTTGGCTTGCTCCTTGCGGCTCTGCCGATAGGTGAGCCAGGCGCACTTCCAATGCGCGTACGCCGCTTTCGTTCCCGACGGGAAGCGCTCATGAAGCTCGCGATAATAATCAATGGCGCGGTCGTAGTCCTTGCGCAGCAAGTACATATTTCCTGCGGTGAACAAAGCCGATTCCAGCCATGGCGACTTGGGAGTGGTACTCCGCATGTGCTGCAGAATGGTGGTCAGGGCCGCGTCATCATTGGCATTGCGGGCAATCTCGGCCTGCTGATACCACTTCTCGGCGCTGGCTTCGCTGCCATCGTCGGGAATGCGATCGAGCGCGGTGCGGGCATCGCGGGTATTGCCATCGTGCATGTACGCGTTGGCGAGCTGAATCAGCGCTGCCGACTGCTGTCCCGCCGGAGCGAGATCCGTCAGCGCGCGGTACTCGTCGGCCGCGGCGGGATAGCGACGAGCCTTGTAGAGCGCCTCAGCGCGTTTTAAGTGCTCGGCGTAGTTGACTGGAGGAAGCGTTGCAGCTTCGGGGATCTTCCTTAAATCGGCGGCGGCGTTGTCAGCGGTGTAATTGGTCGCGTAGTTGTAGTAAACGCGCCGCAACACCTCGGACCCAGCGCGGCTTTGGCCATTCTGCACGTAGGCTTTGCCAAGAAAATATTCGGTTTCGGCGCTGGGAGGCGAGCGGTGCGCTTCCAGCAGCCGGATGGCTTCGCTCGACCGATTGGTCGCGAGCAGCGCCCTGGCGTACGCAATCAAGGCGTCATGCGCATAAAGCGAGTCCGGAAAGCGAGTGCCAAAGTCGCGCAGGTACGCAAATGACTCCTCAGGGTTATTGCCGGCCACGAACGAATTGCCGATGAAAAAGGCGGTGTAATCCTTTAACTCGCCGATCTGCGGCTGTGCCTTCTGCATGGCGGCAATGGCCGCAGGATACTGCCCGTCGACGTAGTGCGCATATCCAATGGCGAACCAGGCCAGCGCTCCAGCCTCGGTTCCAGCATGGGCGTGCGCGTAGGTTTCGACTCCGGCATAGGCGGCGGGCGTGCGAAACTCCACGAGCTGCCGTGCCATTGGGCGCAAATCGCTGGAGGCCACGAAGCTCCGCTTCAGGCTGTGCGCGCGCGCAACCGTTACTTTCTTACGAGGCGCGTGGTGCTGAGCAGATGCCGATTTCTTGGCGGCCGGCTTCGTTGACTTGTGCGCGCCGGTAGTGGAGACAGACTTTTTCTTGTGGGCGGAGGTGCTGTCTTGCGCAAGCACTCCATTGCCCAGCAGGGCCAGGACAACGGCCAGAACAACGACTTGGACGCGGATGAGGGGATTCACCGGATTCCAGTGTAGCGCGATTCCGTGCAGGCCGGACCGAAACAAATCGTTTACAAAATGGGTTCCCGCCCATGACATCTATCGGGCTCGCCCGTCCCTAGAATCGACGTATTTTCACCAGAAACGTCATTCAACCTGTGAGGCAGCGACAGCCCGATCAGGGAAATTTTGTTTTCCCGGTTTGCCCGAATCCTCGGCTATATAGGTACAATGGGCTTCGGGAAATTTGAACTGGGGCGTGAACCACCCCAAGTCGCGCAAAAGCGGCGCGCCGGACTAAAATCCTGAATCTACGCAAACATGGGAACCATCCAACCAAAGGTAGAAGCGGCTGGCGATGAAATTACGCTGGTCCACGCGGCCAAGGCCGGCGACATCAGCGCTTTCGAAGAGCTGGTGAAGCGGTACGACCGCAACGTGTTCCGAATCGCACAGCACATCACGCAAAACCGCGAGGACGCGGAAGACGTGGTGCAGGACGCTTTTCTGAAGGCGTACCAGAATCTGGCGAACTTCCAGGAGCAGTCGAAGTTCTACACCTGGCTGGTGCGGATCGCGGTGAACGAAGCGCTCATGCGCTTGCGCCGCCGGCGTCCCGAGCGCATGGTTTCGCTCGATGAGAACATTAAGACGGAAGAGGACTCCATGCCGCGCGAAGTTGCGGACTGGTCTCCGAATCCGGAGCAGCTTTACAACCAGGGTGAACTGAAAGAAATCCTGGGCAAGACGATACAAGGGTTGCCGCCCAGCTTTCGGACGGTGTTTGTCTTGCGCGACGTTGAGGGGCTCTCCACCGAAGAGACGGCGGATGCCTTGGATTTGAGTATTCCTGCGGTCAAGTCCCGCCTGCTTCGGGCCCGGCTGCAGTTGCGTGAACGGTTGAATAAGTACTTGAAAAATCGTACTGGTGGAGATGGCAAGTGACCTGCTCTGATTTTCTGAAAGAGCTAACCGATTACCTTGACGACTCGATGGACGCTCAAACACGAGCCGAATTGGAAGACCATCTTCAGTGGTGCCACAACTGCTACGTGGTGTGCAACACAACCAAGATGACCATCGAGATCTACCGCGACTCCCACCTGTACGAACTTCCGGATGACCTGCGCACTCGCCTCCGCACGGCCATCGTCTCCAAGTGTGAAGGTCACAAGAAGCAAGTCGGCGATCATCGAGAACAAAGCGGCTCTCCGACGCCCAAGTAGCTTACTTCCAGCAGCGTCCTTTCCAACGGTACCGGCCGACCTGCGTTTGCGCCTTACTCTCGTCCTTCAGATACCATGCGCTCAAAAGACCACGCCGTACACCAATTTTGACCTTGTGCACCATCGAACTTATCTGAGCCTCGCGAGTTGCCGATACCGAGGGTGCGGATTGGCTTCGCCGTAGCACTTTAGACAAGGCCTTTGGTAATCGCGGCGTCGTCCTAAAACGGGAGCACCCGCTTCGTCTGTCGAACCTTTTTCGCAGGCTCCGAATCTAAAGATTTGGAAGCGGGTTGTCTTGCTCAAGAGGCTTCACCCGACTGCGCCGCGCAGCCTGGGCGCCCCGCTTGGCGGGGGCGGAGGGAGGCATATGAGTCTATTCGATTTCGTCTTTGGTTGCTCGCACCACCGCTGCAGCTTTCCCATCACGGTCAAAAGTAAACTTCGACGCAGCCCAGCGGCGGCAGTCACCGGCACCTATATCGTCTGCCTGGATTGTGGCAAGGAGTTTCCGTACGACTGGACAGAAATGAAGATGGTTCGCTCCGAGGCAGACGATTCGGCCGCTCCCAATCCAATCACCGTCGCATCGGGTAGCAAGGCCGCGTAGTTGTCGGTGCGAGCCGGCCGCTTGGCTGCTAGGGGAACAATTTGTTCGGAACCTAGAAGGGCGCTCCTTCGAACGCCCTTTTGTTATCGCTGCCGGCGCGTTGCGGCCTGATCGCCAATCTACTTCTTTGCGATTGCCTGCTTATCCAATTTACCGCAGTTCCAGACGTGGCCAGCCGTTCTAACTCCGTACTGAACCATAATGGGATCCGCGGGCGAGAGGCTGGCAAACTCCGCATCGGTAAGCGAGAACACCACCCGATGCAAATCGCCGCCTATGTAGTGGCTGAGGGTGAAGTACTTATCGCCAATGCGTAACGTGAGCATGGCGTCACGCACGGTGAAGATATCAGCACTGGCAATCTCGATTTCCACGCCGGAAGCGCCACCGAGCTGGGGCACGGCTGGGAGCCGGCGCAGCGCGGTAACCATTCCAATATGTGAGATCAATTGCGGCAATGCGGGCGCCCCGCCTTGTTGTACTTGCTCAATTGCAGCGCCGGTATCCTGATCTGGCCCGTGAGTGACCGGCTGGTTGGAGAGCCGGATGTTGGCCACGTAGATAGCACCTGAACCAGTCTGGTCAAAGGTAAGCCTGATGCCGTGCACCTGCGTACCGAGGGCAAAGGCGGTACCCGGGAAGTCCCTGAGGGGGATGCGCACCGTCTGCAAAATCGGATGCAGTCCGCCGTCTATCGATCCTACCGGTCCTTGCAAATATGACTGATTGCCGGACTGGCCCACAAAATTCGGATCCGTATAGCGACTGAGCTTTACTGAGCCCGAGGTTGCGTGGAGGGGGGTCTGGAGGGAGATGGAAAAGTCGGTTGGCGTAGCGGGATTCAGGCTGCTGCTTTGCCGGGAAATACGGAGTTCGAGCGTTGTATAGCCCGTGAGAAATATGCCTGTACCCACTGCCGTCCAGTTGGTTTGGAAGTAGGTGGTAGGCCCTGCCGTAGTCCAACTGATCCTGCCGGCGCGCAGGCTGGGATCATGATTGGGCACGGTACCGTGGACGATGGTGATATTGGAGGCATCATTGGGGAATCCATAGCTGCTGGTTCCCGTCTGTCCGGTGAAGTCTTCGAAGACTTTGATGGGAACTGGCGGAGTGAAACCTCGGTCGGCCCGCGTGGGGTACGGCTGCACCATACCGGTCTCATCGGTCACGGTAGCCGGAATGCCCCACCAGGGATTGAAGTTGCGGTTGAAGGTCGGATCGGCTCCACTACCTACGTTGCCACGGAAAAATGCCATCAGCGACGTCATGGTGGTGAGCCGTTGTTGCAACGAACCCGGCGACACCGGAAAGATTGGTGTTTGCCCCGCACCAATGCAATCTGCGGGGTAAGGCGGACTCAGACTGCTGGCGTCACTGATCTGCCATTGGGAATTGAAGAAGTTGTGATTGGCGCCCCAGATCATGATGCTGGACTTCTGCGTCTGGTTCCTCTCAAACGGNNTCCCTTGAAGGTGATGGGATCTTCGATCATCCCCGGCCAGATGCTGCCCGTCATGATGTAGTCGTTATAGGCAGCGCGGACGCCATCGCCGCCGCGGGAGTGTCCCATCATACCGGTATTGCTGAAATCGAGATGGCCTTGCAATTCCACCCCAACGCCGGCGGGGGTTCCGCCGTGCCGGTTCCAGGTGCTCAGGTGCTGAAGATGGCGTAGCACCATGATCCCGCGCGCCTTGATAAGACCGTCGTCGCCCGGCAGACCCGGCCCTGCCGTGATGCCGCGGTTGGCATCGATAGACGCCACGATGTAGCCATAACTGGCCAGCCGAAAGGCCATATAGTCGTACCCGAGATAGCTGGGGGATTCGATATAGCCCGCCGGACACGTGCCGGTGCCGGTGTAGTCCGCTCTGTCATCGTTCCGGGGATCGCCGGGCAGGCCTGGATCGGGAGCGCCGCATGTTCCGTGGTTGCCGTGCAGGAAAATTATCACCGGATAAGTGCCAGTAAGTGTTTGCGGGTAATACACGTGCGCCCGGACATCAACCTTGCAATCGTAGCCGGGCACCGGCTGACAACCAGGCAGGACAAGGTTATCAACCTGGGCCCCAAGATCGTACTCGCCGGACGCGGTTGGCAGCGGGCCAACGGGCGTGGGGTCCGGTGCAATCTGTTGCGCCACGGTATGCAAACTGCAAAATAAGCAAAACAAAAAAACGTAGTTAAGAACGCGGAATTTCATAGGGCCTCTCCTAAAGCGGAAAGTTGTGCATCCAAGATTGCCTCCGATCCAATGGATCGGTAGCGCTTAATTTGCAAGCGGCAGGTGGTGGCATTCGACCCACATTCGGACGAGTCATAACGGGTTAATGTGGGCTGCCGGAAATGCGAGGTGCGATCTCTGAGTTATTACTTGGAAAACGCGTGATCGGGCCCCGGCGAAAGTGTACTCCGAGAGTTGTCGGTGCGCTATCTCCTCTTGCAGAAAACCTTCAACACCAGGCCAGAAGACGGCATAAGATAGGCCTATGGCGACCGACAACAGCGCGCCTGTCTTCCGGCAACCGACCACGGTGGAACGCGCCTTCAATCGGTTGTTCGGATTCCTGGTGGGCCTCGGCTTTGGAATGAAACATAATTATCTGCTCCAGGTCCGAGGGCGGAAAAGCGGGCGGCTGTACTCTACGCCGATTGATCTATTGGAGACCGGCGGCAAGCGGTTTCTGGTTGCGCCTCGCGGTCGCACTCAGTGGGTTCGCAACGCGGAAGCCGCAGGTGAGATTGTGCTCAAGAAAGGGCGATCGCGACAGACCTATCGCTTGCGGCCGGTTGCGGACGCAGAGAAGCCCGCACTGCTAAAGGCTTATCTGGACAGCTTCAAGACCACCGTGCAGCGTTACTTCCCTATGCCTGCAGGCTCGGCCATTGAGGGTTTTGCAAGCCTTGCCGCAAATTATCCGGTATTTGAACTGATACAGAAATAACGTTTACGGGCAACAAAACCATCCTCAAACTGGATCCAGCTCGAACATCACCTCAAAAGCAAAACCGGCGGCAGGCGGCCGCCGGTCGAGCAAGCCTCGGAGAGGCTACCNNGCCATCTTTGCCCTTGTTGTCCGCGGTTTGAGTGCGCCGCAGCGAAGGCTTGTTGTTGTCCTTCTCTTCGATGCCCTTCTTGCGATTCTGCAAGGCCGCCAACCGGGCTTTCACCTCATTAAACTCAGACGTGTTGACGATATATTCCGGGCGCGCGGGAAGGACCGTGCGTATCTCTTCCTGGGTCTTGAGAATTCGATCGGGAGTTGGCGGATGAGAAGCGAAGGCTTTGGCCAGCGTACCCGGCTTCTTCTTTTCCTGTGCCTTGACCTTCTCGAAGAAAGAGACGAAGGACTGCGGGTCATAGCCGGCCTTGTACATATACTGCACGCCCAGGTAATCGGCCTCCGCTTCGAAGCCGCGCGAGAACTTCATAAAGGTCAGCGGCAGCGCCAGGCTCAAGGCCACATTCGCGGCCTCATATACTCCCCAGCTTCCCACGAAAATCAGCGGAATCGAAGCCATGCTGGCGTAGTTGGCGCGGGTCATCTCACGGGTCGCATGGCGGGCGGCAACGTGCGCAATTTCGTGCGCCATTACGCCAGCCAGTTCGGCTTCATCATCGGCAGCGAGGATCAGGCCGCTGTTGACATAAAAGAATCCACCGGGTAAGGCAAAGGCATTGATGTCGTCAGAGTCGACAACCTTGATAGTAAACGGCACCTTGGCGTCGGAGTTGCGAACCAGGTTCTGGCCAATGCGATTCACGTACTCAACCACGACCGGATCCTGAACCATCCGCGCACTCGACTCGACCACCATAGCGTACTGCTTGCCCATCTTGATCTCGGTGTCGTATCCGTACCAGTCGCCAATGCCCTTGCCGGAACCGACCTTGCGATTGCCAATGTCGTCGATGTCGTTCTTGCCCTTATCGTGAGTGGTTTTCGGCGCGTCTTGGGTCGAGGCTGGGGTTGATGTGTTGCCGGCGGTAGCCGCTGGGTTAGGGCTGGTCTCTGCCGCGGATTGAGTTTGATCTTGTGAGTTGCTGGGTGCCTGCGCTGATGGCTCTTGAGTTTGCG
>PLYW01000278.1:0-3342 GCA_003151875.1 Acidobacteriaceae bacterium
GCGGGCGTTCGGGCGGCGGCGGTGGTGGCGGCGGCGGCGGCTGGGGACGCTAGTAGTCCTCTTGCTTGTCGGCTGATCGGCCTACGCTAGAGTTGTGCAAATTTGACAATCGTGCCGGAGCTTGCCCTGTTGGGTGGCTCCGGCATTGTTTTGTTAACAGCTTGACTGGAAGGCTAGAGAGTGCAGATTATTTTGCCGGCAGAAACTCTACCGTGATAGCTGCCCCAGCGCTCTTAAAGTCATAGTCGGCAGTCACCAGGGTCACATTCTCGCGGCGGGCCAGCGCTCCGGCAAAGGCATCGGCGTAGGGAATTTTGAACTGCTCCTTGAACCAGGCAGCTTCTTCGGCGTGTGCGGCGGTAGCGCTCACAATTTTCAAAGGAAGACTGGCCAGGCCATCCACCACGGGGCGAGCTTTTGCCGGACCGTGCGTGCGAACCAGAACGTAGACGACCTCGCCCCAATTGATCGCCGAAAGCAGCAGTTCATTTCCGCCCGTCCTGGCTTTGTTGAGCAGATCCTCGATCCGCCCGGCCCCCGCCTCATCGTCGAGAAACCGCAGCAGACTGCTGGCATCGAGCACGTGCGTCATCGTTCGCGCCTGTGTTCCTGTTCACGGATTTGTCCCATCGATTTCCCTTTTCCGAAACAGCCGCGCAGACTGCGAATGAACGCCGCGGTCACCGGACGCAGGATAATGGCATCACCCTCGCGACGCATCGCCACCTGCGTGCCCGGCGCAATCTGCAAGGCTTCTCGGAGTTCCGCGGGAATGACAACCTGACCCTTGGTGCTAACTTGAGAGTAAGTCTGTTTCATTCTTACAATATAGCACAGGTAAGAAATAGGAGAAGGTGTAGGTCATAGACCCCAGGGTAGGAATAATTCTCCAGAAGAGAGCACTGCAACCTTGCGATGGAGTCGAGCGCCTGCGGGGCGGCCTCTGGTACCCTGTAGCGGCATTCACGGGCCTGGTGACATGAACGACGCGGCTGCCATTACGATCGAGTTCAAGGATGTGGAGTTTAGCGTTGCCGGGGACAAGCTGCTGCTCTTCGGCGTGAGCTTTGCTGTGCGCCGGGGTGAGACCCTGACGCTGCTGGGGCGCAGCGGGTCGGGCAAGACGACTTGCCTGAAGATGATCAATCGCCTGCTGGAGCCGACGCGCGGCGAAGTTCGCGTGGACGGAATCCCGGTCGAACAGTGGGACGCGATCAGGCTGCGAAGAAACATCGGCTATGCCATCCAGGAGGTAGGTTTATTTCCGCATTACACGGTGCGGCAAAACGTGGCTTTGGTGCCCAAGCTGGAGCAATGGGACCGCCCAAAAATCGCCGCGCGGGTTACCGAGGTGCTGGACTTGGTGTGCCTGCCGGCTGCGGAATTCGCCGACCGCTATCCCCACCAGCTTTCTGGCGGCCAGCGTCAGCGTGTGGGGCTGGCCCGTTCTCTGGCCGCCGACCCTCCCATCCTTCTGATGGACGAACCCTTCGGGGCGCTCGATCCCATCACCCGTGCCGAGCTGCAGATGGAGTTCAGGAAACTGCAGCAGAAATTGGGAAAGACCATTGTGTTTGTGACCCACGACGTGGGCGAAGCTTTGCTGCTGGGTGATCGAATCGGGTTGATGGAAAACGGCAATCTGCGCGGAATCTACACTCCGGATGAGTTCCTGCGCGCCACCGACGCCCTCGCCAAAGCTTATGTGGATGTGTTCCGGGCCGGGCAGCAGATGTTCCGCGGTTGAGGGACCCGAAGCGGACGGCGTAGAAAAAGGGAGCAGCGTTCGCTGCTCCCTTTTTCGCGCAATCAGTCTCTGACCTACTCCGGTTTCTTGTGGGTTGCCGCATGGTGCGCGGGCGCCGTGGTCGTGAGCGAGTTACCGTTCTTGTCCAGCAACACGCCATCGGTCATGGTCATCAGGAACGGATTCGGCGTATAGCTTGAGACCGTACCCTGGAACGCCATCATGGCGCCGGCTTGCGGCAGCAGGCGCGCCGGGATGGCCTTATCCATGTTCAACGTGATGTCGGGCTTTTTGGCTTGGATGTCGTCGTCGCTGCCAGCTAACTGGACCGTGGTGGCGGTGGCGCTGATGACGGCGGCCTGCAACTTCACAGCTTTGCCCTTGATTGTGTTCCACACCGTGTCAGCGGCCTGCTGGTTGCCGGAAGAAAGCACCAGCTCCCATTCGGCAAAGCTCATCTGCTTGGGGTCCTTGCTCTTCACCAGATCGGCAGCCTGCTCGGCCGGAGACGGTGGAGGCGGCGCGGCCACCACGGCGAAGCCGGCTGGTGGCAGGATATTCTTGGACGATTGCGCCTGCGCTACCAGGGCGCTCCAGCCCTCTTCGGAGCCGTGGTAGCGGATGTACTTCTTCCGGCCATAGTCCAGGATCTGTGCCTGGCCGGTTCCCTGGGCCAATTGCGAAGCCTTCACGATGAACCAGAAGCCTTCCGGGTTCATCGGATTGGACTCCAGGTCGGCGGTGGCCAAGGGGTAGATGTCCATAATGTTGGGTTGCGACTCTTCGGCCACGGCGTCACGCAGGTCCTTCTGAGCGGTGGCGAAATCCTTCTGCTGCAAGGCCGCAAATCCCACTGCCCCTTCGAAGATGGCGCCGGTCTCGTTGTGGAGCTTGGTGAAATCGGCGTCGCTCATGCCGTCGGGTTTGGGCATATTGGTCAGGGCCTGCAATCCCCGCTGGCCGTATTGCTGCGCCTGCTGCAGGTTCTGCTGCATCTGCTGCCCGCCTTGCGAGCCCGCGGCGCGATAGTTGTAAGCCAGCAGCGCCAGCGCGCGGATGTTATTGGGGTTGACTTGCAGCACCCGGTTGGCGGCGTCGATGGTCTTCTTGGCGTCGTTGGCCTGCTGGTAGGCCACCATCAACTGCTCCAACGCGTCTTCCTTCATCACGCTGTTGGGATACGTNNTCCTTCTTCTGCGTCGATTGGGCCGGCTGACCGGCTTGCGCGGGCTGTGCCGCCCCCTGAGCTGCCGATTGCTGGACCAGCGCCGCCGTGGCGAGCACCAGCAACATGGTGACTAGCGACTTCTTCATTCGTTTGGCTCCTTGGTTTTGGCAACTGACGATGTCATGCAGACACGTTCACTTACGCGCAGGGATTTCAGCCCGAGGTATCCCACTCGGACTGCCTAATATCCGTCCCTCTTTCCGCATTACCGCCCCGGAACGTCAAATCGAAATGCAAATCATGCGGCGAGGGGATTATAAGTACCGGCATCGAGTTAAGGCAAGTAACCTATCACTTTACACAATTTCTTGTGTTTCTGGGATGCCGGACGCTTAATCTTCCGATGTGCGCATTATTACATGCGCCC
>PLYW01000278.1:3383-3781 GCA_003151875.1 Acidobacteriaceae bacterium
GAGTTGGTTTCGCTATCGGGGTCGGTCGCCGTGGTGACCGGGGGTGGGCGCGGCATCGGGCAGGCCATTGCGACCAGGCTGGCCGCGATGGATGCCACGGTTGTTCTCACCGGCCGGGATGAAGCTCGGGTCCAGCAGGTGGCAGGCGATCTGGAGGGGCGCGGGCACCGGGCCGAGGGCCTCGCCTGCGACGTCACCGATCTGGCCAGCGTGGAGGCGCTGGGTGAGCATCTGCGCAAAACCTACGGGCGCGTCGACATCCTGGTGAACAACGCCGGCATTGGCGGCCCTTCGGCCCTGCTGCATGAGCTTGTCCCCGACGACTGGGACGCCATTTTCCATACCAACCTGCGCGGCGTGTATTACATGATACGCAGCGTGGTGCCGCTGATGATCGC
>PLYW01000206.1 GCA_003151875.1 Acidobacteriaceae bacterium
GTGCAATCGTCGGTCAATGCGGTATCGCCACGGAAATTAGTGACCGCCTGCTCGATGGCGGCAAACCCGTCTTTGCCGCACTTTTCCAGCCGCTCCATGCCGAAGAATTCGCCCTCGGCATCCTCGGCTTCGGTGACCCCGTCGGTCACCAGCAGCAGACGATCTCCCGGCTTCAGTTGCAGGCGGGTAGCTTGAAACTCGGCGCCGGCGACCAGCCCCACCGGCAGGTTCCCCTCTTCCAACCGGGTGATGGTATCTCCTGAAACCAGCAGGGGAGGCACATGCCCGCAGTTAATCAGTTCCATTTCCCCGCTTCCCAACAGGCGGGCAATCACCAGCGTGGCGTACTTCTGGCCTCCCACTTTGTCGCACAGGAAGCGATTGACCGCCGCAATCATCTCGGGCAGCGCCGAGTCGCGGGCCAACTGCGAGTACAACATTCCCTGCAGGATCGAGGCCACCACCGCCGCGGAAACCCCCTTGCCCGAAACATCGGCCACGATCAGCGACAGCCCTCCCTCGGTGTAAACCAGGTCAAAGAAGTCTCCGCCGATATCTTTGCAGGCGTAACTAACGGCGTTGACCTTGGCGAACGGCACTTCGGGGACCGTCACCTTCATCAGGCCCTGCTGAATTTCCGCCGCGATGGCCAACTCCTGGCGATAGCGTTTGGCGGCATCTTCCGATTGCACCAGGGCGGCGTTCTCGACCAGGGTGGCTGCGCCATTGGCGATGGTGCGCAGAATATCGTGGCTCACCGACGACAACTTGCCCGACAAAAAATGCGCATCCAGGTACAACACGCCCTGCACGTCCTGCTCTCCCGGCTGGGTTCCCTCTTTGACTTTGTCCTGAATAACGGTTTTGCGCAGCGGAATGCAGATCACGCTGTGCAAGTTGTGCGCCACGATACTCTCTCGCCCCGCCAGCTTGCCGGTATCGTCGGTATCGGTGACCAGAAACTCGGACGCGCTCTTGGCGGCGTCACGCAGTACCGAGCGCGAGATCGCGCTGTCGTCGTGAATGCTCTCACCCTTCTTATCGCGTCCCGCCGCCAGGCGAAGTTCGCCATCCGGATCACGCAGGAAGACGAAGCCGCGTTCGGCGTGAGTCAAGCGCAGGGCGGCTTCCAGCAGGGTCTGCAATACGTCGCCCAGCACCCCACTGGTATTCAGCTTGCGCGCCGCCTCCAGAAACACGTTGAGCATCTCCAGGTCGGATCCCGCTCCGGTGGCCGGCTTCCAACTGGAGAACTGGCTGAGGAACTGTTGCGCGGCGCTGGAGGGCGATTTGTCCGGGCTGAACACCGCGTAGGCAGCCCCTTGCACGCCGAATTCCACGCGATCGTTGCGTGCCAGCTTGCGCCGATCCACNNGCGAACGAATTGCGCGTGCTCGCGCGAGACCCGCGGATCGGCCATCACCAGGTCACGGTCGGTGCGCCGCCCCACGGTGAAGGGAAAATGTTCCAGCACCAGGGTACGGCGGTCGGTGCCTTCCACCACCACCAACACCAGGGGATCGCCGGTAGATGCGCTGTCCAGCTTACGCACCCACATACCCGTAGTGCTCATCAGAAATTCTCCTCCTCAATGCACGATACAGCGTTCCCGATAGAGTCGTTAGGAATATAGACTAAGCGCTGACGCGCTAGCCAGTATTGTTGCGCCCTTGGCGCCAAAAAGCCAGCCAAAGCCCGTTGGCCATGCGTCAGGCTTCCGCCTTCTTGGCGCGTGGCAACTTTAGCAGGCGAAGTTTGGGGACGCGCTCAAAATGGCTTACGTCCGCGGTCACGAGTACACGCTGAGTTCCGGTGAGCGCGACGGCAAAAGCATCGGCATACGGTATGTGGTACTGAGCTTTAAGTCGGGCGGCACTCAGCGCATCCTGTGGCGTTACCCCCACCACAGAGAGCGGGACATTCTGCTGCAGCTCCGCCATCAGTGTTTCTGTCTTACCGAGGCCCATGCGCTTGGCCAAGCTGTGGAACACCTCACCCCAGTTGACGGCAGAAATCAAAGCGACAGCACCCTCCTCCGCAGCGCCTTTGAAGACCTGAATGACTATCTCCGCGCCGTCGCCCTTCTTCAGATAGCGGTAGAGTGCACTGGCATCCAGGACGTGCCTTCTCATTCAAGCTCACGATCAGGCTCGTGCTCAATGTCCGGTGGCAAGCCCAAGCCGGCCAGAATCCCACAATAATGCTGAATAGCATCCTCGTACTTGGGGTAGATGGCGATTCCGCCGCGAATGCGTTGGAAGCGAACTCGGGTACCGTGTTCGATCCGACAAGCCCGGCGCAATTTGGCTGGGATCACCAACTGGCCTTTGGATGTAACTATGCCTTCCAATTGTTCCATGTCTTACATTCTAGCATGAGAAGTAAGACATTCCTGCCGGGGGCTAAAACCAAGAGTTGACGGGTTTGGGCGGGTGCCTTGCCAGACGCGTTATTCTTAACCAACAAAGGCGACGCCGATGGCATTGCAAAAGTTGGGTCTCACTTCCAGGTGGATCCTTCGTTGTTACTCGCTCCCCATTCTGATTTTCATTTCTCTCTCGGCCACGAGCTTTGCCTCCTCGTGGTACGCCAATCGACGTTCGTGTGAAGATCTGAGTGCGGATGCGATATTCATTGGCACTGTAATCGAGATAACGCCCACACGACATCTGATAAGCAACGACTGGTGGCCCGGTTATTCCATACGGTTCGCGGTAGAAGAAGTCCTGAAAGGCAAATTAGGGCAAGAGGTGACGGGCGAAATTGGATCGGGCTGCGGGGGTTGTACGGGACCGCTCGATCCCGGCAAACGGTTCCTGGTCTTTGCTGTGAAAGGGGAAGACGGAAAACTGTGGACAGGTAATAGCCACGAATTGCGCCCCAACGATCTGGCAAACTACAGCATTGTGGACCCGGTGCGAAAGGCCATCACCTTCGGCAAAGGTAGCCTGTTTGGCGCCGTCACCTTCAGCGAAGCTACTCGTTGGAACGACAAGATCGGCGAGGGTCCGGAGCGAGGGGTTCCGGGCATCGTCGTCCACGCTACCTCTGCGACAGACACCTTCCGTACGCGAACCGCAAAGGACGGGACGTACGAATTCAAAGATCTGCCCAATGGCCGATACACCGTCACTCCTGAGACAAAACAGAATTGGACATACGACCGGCATTTGTTCGCCGTTCGCTATGAGAAATCCATTGGCGATGGATCGTGTGCGCAGGTCGACTTCAACATGCACCCCACAACTCGACTGAATGGCAAAGTGAAGACGCCGCCTGGACAGCAATTTGGGGTACCAGAATACGGTACTGTTATCTTGCAGAAGGTCGTCGCTATTCCGACCAGCTTACAATCCACGAACGAACGTAGCGGAGCCGCAGACTACGCGCAACCCGATGGTCACTTTGAGATGTGGCCTATCCCGCCCGGAGATTACTACGTGGGAATAAACATAACCAGCTCGCCAACGCCACAAGCGCCTTACCTTCCCACCTACTATCCCGGCGTGACCGACAAGAAAGCGGCTCGGATCGTCCACATCGAAGAAGGTGAAACGAAATCCATCGAGTTCCCTGTGCCGAAGCTGGCGCGGCAACGCACCGTGCGGGTCATTGCCATAGGGCTGGATGGAAAACCTCTGCGAAAGGTACGTGTGCAGTTGGAGGACCTGCAGCATCCGGGTGATGCGATTAATATCATTCCCGATCTCGATCTGGACGCCAACGGTGCCGGGACCATGAGTGTCTATGCGGGATTCACCTATCACTTGCACGCAAGATACATCTTGCTGTACCGGCACACCTGGTGCGCCGCCCCAGTCCTGATTCCGGCTGGATCAGAGCCAATGGAAGTACGCATCGTCATGAATCATGACGACGCCGCGGATGATCGATTCCTCGTGGGTGACTCCTGCGACATTCGTGTGGTTGACAAAGCCATCAAGGACCTCGACAAGCATCCCAGTCCTTGAATAACGCCAACCGCACTTTCCCCTGCCAGATTCCTCGCTTTTTCAATAACATAGCCCTGTGATCCAGATCACCATTCAATGTTCGATACTCCCCGCTGACCCGCTAAATCCGCCCACTTACTCTATCTTGGTTGGCTCTTTGGGGCCTTGCCCAGTAACTTAGTAACAGTAGAGAAGTGTGGAACTTGGCCCGTGATTGTGTGGGGTGGGCCATCCTCAATTCATTTTCTTGAGTACGAGAGGGGTAAATGCACAAGCCGGTCAAATATGTTGAGAAAGCCGTCACCGTTGCCGCCAAAGGCGCATGGGCTGTTTTCGACAAGTTGAATAGCATCCATCCCAATCCTTCGTTTACGCCCAAGTGGTCCGACAAGCCGCTGTTGAAGTCGTACCAGAAGTCCAAGCCTCCGCTGGGCTGGCCCCGCGCCACCGATTCGCTGTGTCCCAAGTGCGTGCCGCAGATCCGCCAGGAGATCATCGACGGCAAACTACCGCTCGACGTTCTGATGAACGAGAAGGCTGGCGAGATCAAGGCGCAGATCATCGAGCGCGACGGCAAAATCCTGATGGTGAAGGACTGCCCCACGCACGGCCACTTTGAAGACGTGATGGCGATGGATACCGCGTTCTTCAAGCATCTGGAGGAAGTTTTCCCGGGCCGCGACATCCGCGCCCACAATGACGAGAAGCTGCATCATCACGGCAGCAGCACCGTGCTGCACGGCCGCGGATCGGTGCTGACCATCGACCTGACCAATCGCTGCAACATGATGTGCGATCCCTGTTTCATGGACGC
>PLYW01000042.1 GCA_003151875.1 Acidobacteriaceae bacterium
CAGATAGGCCTCGTCCGTCACGACAGGCTCGACCTTCCGCTTCGGCTTGCCAACTTTCTGGGCCAGGTCGCTGATCGCAGCACAAATCTTCTTGATCTGCTCATGGCCAAATTCGATGGCCTCAACTACGGTTTCTTCCGAAACTTCCTTGGCGCCGGACTCGATCATGACAATGCCGTCCGCGGTGCCGACCACCATCAGGTTCAGTTTGCCCGAGCGCTGCTCGTCGTAGGTAGGATTGATGACGAAATTTCCGTCCACCTGACCGACTCGAATGGCGCCGATGGGCCCGTGAAACGGGATGTCAGAGACGCTGAGCGCAACCGACGCGCCATTGATGCCGGCAACATCGGGGTCGTTCTCCGTGTCCGCCGACAGCACCATGGCGATGACTTGCGTTTCGCAGCGGAATCCTTCGGGAAACAGCGGCCGGATGGGCCGGTCGATCTGCCGGCTGGTCAGAATTTCGCGCTCGCTGGGCCGCCCTTCGCGCTTGATGAAGCCGCCAGGAATGCGTCCGGCAGCATAGGTGTACTCACGGTAATCGACGGTGAGGGGGAAGAAGTCAATTCCCTCACGGGGGTCGGGATTGGCGCAGGCGGTGGCGAGAACAACGTTGTCGCCGATGCGCACAATGCAGGAACCGTGGGCCTGCTTGGCTAATTTTCCGGTTTCAAAGTGGATGGACTTGCCGCCGTGCAGCTCAACCGTAACTTCATGTTTCATTTCTTAAGTTCCTTCCGTTCCGAACGCAACCGATAGGGGCCCTGTTATGCCGCCGTTATCGAATCCGAATGCACCTCGGCCCACGCGTTTAGTGCTACGCGCGAGCAGGGATTGTAACTACGACGGGAGATGGAGTGGAAAACTCATCCGCCAACAGAGACTGGACGAAAGCCCGGGGACGCCGAAGCGCCGTGAGGGCCCGCGCAGAACGCATGTAGCGACGCACAATACGCCAGAAACGTTGTTGTTCAGGGGCTGGCAAACCGCTGGCTTCGTTACTTTCGGATGCCGAGCTTCTGAATGACAGTCTTATACCGTTCGGTATCCGACTTTCTGAGGTAATCGAGCAGGCCACGACGCCGGCTCACCATCATGAGAAGACCGCGCCGGGAGGCATGGTCCTTCTTATGCGTCTTAAAATGCTCCGTTAATTCACCAATCCGTGTGCTCAGGATCGCGATCTGCACTTCGGGCGAACCGGTGTCGGTCGCGTGAGTGCGGTGTTGGTCAATCAAAGCGGCTTTTTTCTCTGGGGCTAACACTGAATCAGCTGCGCTCCTACTCTTCAATCGTTGTTGTTACGTTTCCAAGGATAACATGCACCCGGCAGAACCGCAAAAGCGGTAGGCACTTCCCGGGTTGGCCGTGAACTGTGGGAGGGCCGAGACGCCAACGTAATCGCGAAGTGGTCTAGTGCGGCTCTGGGGTTGCGGAGCAAGGCGGCGGCGAGTTTGAACACCGTAGAGATCGCCAGAGAGGACTTAGCAGATCTGCGGCGATCAAAAGGCGTACCTCAGAGCCAGCGTCGTATTGTTGGCGTGGAAATAGCGTGGGGCGGTCGGTCCCACGAACGATCCTTCGCCGTACTGATAATAGTTCCAGGCGGCTTTCAACGTGACGTCCTTGTGGACAACGACATCCACTGCGGCAAGAGGCGACTGATAAACGGAGGAAAGCGGACCCAACGGCAGCAGCGTATTGAGCGAGGTCGTGTCGCCCTGATTGTCGACGATGTTGTATCCCAGGCGCATGGTGACGCGCTCGATGGGAGTGAGCGTCAAGGCGAAGTAACCGAACTGAGTATGAGTGCGATAGAAACCGTACGTCTGCTGCAGCGTGGGATCTTCGGCACAGGTGGTGGTGTCGGGCGGGGTCACCGTTCCAGCAAAGCAAAGGAACATGTTCTGCTGAATGGCATCGAAGTTATACGCCATGTCCAGTCCCCAGTACTTGTTGGGATTGATCATGGCGTTCAGCACCGTCGAGTAGTTGTGCTGGTTGAACCGGATGTCGCTGGTATTGTTCCTGGCCTGCTGGAAATTAAGATTAGCGCCCACCGTCATCCAAGGGCGGGGCGAATACGACACGTTTCCGGAAACATTCAGAGAACTCAGGGGATCGATGCGATAGATCCAGTTGTCAGCCCTGCCATATTTCGCATTGAGGTTGGCATGCAGGGTACTTCCCTTCCGGAACCAAGCCCCGACCACGCCGGAGTAATTATTGATCTCGGTGGTCGGGCTGCCAAACGGCGCAAGGACTCCGCTGAACGTGCAACTGCCATCCGGGTTCAACGGCAAGCCAACACAATTGCCGCGATTGGGTAGATTAGGGTAATAAATGTCTCCCAAAGCGGCTTGATAGGTGTTCCCAGGCTGAATGGTGGAATTGGCCCACACGAACCCGGCGCGCACTCCAAACCAGCGTGACACATCGTACTGCACCTGGAAATCATTCTGCTTTGTATTCTGGCCGATCATGTTGATCGTCATCTCGTTGATGATGTCGGCCGGAGAACTCGAGGTGTGGAAGAGAAGCGTAGGCGGAAACGTACCCACAGGATTCAGCAGCGAGGCGGAGCCGAAGGAGGCAGGGTTGAAGTAGTTGGCCTGAAGATCAAAATAATCGCCCGAGACACTGAAATTGCGGAAGCGGAAGGTTTCCACCAGCCGGAGCTTATCGGTGACGTGAATCGTAGCCGAAATGTCTGCGGAAGAAGAATTCCACTTGGCATTGGATCTACTGCCTGTTGTGTTGGAGCCGAGACTCGCCGTGCGGCTGCTTAAACCACGGAAAATTTCCGTGAACGGGGTGTTCATTTGCGCATGGCTGTACTGGAACTGGCCATTGAAATCCAGCCATTTGAGTGAAGATGAGGTCAGGTTGAACTGTTCGGTTGGGATAAAAGTGTTTATGTGCTGGTCCAGGCTGTAATCGAGAAAACCATTGCACGTTGGATTGGCGGTCCCATTGTTGAGCGGCTTCGCGCAGGGACTTCCGCTGTTGAACCAGGGGAGTCCCAAGCTGACCGGCGTGCCATTGGAAAGCGGCCAGGAATTGAACGGGTTCAGGCCATAAGTCGTCCCGCCATCATAGTACTGAAGCAGTTGCGTGTAACTGAGGGTCGTCTTCTTGGTGGCGCGGAAGTCGGCTCCGAAGCGATATCCGTTGAGCGTATTGTCGGTACTCTCGTTGAGCAGTGCTTCCGTACCTTCATGGATGCTGCTGAACGCAGGCCCATCGAAGCGGTTTCGGTTGTAGCCCGCCCGAAACGATAGCCGGTGCATCGGCAGCACAACCAGATCGAAGTTGTAAAGGTTTTGCCGGTTGTAATAGCCGTGCGGTGAGTTCAAGATCGGAATGAACGGCGATCCGGTGGGCGGATTCAACGGGTTGGCGAACAAGTCGTAATCGAAATAGTTCTGCATGTACTGATAACTGCCGCTGAAGGTGTACCAGCGGTATTTCGACACCCGCATGCGGGCTGCCTGTTGGGGATCGCCGCCCCATCCAAAGCTGTTGAGCGTCAGCGTGTCGAAAATGTCCTCGTGTGTCAGAGACTGCATGGTGAGCGACTGCTCCAGGATGCGAGCACCTGTCTGGTCATTGACCAGTGTGTCGTACATCGGCTGGCTGCCATTGACCTCGGAGATGCGGCCGCCCAGCTCGATGGACTGGGTTACCTGAAAGTCGCCGATCTTCTTACCCTCTCCTGCGCCCGAGCTCGAATCGGCAGACGCGGAGGCTGCCGTCTGGCCCGAGCTCTGCCCAAGCGTGTTGCAGATCAAAGACAGGCAGACCGCCAGCAGGGCCAATCCAAAAGAACAAGCGCCGAAACTCCTTTGACAACCCATTTCATGCCCCCACTACCGGAAGAAGAAGGGATCGAAGTTGGAACCATGGATTTGCGTGTGGCACATCGTGCACGCCTGATACTTGGTGGCCTGGTTGTGGAACGAGGGCGCGCCCGGCGCTGCTCCATTCATGTTCGCCGTATGGCAGCGAAGGCAAAGAAAGTTGACGTTGTTGACCTGCAGCAAACGCGGATTCGTAGAACCGTGTGGCATATGACATGACAGGCAGCCCTCGTCAGTCTTCACCGGGGCATGTTCGAAGACGAACGGCCCCATGGTGTCAGTGTGGCATTTGGTGCAAACCTTAAATTGACCGGCGGCAGCCCGCACCTGGTGACCGGTCTCGGTGCCGTGAGGATTGTGACAGTCGCTGCATTGGATAAGTCCGACATCGACGCGGTGGCGATAAGGCCGGGCAAATTCGGCCTTCTGCGCGGCGTGGCATCCGTAGCACAGCTCAGTCTGTGATTTCACCAGCAGGAAATTGACGTCCTTGGATCTGTGGGGACTGTGACAGCTGGTGCAACTGACGCCATTCGCCAGGTGTTCGGACTTGGAGAAATTCTGCGTTTCCGGGGTCGATTGGTGGCACTTCGTACAGATCGCTGCTGTCTCCGCCGGACTCAGCTTCTCAAAGCGAACGATCTTGGTGGGATCGCCGCCGCCGTCAACATGGGCTTGCGCCGGTCCGTGACAAGCCTGGCATCCGTGCTGGTTGCCTTTGAGTAACGCCGCGTGCGGCGTGTTGGCAAAGTGCTTGTCCCAGACCTCCTGGTGGCACGTCTGGCAAACGTCAGTGTCAGCATACTGACCGCCAGTTGAGCTTGGGAGCGCCGCCGATGCCGTGGGACTCGGATTGCTGGCGTGTTCCTGCGCAGGAAGCGCGGCGGTCAAGCACCAAGCTATGAAGAAGGCAGGCAAAAACGGGATCGGTCTACGGCGCACGAGAGTCATCCTTGCTCCTGAACAAACTCTTCGCAGGATGGTCAACAGACTGACCAGCCTATGCCCACAGGGTTACCCGAAAACGCACACATTATATCAGGGGTGATGCCGCGCCGCTCATGCACAGTCTCGGCTATACGTGTCACCGGGACACGCAGATCAAGCGCGAGCCGGTTCATACTGATGCGCGGCGGCTTCATGAAATCCTCGCGCAGAATTTCGCCGGGATGAATGGGGGGAGTCTTCCGGATTTGGCCATACGTCCTCCTAGTGGTAGTCCACGATTTCTACATCGTAGGCATCGCCGTCGCGCCAAACAAAGCAGATGCGCCAGGAGTTGTCATGCAAACTCTGACCGTCCTTCATCCATTACCAAATCCGCACGCGATCTGCCGGAGCCAGGTAAAGCGTTTCTCCCGGCTTGACATCGAAAGCCGCATACCAGGCGTCGATATTGCGGACCGTATCTGCGCGGAATTCGGCGGGCGAGTGTGAGTCAACCGCCACCTGCTGGCGAAGCGCAGCCTCTCGCGACTTCGCCCGATAGTCCTGACCGAAGGCGATGAAGAACTGCTGGTCGCCGGAGAAACCATCTTGTACCGGCGCTTCCCTGCCTGCGAGTGAGGCGCGGTAGCCGTCATACGAAGCCGAGATACCGGCTACGTCGGCGATGTTCTCGGCCAGCGTCTGCTTGCCATTGAGGGGAAGATCCGCGAAAGGTCTGTAGGTGTCATACTGCGCGGCCAGTTTGGCGGTGGCGGCTTCAAAATGGGCGAGATCGGCGGGCGTCCACCAGTTGCGCACGCGGCTCTTGGAATCAAACGCGGCGCCCTCCGAATCGAAGGTATGGCTGATTTCGTGCCCGATGACCGAGCCGATGGCGCCATAGTTGGCTGCGGCCGGCGCCAGCGGGTCGAAGAATGGAGGTTGCAGAATCGCGGCCGGGAAGTTCAAAGCGTTCTGCAGCGGCAGATTGACCGCGTTGACCGTCTGCGGGGTCATGGACCATTCCTTGCGGTCAACCGGCGCGCTGAGGCGCGCGACCTCGTGGTGATACTTAGAAACATTGCCGCGCCAGACGTTGCCAAAGACGTCATCCGGCTTCACGTCGTAGGCTGCGTAGTCGATCCAGGTCTCCGGGTAGCCGACGCCGACGTACAGAGTGTTCAGCTTGGCTTGAGCTTCGGCTTTGGTGGAAGCAGCCATCCACGAAAGCGCCTCAATTCGCTTGCGAAAAGCGGCAATGATGTTGGCCACCATGGCCTGCGCCTGGGCCTTGGCTTCGGGAGAGAAGTAGCGCTGCGCATAGATTTTCCCCACGTCGTCGCCGAGGTACCGGTTGACGATCACCACACCACGCTGCCAGCGCGGACGCTGTTCCGGCGCTCCTTGCAGCACCTGGCCGAAGAAGGCGTAGCGCTCGTCAGCCAAGGCCTTCGGCAGTATGCCGCCGTACTCTTCGATCAGGTGATAGGCAAGCCAGTCTTTCCAGGTGTCCAGCGGAGCGGAGGCCACCAGAGCCGACTCGCCGGCAAAGGCAGTAGGCTGCCAGACGATGAAGCTGGCTTGCTTGCTGAGTCCGGCACCGCGAAAGTATTCGGCCCAGTCGAGGCCCGGAGCTTTGGCTACGAAGTCGGCCGGTTTCCAGGTGTTGTTGGCCTGGTGGATGTCATCATTTTCCGCGAGGGTGAGATGTTTTTCCGCGATGGCGTGCTCCAACGCGACAATGCGCTCGGCCCGGGCGTCGGTATCCGTGAATCCTGCCAGCTTGAGCATGGCTGAGACGTGCGCTTGATATTTGCTGCGGATGTCCCGCATGGCGTCGCTATTGGAAAGGTAATACTCGCGGTCCGGCAGTTGCAGGCCGCCTTGCAGAAGGTAGGCGGCGTAGTGATCGGAATCGTTGAAGCCGGGAGCTGCCCACAATCCAAACAGATGCGGAGTATGGAAGTTGGTGTTATTAAGCGCGTCGACGTCAGCGCGCAGGGTTTCTCCTAGCGCGGCCGCCAACTCTTTCTTGTTGCTAATGGCAGCGATGGCTTTGAGATGAGGGTGGAGTGGCGCCAGACCTTTGGCTTCGATGGCGGCCTCGTCCATGTAAGAGTTGTAGAGGTCGGCGATCTTGCGCGCGCTGGAACCGGCAGCCCCACCACTTTTCGCTGCCTCTTCAACCAAGGTGGCGGTGCGCTTGTCGCTCACGTCGGTAAGGGTCGCAAAGACACTTAAACGGGAGCGGTCGGGTGGAATCTCGGTGCGCTTGATCCAGTCGCCGTTGCAGTACAGATGGAAGTTATCGCCCGGCTTAACCGAGCGGTCCATGTTGGCGACATTGATGCCGTGAGTCTCTGGTTTCGGCGCATCCTGCGCGGTGGCGGCGAGTAGGCCGAAGGCGATAATTCCAACAAGTTTAAGGGCGGAATTAAGGAATTTCTGGGCGGATCTCATTCGCAGCGCTCCACAGGGCATCTGCCTGAGAACGCAGGCCCTCACTCTAGACGGGAAACAAAGCAAGAGGGTAGCACAACGGCGAAAGGCTGGGACCTATTCCACCTCGTGCTTGGCGGTGTAGCCCTCGCGGGCCACGATCTGATACTTGATATCGTGGTTCTTTTCGTCCTTGAGGACGAGCGGCTTGTTGTCCGGCCCAACCAGTTCTACCTTCAACTTGCGATACGTGCCGTCTTGCTTGGTGTTGGTGGGCTTATAGGTGATGGTGTATTGATTACGGATCGCCTGGGCCACTTCGCGAAAAATGTCAGGCAGTTCACCCATCA
>PLYW01000357.1 GCA_003151875.1 Acidobacteriaceae bacterium
TGATCGAGTGCGACACGCCGTCCACTTCGATCCGGTAATTCAGGCCTTGAACGATGGAGACGACGTGGAAGCGCCGCCCCAAGGCAGTTAGCCAATATTCAAACTTGCCCAGAGGATGGATCAGCGCCTCGATGCGCGCTCCGTCCACTTCTACGCGGTACTGGTGAGGGCCGAGGCAGCAAACCACGAGCGAGTATCTTTGTCCCCGGTAGCGTAGTTCCACCGTCCGTCCCAGCTCATTGCGAACGTGCGGCCGTCCGCGAATGGCCGAGGCATAGAACTGCGTCTGCTCCACCGCCAACTCGGCAGCGTAGGCTTCGATTGCCGCCTGCACCAGCGCCACATCGGCGTGACGTGTGGAACAATGCCCGCCACTGGCCGACAGACGGTCCAGCCATCCGATATCCACTTCCGCGCGCTGCACGTCGGCGCGGTTCAGCAAGTCCAGCAGAAATGCCTTGTTACTGGTTCCACCCTTGATGACAACAACGCTCTCCCGCAGCACCCGCTGCAGCCGCGCGAGCGCTTCTCTTCTATCTTGTCCGTAGGCGATGATCTTGGCGATCATGGAGTCGAACTCCGGGGGAATGGCATCGCCTACTGCAACCCCGGTGTCAATGCGCACCCCCGGACCGGTAGCAAGCCTGAACCGCTCAATCGTCCCGGGAGCCGGTGCGAAACCGTTTTCCGGATCTTCGGCGTTCAGCCGCACTTCAATCGCGTGACCAGTTGTCCGCGGCGGTTCTCCTTCCAGGCGTCCGCCGCGCGCGACGTGAATCTGCAGCTTGACGAGGTCGCAACCAGTTGTGCATTCGGTCACCGGATGTTCGACTTGCAACCGGGTATTCATCTCCATGAAGGAGAAGCGGTGGCTTTCCGGCTGGTACAGGAATTCGACGGTCCCGGCGTTGTGATATCCCGCCGCCTGGCTCAAGCGCACCGCCGCCTCGCGGAGCGCCTGGTCCTGAAGGGAAGTGAGTGCGGGAGAGGGCGCTTCCTCCATTACTTTCTGGTGGCGGCGTTGAATGGTGCAGTCACGCACGCCGAGGGGCCATGTGGTTCCGTACTGATCGGCGATGACTTGCACCTCGACATGACGGGCCGCCTGGACCAGTTGCTCCATGAAAACGGTGGCATTGCCGAAGGCCTTAAACGCCTCGGCGCGTGCGCCTTCAAGAGCCAGCGCGAGTTGGGCTGCAGAATTCACGCGACGAATTCCGTGACCGCCGCCCCCTGCCGTGGCCTTAATCAAAAGCGGATAGCCCAGGCGCTCGGCGTGGCGCTGGGCCTCGGCGAGCGTTTCCACCGGACCGCCACTCCATGGCGCAACCGGTATCTGGGCCTGCTCAGCCAGAAGTTTTGAGCTGATCTTGTCGCCCAGGCGTCGCATGACATCTCCATCCGGGCCGATGAACACGATGCCGAGCTTGCGGCAAAGGTCAGCGAACCCAGGGTGCTCGGCGACGAAACCCCAACCCACCCAGACGGCCTCCGCGCGCGCTTTGGTCAACACCTGTTCGAGCAGATCATAATCGACGTAGCTGCTCTTGATTTGTCCCGTGGCCGGGTCTTTGAGCATGGCTGCGCCCAGAGACACCGCTTCGTCTGCCTCGCAAACAAACATCGCGTGCCGGTCGGGCTCGGTGTAGAGTGCGATGGTCCACAACGACCCGCCGTGCTCCTGATTGAATTCGCGCGCCGCGTGTATGAAACGCATCGCGGCTTCACCGCGGTTCACGATGGCCACGCGTTGAAATTCGTGCTGCATGATTTCTCCGATCAACCAATCGTTAAGCTGAGCAAGTTAAGNNAGCAGTTTCCTTTCGTGTCCACAACTTCGGCATCAAAGCTTTTCTGGTCGGGATGGGGAGTGACCACGGCGTACAACTGGCTTTCAGCCAGGTTCGGCGCACGCAGCAAGGACACTTGATGAACGTCCTGTGGCAGACCAAACCGGTTTTGCACGCTCATTTCCCAGAGCCCGGCGGTCTGGAAGATAAGCTCGATCAGCCGTGGCGCCATCAGCGTCGGCCGGTCGGACGGCTGGTGGTTGCTGGGCAAGCCTCCTGCCATCAACCCGATCATCCGCTTTCCATCCCACCAAGCCCGCTCCAGGACCTGGTATGCCGGTCCGTGAAAATAAACGCGATAAATTTCGGCGGCTTCTACGATGGAGTCGGGCGACGTTATCAAGGCCTTTCCGGTCACTGCCGTTGGCGTCTGTTTCGACAGTCGCACCCGTGCCGTGAAGTGAACGGTCTCTTGCGGCTCCGGGTGGTTGGGTAGCAGGCGACGGCCAATCAATTGGCAATCTGCAAGTAACCTGTCACCTTGCGGGTAATAAACGGCTTGGATCGTCACGGCCCGCGGCTCATCGCGGTAGAACTTGAACGGTGACAGGAAATTCACCTCTTCCACCGCCTCGACATGCCAGCCGGGATGCACGCGCAGGGCAGCCTCGGCGAATCCCTCGATCCCCATGACTCCGGGCAGCACCGGCGTGCCGTCGATCCGGTGATCGTACAAGAATGGTTGAAGTTTGGGATCGAGAGTGGTCTCCATGGTCAAGCCACTGTAAATACCCATTCCGGTGATCTTGCCCATCATCGGTCCTTGCCGCAGCTTTTCGGTGGTAGCGGCGAGCACCTCCGTGTCAAGTCCACCGGTGGCATCCCATTCATTCAGAAGAATGCCCAGGCGCTGGCCTATGACAACTTCACCGCGTGTTCCGCCTGAGGTCAGTTCGCGGCGGATCAGCGGAATGCCTGCTTCGGGCGGCAACATATCGATGCCGGCCAGTTCCATCATCTTCGGAATGGAGCCGCGCGTAGCCATACCGATACCGCCCCACGCCGTCCAATCAATGACGATGCCGCGCGTACCCGGCCGGGTCGCGCGGAAGCTTGACGTGATCTTGCACAGCAGGTCGTTGGCCGAGCTGTAATCGGTCTGTCCTCCGTTGCCGAAGCGGCCGGCAATCGAACTGAATGCCACCGTCGCGCCCAGGGGCATGTCGCCGATTGAGTGCAGGAGGTTGAACCAGCCGTCGCTCTTGACGTCAAACACCAAATCGAACTCACGCGGATCTTTGTCCGGCAAGAAATGGCTGCGCTCGATTCCCGCAGCGTGCAGCAGCACGTCAATCCGACCGCTGCGCTCCCGCACCTGGCGGATGATATCGGCTACACGGTCCGCATCCGTTAGGTTGACGCCGAAGTAGTGTGTGGTGCCTCCGGCGGCTCGCACCGCGTCGATTGCGCTCTTAGCGGCTTGTGCCCGTTCCAGGCCGGCTAGCTCCTTTTCGATCAGCGCCGGTGTAGCTCGCTGGCCACTCGCCTGGATGCGCGCGAACAGATCGCGCTTCAGGCCTTCCTTGTCGCTCACGAAGCGCTTGAGGTCGGGGTTGTTGGGATCAGGTTCGGGTACCAGATCAAGCAAGTAGAACGTGCCGCCCGAAGCTGCCGCCAAGTCAGCGGTGATGGCCGAGACTATACTTCCCGCCGCGCCGGTGATCAGGAAGACCGTGTCGCTGTCGAGTCTCAATCCAGGCTGTCCGTCGGCCGCGGGCTGTTCTTGCAGTCCAATTGTCCAGCGCTGCCCGTCCTTGTAGCCAATCTCGATTGCGCCAGGGTCACGCAGGGTTTCCTCGATGAGGATTTCCGCCAGTTCCGACGGATTGCGCCCGGGTTCAAAATCAACGGCTTTGACATGGGCGTCCAGCCGCTCCCGTTTATATGTTTTGGTGAAGCCCACGACGGCTCCGCCCAGTGGCGCGGCCGCTCCAGCCTCGTCGTAACCGTGTTGCCCGCCCAACCCTGTTGCCGACACCAGGAATGTGCCCGGCTTCGCAACCTGGTCGAACAGAACGCGCATGGTGGTATAAAGCGATTTCGCGCGAACCCAGAGGGCTTCGTGCCAGGACGCAAGGTCCATGCCGGCAAGATCGCCTTCGTTGTCCAGCGCGGACAGCCAGTAGACTCCTTGCACCGGCCCGGCGGCGAGCCAGTCTTTGAGGCGATTGCTCAGCGCATTGGCATCCGGCGCGTCCTTGATCCATAGGACTTCTACACCCCTCATCGTCTCCAGCCGTTGCGCCAGTGCCTGCGCCACTCCACCGTTGTCGGGCATGATCACCACGCGGTTTCCGCGGGCGAAGGTCACGCCCGTCGGCTTACAAACAGTGAGCGGCGGCCGCAAGTTGGGCACCGGCACGCGGCGTGGAATAACGTTGGCGGCGTCGAAACTCGCGACTGGCGGGCGCATCGGCGCAACCGCT
Organism: Acidobacteriaceae bacterium; assembly: GCA_003151875.1. Taxonomy (GTDB): domain Bacteria; phylum Acidobacteriota; class Terriglobia; order Terriglobales; family Acidobacteriaceae; genus Bog-257. Next base: position 4,277 of record PLYW01000357.1, read on the forward strand.
TTCGCAGCAGGTGTTGTCGGTACAGTTGCGGTGGCTGCCGTTGACCGCTGCCCGGCATGGGCAAATTGAATGACGTGGGCCAGGGTGGGGAAGTCGCGCAGCTTGAGGTTCTCATCGCGCGGGATGTTGTACGCCGCGCGAATGGCGGCGAACATCTCCGCCTGCTTGACGGTGTCGATGCCGAGGTCCGCTTCCAGGTCAAGATCAAGGTCCAACATGTCCTTGGGATAGCCGGTCTTCTCGGCCACGATCTCCAGCACCTTGTCCTTGATCGCGTCGTCCGTGACTGCTGGAGCTGCGACAGTTGCCGGCGATGGAGCGGCTGGTTCGGCGGTGATTGGCGACGACGGAGCCGTGCTCGCCAAGTCCGGCCGCTTCTCATACACGAACCGAATCACGTGCGCCAGCGTGGGGTAATCACGCAGCTTGCGGTTCTCATCGCGCGGGATGGTGTAGATCTCGCGGATGGCGGCAAACATCTCCGCCTGCTTCACGGTATCGACACCGAGGTCCGCTTCCAGATCAAGATCGACATCCAGCATGTCTTTGGGATAGCCGGTCTTCTCCACCATCAATTCGAGGATGCGTTCCTTGACGTCCTCGGCAGCGCCGTCTTTAGGAGATGTCATCGTCGGAGTTAGTTGGGTGGCGACGGGAATCGGTGCGGCCGCGGGTACCTCGGCCTTCTTCGGGGACAAGGGAGCAACAGCCAGGTCAGGCCGCTTCTCGTACACGAACCGGATCACGTGCGCCAACGTGGGATAGTCGCGCAATTTGCGGTTTTCATCGCGCGGGATGTTGTAGATCTCACGGATGGCGGCGAACATTTCCGCCTGCTTGACGGTATCGACACCGAGGTCCGCTTCCAGATCAAGATCGACATCCAGCATATCTTTCGGATAGCCGGTCTTCTCCACCATCAAGGCCAGGATGCGTTCCTTGACGGCCTCGCCAGCGCCGTCATTCGGTGATATCACCGCCGGCGGTGGTGGCGTCGGTTGCGCGGCGACGGGGCTCGGTGCGGCCGCACGTACCTCGGCCTTCTTCGGTGACGAAGGAGCAATAGCCAGATCGGGCCGCTTCTCGTACACGAACCGGATCACGTGCGCCAACGTGGGATAATCGCGCAGCTTGCGGTTCTCGTCGCGCGGGATGTTGTAGATCTCGCGGATGGCGGCGAACATTTCCGCCTGCTTGACGGTATCGACACCGAGGTCCGCTTCCAGGTCAAGATCGACATCCAGCATGTCCTGCGGATAGCCGGTCTTCTCCACCATCAAGGCGAGGATGCGCTCCTTCACCGACTCACCAGCGCCGTTCTTAGGAGATGTCACGGCGGGTGTCGGCGCAGGAGCTTTCGTTTCCACTTTCACCTTCGGCGGCGGCGCCGTTGCCACCGCGGCCGGTGTCATTTGTTGAAGCGGCTCGCTCTTCACAACCCTTGGTGGTGCAGAAGCTGCAACCGCAGCGACCTGGACCGGCGGTTCAGGTTTGGCGATCTGCCTGGGCGCTGCTGCTGGCGCTGGTGCCATCACGGCTTCCTTGGTGGTGACTGCCATCCGCGCTGCCAGCCCTTGATCGCGCACGCGTAACGTGCGATGCACCACTTCCAAGTCGGCACCCGGACGGCCTGCCATCCGGCTGAGCCACGCGTTCCAGACGTTTTCGTCGGCAATGCGATAGGCGTAGCCCAGAGCATGCGGGCCGCGACGAACCCCGTCTTTCGTCGGTACCCACCGCAACAGAATCATGCTGATCTGCGAACCGAAACCGGCGCCCAGATGCATTGCATACTGCACGGGATAGGCGCCGCCCTTCGACAGGTTCAATAGCCCCAACTCGGGGTCGACTTCCTTAAAGTTGGCAACGGGCGGCACTAATCCCGTTTCCAGGGCCTTCACCGCAAGGACATCTTCGATGCCGGTGGCCATAGCGTGGCCAGTCAAGCCTTTGGTGTTGGCAATGACGATTCGATCGGAGCTATTGCCGAAGACGCGACGCAGAGCGTGGATCTCCGCCGAGGCGCTGCCGCCACGCGCGGGCGTGTAAGTTTCGTGGGAGACAAAAACCATCTGCGGCGCGATCTGATTGCGGGCGACGCCGCTGCAAGTTTCGGCCTGGGCGACCAGGTCCTCCATCACCTGGCCGATGTGCTGCACGTCGAGGCGGGTGCCATGAAATGCGCTATTGGCGGTCACCGTGCTCAACACTTCGCAGATCGGCTGGATTCCCCGCTCACGCGCAGCATCCAGACTCTCCACCACCAGCGCGGCAGCGCCCATCCCCATGATCAGGCCGTGCCGGCGGCGGTCAAACGGTATCGCGGCGTCTTCGACGTTTTCGTCGGTGGCTGCCGCTCCGCTGGCCAGAAAACCGGCGCCCATCCAATCGATCAGGTTGTCGGAGGTGACATCATCGGCCGAGATGACGATGACGCGGCGGCACCGTCCGGCACGAATCCAGTCCTGCGCCAACGAAACCCCTTGGGCAGTAGTCGCGCATGCGGAGTTGATTTGCGTGTTGGGACCGCGAGCGCCGATGAGTTCGGCGAATTGCGAATGTCCCATCGACAAGACCCTGAGCAGGAAGCGCCGGTCGAAAACATAGGGATTTTTCTCGATTACCAAGTGCAACTGCTCGATGCGCTGGTCCAGTTCCCGCCCAAGGTCCGAGTGGCCGTTACCTGCGGCCCGGGTGCGCAGGCCCTCCAGCAAGGCCAACTGCTCGCGGCGCTCATGGTCTTCGTAATAACCCGACATGATGTCGGCGAAGGAGTCACAGCCGGGGAAGGCGGACCCAAAAATCACGCCGGTATCGTCTCGCATGGCGTCTGGCAATCCCCAACGGTCGGGCAACTGGGTGCCTTTGGTCGTGGTCTTGTAGCGCATGACCAGCGGGAGGCCGGCGTCACGCAGCGCGTCAATGCCCGCGCCAATGGCCAGACGAGTGACGCGGTCGAAAGCGGCCAGGTGCTCGGAGGGAACGCCGAATTCACTTCCCAGATCGAAAGCGCCCCCGCGGCCCGCCAGCTTGATGACGTCGGCCACATCGTGAATGGATTCAAACGTTGCCTCTCCCTGCTCGCTCTTAACCAGGCGCAAGATGTTCTTGTCCACCATGTCCTGGCGGAAGTGCGCTGGAATGGCGCTGATGAATTGATCGCCGCGCAAGATGCGTTCGATGTTGCCATCGTCGAAGATGCGCTCGGTCCCAGGCAGGCCCAGCGACGCTCCGGTGATGCCCACTTGGAGACTGGCGGTGGCGGGCTTCTCGCCGTGGTTAATTTGCCAGCCGGCTCGCTGGAGAGTCTCGGCGAACAGGCGACCAAGTTCGTTGTACCCATTGCCGTTCGCGGAGTTCGACGGCGACGTGACGGAAAGGGGAACAGTTGCCGCCAGCGGCATTGGTTTGGTGTCGTTCGCTGGAGTGGCGATTGCCGATTGCGAGGACGCAGGTTTCGCTGGAACCTCGACCGCGGCTTCAGTCTGCCCGCGGCCCAGTCCCGCCGCATATATGGCGCACAGCGCCTGGTTGAAGGCCGGAATGTCGCCGACCTTGGGATGGTTCGTGAACAGCGAGACCACATCGCCGCGTTCGCCGAGCACTTCCTCGGCAAATCCCTGCAACGCTTTCTTCGGCCCGACTTCGACAAAGACGCGAGCCCCGGCATCGTAGAGAGTGTCGAGGCCTTTTACGAACTGCACCGGCGATGCAACCTGCATCGCGAGAAGGTCCAGCATCTGGGGAACAGCATCGGGTCCCGTGGGATAAAACTCACCGTTCACGTTGGCAATGACGGGCACGCGAGGTGGTTGTATGTCCAGGTGCGACAACATCTCGCGCAGCGGCTCGCTGGCCGGAGCAACAATCGAAGTATGAAACGCGTGGCTGACCGGCAACGGCACTACGTTGTAGCCAGCCTGCAGGAAGATTTCCATGGCCCGTTCGACCGCTTGGCTGGCGCCGCCGATGACGGACTGCTGCCCGCTGTTTACGTTGGCGATCACAACGTAGCCGTTGATGGTCTTCAGGATTCGCTCGACCTCAGCCAGCGGCGCAAAGACCGCCGCCATCTTTCCGGTGTCTTTCACGGCCACGCGGGCCATGCCGCGGCCGCGAGCGCTGACCGCTCCCAAGGCGTCCTCGAAGGAGAGGGAGCCCGACGCAACTAAGGCGCCGTATTCGCCCAGGCTGTGTCCCATGGTCATGTCGGGCTGGATGCCATACGCCGCCAGCAGCCGGGTCAGGGCCAAGTCGATGGTCAGCACCGTGGGCTGAGTGATCTCGGTCTGGCGCAAATCTTCTTCCGCCCTGGCGACGGCGGCTTCATTAGTCTGGTCAACGAAGACAAATTCGCTTAGCGGCTTACCGAGTAGCGGAGTCATGATGCGGTCCGCTTCGGCAAAAGTCTCGGCCACGATGGGTTCGGCGGCGCGCAGCGGCTCAAGCATGTTGACGTACTGCGAGCCTTGCCCGGTGTACAAGAACGCCACTTTGCCCGCGGGGCCGCGTCCACGAAAGATGCCTTGCGGACGCAGGGCCTTCCAGATGGGAGCTTGGTTGGCTTTCAACGCCTTCAGCGCCTTGGACGATTTGTCCGCCAAGTCGGCGGCATCGGCGTAGTCGATCACAAGGCGTTCCGGCGCTCTCAGGTCGGATTCCGCCGGAGCGGCAGGCGCTGGTGCGCGACCGGCCGCGGCATCTTTCTGGACTGCCTGGAGACGCTCGGCGATTGCCGTGTCCGATGCAGCGCCGATTACCAGCGCGCCACGCAACGGAGCTTTGTAAGAGACCGCCGCAGTTGACGGAGGCGTAACTGTTGCGGCATTGAAAGTTCTCTCTGCCACGACTGGCGAGGGTGCAGTGACAGCTACCGACCGCTTGCCATTTCCGTTGAGCCTGCCGGGAATGTACTCCTCCAGCACAGCGTGGAAGTTGGTGCCGCCAAAACCGAAAGCGCTGAGGCCGGCGCGCCGCGGGGTATCGGCCGGGACCGTCCACGGGCGCAACTCGGTATTGACATACAGCGGAGAGTGAGCAAAGTCGATAGCCGGATTGGGATGCGCGAAATTCACGCTTGGCGGCAACACCTTATCGCGAAGAGCCAGGGTCGCCTTCAGCAATCCAGCCGCGCCCGCAGCTCCTTTGAGATGCCCGATATTCGATTTGACCGAGCCCAGTGCCACCGACCCATCGGGAAGATGAAAACTGCTGAGCACTTCCGTCATGCTCTGCAGCTCGATGGCGTCGCCCACGCTGGTCGAGGTGCCGTGGCCTTCCATCAACGTCCCGGCAGTGGGCGATAACCCGGCGTTCTGCCAGCCGCGCTCGATGGCGAGTTTCTGGCCAATCGGATTGGGCGCCGTAATCCCTTTTCCCTTGCCGTCGCTGGCGCCACCGATACCGCGCAGCACAGCGTATATCTTGTCTCCATCGTGCTCGGCATCGGCCAGGCGCTTGAGCAAAAAGATCGCAGCACCTTCGCCCATCACAAAGCCATCTGCCCCCTCGGCGTACGGCCGGCTATCTCTGCCCGAAAGCGCGCCGATCTTGCAAAACTTGACGAAGGTCGGAGCCCCCATGTTGCGGTCAATGCCGCCGCAGACGGCCACATCAAAATCGTTCTCTACCAGTCCCTCGACCGCCGAACTGATTGCCGCCATCGCTGATGCGCAGGCGGCGTCCACCACGTAATTGGGTCCGTGGAAGTTGTAGAGGTTCGCAATGCGGCCGGCAATGCAGTTAGCCAATTCGCCGGGCATGCTGTCTTCCGTGATCTCGGGCAGCAGCTTGCCGATGCGGTCGTGCAGTTCGCGGGTGATATCACGGCGGGCCGCCGGCGGCAACGCCGCGAAGCTGGCGCTTCCGGCCAGTTCACGGGCGTATTCCGGGAAGTGGACCCGCAACGATGTGAGGTAATGTCTTTCTCCGGCCATGGCATTGCCCAGGATCACCGCGGTGCGATCGAGATTCAGCGGCCGACTGGGATAGCCGTAATCCTCCAAGGCTTCGCGCGTACAAGCGATGGCCCATTTTTGGGCAATGTCCATGGCATCGACCACGCGGGGCGGGATGGGCAGGTGCCACTTCATGGGGTCCCACACGTACTCGCGCACCCAGCCACCGATCTTGGAATAGGTCTTGTCGGGTGCAGCGCGGTCGGCATCGTAGTAAAGCGACGGGTCCCAACGGCCGGCTGGGACCTCGCTGATGCTGTAACGGCCGTTCTTCACGTTTTGCCAGAAAGCCGGTACGTTCACGGCGTCGGGCAGAACTGCGCCTGCTCCCACAATCGCAATGGCACGATAGGCGGTGTTTTCCATATCTGGTCACTTCCTTTGGAAATTTCTTAAGCCGGACGAAGTTGGCGCTCATCGGGCGACGCTGAAGCAGGCGTTCGGAGGTTGGGTCGTTTCATTTCCTCCCCACGAGGAGAGGCATGATCCACTCACACGGCCTGGATGACCCGGGAGCGCCTGAGAGCATCCCTACTGTGACAGGGAGAGGGGAACATTGTCAGTGATGTAGCACGGGAAATTAGGTGATGCAGACCACGAGGCAGGGTGATAAGGTATGTGTCACAACACAAGTAGTACGTATCGCCACACACATATTGTGAGTTACAACATATAGCGAACGCGACGAGTGCGATCGATCTGGGTCTAAACAGCACCGGCATCCGGCCCGCGAAAAACGGACCGAATGCCGGTGTCTTCCTGTCTTAAACCAGGACGGCCTGTTCCGCTTCTTTCTTTACCCGGCTATAGAGTACGTCGGCAACGTAATCCATGTCCGAGATCAAACCGGTCTGCGCGCGGTGGATGGCGGGCAGTCCCAAGTCCGCTTCAAACGCGGCCATCTCAGCGTCGCTTACGCCACCGGCTCCGGTCACCCAACGCAAACCTTCCTCGGCTACCTTGAGGGCCGCCTCGCGTGCGAAGATCCGGCCCATCGCCGCTAGTGCGGTAGAGTCGAAACGCGTGTTGGCTTTTTCGTTGAGCCGGCCTTCCGCACTGCGCGCGGCGCGGCGGGACAGACTGCCTGCGCACTCGGCGTAAGCAATCAGTTCGCCCAGCCGCAGCAGGATGTGCTGGAAGCGGGTCAGGCGAGCAGCCCGCGCTTTTTCCATCACCTCGGCCAGCGCGTGCATGGACAACGCCGCGATGTTGGCGCCCACCTCCGGATGCTGAACGTGCAGCGCCTCGAACTCGCGTGCCCGCTCGTGATAGTACTGCCCGCGCGTCTTCAGGTGCAGTTGCCAGCGGTCACGGCTGATGGTCATCTCCATGATCTCGGAGGTGCCTTCGTAGATCCTGGTGATGCGAACGTCACGGCTGATTTTCTCGACCATATATTCGTGGGTGTAGCCGTATCCGCCAAGCGCCTGGATGCTGGCGTCAGCCGCCGCATCTCCGGCTTCGGTCGCCATGTACTTGGCGATGGCGCCTTCGGTGTTTAAGCTGCCTTCGCCGGCGTCAATGCGCTCGGCTGTCTCTTCGATGTAGGAACGCGCAGCCTCCAGGTGAGTCACGTGCGGCCCGACCAGCTTGTGCGTGTACCCCTGCTTTTCGGAGAGCGGCGCGCCAGCCTGGATGCGCTTGGTGGAATAGGGAATTGCGCGATCGAGCGCCGACCAGCCGGCCCCAAGGCCAAAAGCGGCCACCATCACGCGCGTGTAACCGAAGACCATCTGCGCCTGCACCAGGCCCTGGCCTTCGACGCCGCCGACGAGCCGGTCGGCGTCAACGTACACATCGTTGAGCGCTAGCGCTGCCGTATTGCTCAGACGAATGCCGTGCTTGTCCTCAGGCTTATCGTGAGCAAAGCCCTTGGTGCCCGCGTCCACGATGAACCAGCTTGGCCCGGCGGGCGTATTGGCCAGGATGGTGTAAACGTCGGCAATTCCACCGTTGCTGATCCACTGCTTGCTGCCATTGATCTTGTAGCCGACGATCTGGCCGTCCTTTTCGACGCGATCGGCGGTAGTCTTCAGCGCGCCCAAGTCGCTGCCCGCTTCCGGCTCGGTGGCGCCGTAGGCGAACAGAATTCCTTCGTCAGCAATGCGCCCCAGCCATTTCTTTTTCTGCTCAGGAGTGGCGCCGAAAGTTATGGGATCGCTGCCCAGGAATGTGGCAAACAAGGAGGTGGCGACACCCAGGTCGATCCGCGCCATGGCTTCGCAGATGCAATAGACGTCGAAAGTGCTTCCCCCCATCCCGCCATACTCTTCCGGAATGAACAGGAGTTGAATGCCCAACTTATCTGGGTCGCTCATGTGCCTGATGATCTCCAC
>PLYW01000329.1 GCA_003151875.1 Acidobacteriaceae bacterium
CCCAGCAGCAGAACCAGCAGAAACAGCAGCATGCTCAGCAGGGCGTCCAGCAGGCGGCACACTATACCCCACAACAGCGGCAGCAACAGCAGGTCGCATGGCAGGGGCATCGATCACAAAACTGGCAGTCCGACCACCGCTCGTGGCAGCAACGCGGTGGCTACAACGGCTACCGGATCCCTGACAATCGTTACAACGGCTACTTTGGCCCAGAGCACGGGTTCGTCATCTACAGCCAACCTTTTATGATTGTTGGCGGCTTCCCGCGCTTTCAGTACAACGGTTTTTGGTTTAGCGTGGTTGACCCGTGGCCTGACTATTGGGGAGACAACTGGTACGAAAATGACGACGTTTATATTCTCTACGAGAACGATGGGTACTACATGTACAACCATAGATATCCAGGCGTCGGCCTCGCGATCAGCGTTTCGATGTAAAGATCTAGTCGATTAGGTCCAGGCGGGGGGCTGCACCCTAAAGAGCGCTTCCTAAGGGAGAAGTCAACCAATCCGTAAGGCGCGCAGGCGATAGGTTGCAGCCGCCAAGTTGAAAGTTCAGATCGTACTCCCAAATGGTGGGCAGTTTGATGATTTCGCTCTTCATCGCCATTCCCGGCTGGAGACTTCTCCGCAGTCTGGGAGGAGTTGGGCTGGTAATACTGGGGGTGTTGGACAGCTCGGTGGTTCCCACCTTCGGCAGCTTGGATGCTCTTACCGCGGTCCTGGCAGTCAAGAATCACGAGCTTTGGCTGTACTATGCCGCGGCCAGTACGGCAGGTTCGTTGATCGGCGCTTACATAACCTATCGAGTGTCAGCCCGGGCGGGAGAGTCCTGGCTCGAGAAGCGCATTGGGAAGAAACGCTCGCGACAGGTCCAGGGGCTGCTTAAACGCTGGGGGTTCGCCGCCGTATTCGTCTCGTGCGTTGCCCCACCGCCATTTCCGACCGCGCCATTCTTCATAGGAGCGGGTGCGCTGCGATATCCGCAGGGGAGGTTCGTTTCAGCAGTGGCCGCTGGCCGGGCTCTTCGCTATGCGGTGCTCGGATTTCTGGCCGCCAAGTACAGCCATTCAATACTGCGGTTCCTGCGGCATCCGCGCGGTTTTGAAGCGGATGCCAAGTTGATCGGCATCACCGTGGCCGGCTTCGCGATCATAGTCTCACTCATTTTCCTGTGTCGGCAGTCCAGAATCCATTTCCAGCGCACCAAGGCAGAAGCGGTGGTGATAGTGAAGTGACACAAGACAAGTTGTACCTCGATGCGAAATATGGGCCTTCGCGGACGCTGTGCAGGCCTCTCGCACGTTTCAGAATTGAGCAAAGCGACTTTATTCACAAGGTGGCCGCATGAGCAGCGAAGGATCTGAGCAAATGCTGGGTCTGTTGAAAGAACTGTCCGTTTATAACGCCATGGATGACGACTATGTGGGCGGCGCCAATGGTCCAGTGGAAACCGAAGCCTTTGAGGAGCGCGAGCGAAGGCGACAGGAGATAAAGTTGGAAATGCAAACGCTCGCTAGTGAGAGCAAGAGCCATCCGTCCTAAGCATCCCTGCTCACTATCTATAGATGGTCAATCTTGACCAGACGCAACCTGCCATTCCCAACGACGATGGTTTGTGGCCTTGGACCCACCAGGCCGCCTTGTTTAACAGGAGGTTTCTGACTGCAACCATGCCCAAAGCATTCGGCAGCTTGATGCGAATACTGAGACTATGTCCCCACGCCAATGTAGGTTGGCCCATACGTTGCAACGGCGAGGAGATACCCTCGCAACATTGTTTTGACTGCGGAGCACAGCGGACGTATAGGCTTCAGCCCAGTATGCAAAGGGGCCCATGGAAACGGCCGGAACCGTGTTCCACCTATCACCTCGAAATCGCCTTCTCATCCAATGTGCAGAGTGGATCGGTACCGCCGGAACAGCTCGCGATATCCTAAGGTGGTGATATAGGGCGAACCGCAATCGCCTGATACTCCGGCCGCGACTGTAGAAGCTCTTCCGCCTGCCTCAAATCGAGGTCCTTCGACACCGGTTCAAAGTCGGACCGTGTCTCATGTTGCTGCTTACTGATTGTCTTGAACAGCAGCATTCGTCCCGCGATCTGAATATCGACGAGGTCTGTCTTCCAATGAGATGAGCTGACTTGGGTCCGCTCAATCGCAAATGTGCCGCCTTTGGCGAGGTGCCCGAAAAGTCCGAAGCCAAAGCCGACGTTCTCCACCAAAAGCCCGTTCAAGCGTGCCAGCCGTTTCTGTTGGGGATCGACCAGGAGTGTTCCAGCCATGCTCTGCAGGACTTTGGACTCCATCGTAGGCGGGACAAATGCCGGGTCAGGGCGGAAATCGAGTCGCTGATAGGGACCGTCCCAACCGTCGTATTCATAGACGAAGGCGCTCGGTAACAAACGCACCAGGTTCTCCAGCCGGCGTTCGTCCGCATCGTGCTGTTTCTTGACCGTAAGCTGCTGGCTGGGTTCGCGAATCAACTGATTGAGGCGGGCGGTCTCCTGCTCGCGTTGCCCTGAATCCAGCGGTGCGTTATTGATTGCGAGAAGACGGTACACCGGACCGTCTTTGGTTTCAACTTCCAGCTCGCTCAACGTCTGCTGCTCGACTACTTTGGTGACGTGGTATATCCAGTTAGTTTGCTCTGCCCGGTCAGTCACTTCATTGGCAACCATGTCCTTAACAAGGTCATGTGCAGAGGATTGCGCCTCCGGCCCCTGCGACCCGGCATAAGAAGGGCACATGAGGAGAGCAATGACCGCGAGATGGAGGCTGACATACTTGATGTTTGATTGGATGCTGGATGGCGGAGCTTCGGCTGAGTTTATTTGGATCTCCGCGATATCCTATTCCTCTTAAGGGATGTGAGCAGATTTGAACAGACGCGGCTTGCCGCGGTCGTCTAATCTTCTACTAGGTGGAATAAGGTTCGGTTGGGGCTATTTCCATGAACGTTCCCTTTTTCCTTCTGACCGAGGGCCCTTGCAGTTAGCTGGATTTCCAGTTGCCACTCTGACCCTCAGCCTCACTTGCAGCAGGGGCCCGCTATTCGCAGCGGGTGTTTAAGCCCTGTTCCCCCATCTGCGACATCGCCCTAAGGACGAGGGCTTTTAGACAGCCGGAGCGCCAATAGAAAAGCGCCCGACCGAAAATAGAGGAAGGTAAAAATAGTATGCCGTTACTTCAAGTTGTTCTGGTCCTGATCGTCGTTGGAGTTCTTCTGTGGCTGGTGAATCGCTTCATTCCCATGGCGGGTTCCATTAAGTCAATTCTGAACGCTGTGGTGGTCATAGCCGTGGTGCTATGGCTGCTGAATATCTTTGGTCTAATGCAGTCTCTCTCCAACATTCACATCGGCAAGCCGTAACCGAGAGGGATGATGCACCAGAACAAATTCGAAGCCCAGAGTGCGAAAGTATGTACCAATGACCGAATCCAATCAAAATCCACGATGCATGCCGGACTTGCCATGAGAAACGCGATCGCAAAGAATTGCCGGACGCTCTGGCTTCACACGCTGGCACTGGTGCTGGTAATGCTGATGTGTAGCGGCGCTATGTCAGCCTATTCCGTGCTGACCCACGAGGAGATCGTTGACCTGCTGTGGGCGGACCAGATCAGTCCGCTCCTCCTCAAGCGCTATCCTGGGCTCACCGAAGAGCAGCTCAAAGAAGCTCACGCCTACGCCTATGGCGGGGCCGTTATACAGGACCTGGGCTACTATCCATTCGGCAGCGCCGAATTCAGCGACCTGGTGCACTACGTTCGTAGCGGAGACTTCGTTCGTGAACTGCTGGCGCAGAGCAACGATGCCGACGAGTACGCTTTCGCTCTCGGCGCGCTGTCGCACTATGCTTCGGACATCGCCGGCCACCCTGCGGTCAACCACGCAGTCGCCATGGGATATCCGAAGCTGGAAGCGAAGTTTGGCACATCAATCCGCTATGCCCAGGACAAAGCCGCGCATCTGAAGACAGAGTTTGGGTTTGACACGGTGCAGGTCGAGAAGAATCGTTACGCCTCGCAGCAGTATCACGAGTTCATTGGATTTCAAGTATCCAAGTCCCTGCTGGAACGGGTATTTCCCATCGTATACGGAGTGCAGTTGAAAGACGTGCTGCCGCGCGAGGACCTGGCGATTGGCTCGTATCGTTACTCGGTCAGCCAGTTGATCCCGGAGATGACCCAGGTCGCGCTGCAGACCCACAAGAAGGACCTGATGCGCGAAACTCCCAATTTCGCTAAACAGAAGTTTCTGTACCGGCTGTCCCGCTCCAGTTATGAGAAGGAGTGGGGCAAGGATTACGTGAAACCCGGATTGCACACGCGGATCATGTCAACGCTCTTGCGATTCATGCCGAGAATTGGTCCCTTCAAAGGTCTGGGGTTCAAGAGCCCGACTCCGCAAACCGAGGACCTGTACATCAAGAGCATCAATACTACTGTCGATCAATACCGGGCGTTCCTCCAAGCAGTGGGCGCTGACTCGCTCGTGCTGTCCAACTATGACCTGGACAGCGGCAATCCGACCAAGGAAGGCGAATACTCCCTCACCGACCTGACTTACGCAAAGTTGCTGGGTCAATTGGCCAAGAACAAGTTCGACCAGACGACGCCCGAGTTACGTGACAACGTCTTGCAGTTCTATTCCGATGTCCCGGCATCGATCCAGACGAAGGACGATAAGGTCGTTCGATCGACCAGTGTGCTCGCCTTGCTTGATCAGTTAAGGGCTGCAACCCCGGTTCCGGTCGCCGAAGCCACGGCCGGCCATTGATCGCCGTCCCTTCTCTCAGAGGAAGGGACTAGTCTGAAGTAAGGTTCACCTGCAGCGACGTGGTTGTTCAGCGGACCATACAAAAGCAGGTCCCTCGCTGCGCTCGTGATGACAAAATGGAATGCTACTACGTCGTGCAGACGTCAATAGGAACTAACACAGCACGGCTTACCGTTATGCTCCAACCAGGTCAGTAGCGAACGCAAACTGGCCTGGGCCAGAGCTATACAGGAATCGCCCGCACCATAGTAGATGTTGATGGTATCGCCGTCGGGACTTATGGTGTGTCCACACGGGAAGACAACGTCATGCACGTCGCCTCCGCGCTCATAGTCGGTTTCCGGTCCGAAGATCCAGGAATCGCCTCGCAGCAAGCAAACATCTGGCTTCAGAATGTCAAAGAGAGCGAGGCCTACCCGGTATAACGAGCCGGAGGCCGTGTGCTTCACTCCGTGATACAGCATCAGCCAACCTCTCTCCGTCTCGATTGGCGGTGACGACAAGCCAATCTTGTTTGCGTCCCACCACGCGCCCTTGCGCGCCAGCATCATCACTCGGTGGCCGCCCCAATGACGCAGATCGGGAGAGTAAGAAACCCAGATGTGAGCTCCCAGAGGAGTCATCGGCCGATGGATGAGCGCCCACAGACCGTCGATCTTGTGCGGTAAAAGAGCGGCATCCTTGTCGTCCGGCGACATGAGGAACCCGTAGCGCTCGAATGTCCGAAAATCCGTAGTTAGCGCCAGAGAAACTCCGGGGCCGCCTTTGGAATATGCCGTATAGGCCACCGCATACTGTTTTAGCTCGGGAACGTAGGTAATACGCGGATCTTCGATTCCCCACAGTTCCTCTGGATATTTATCTGGATCAGGCATCAGCGTTGGCGTTGCATCGATTTCCCATCCGTTCATGCCATTCGCAGAACGGGCAGCGCACAGATGGGAGAGACCTCGGCGATCCTCCACCCGGCAAAGCAGCAGCGTGGAGCCATCCGCAAGCAGTGTCGCTCCGGCATTAAATACGCTATTAATGCGATAAGGCCAGTCTTTACTGGACAAAATTGGATTGGCGGGATGCCGATGAAGGAGAGATTCGGAAGCGTCGATAGACTCAACAGCGTCGATGGCCAAGGTCATAAGTCATTCTACAGGAACATGAAACTGATATTGCAAAATGTTGGAGCACAAAAAAGCACTCGGCCCGGCCGGCAACCCAGCTCAAGCCATTTAGTCGAGAATAGCGTTTTCTCTCGACAGGAGTGATGTACCTCCCGGTACGCTTGGAGGCCCACAGACCCTGCCTTCGAATGTTCCGGTAGCGTGAATTCCTCCTTACGTGATCGTGTTTTTCTGCCCTACCTAATAGCCAGGAACTGCTGCGCACGCCGCAAGCTAGGGTCGTCCGGGCGGTACTGGGAGCAATTCTCGACGACCTTGGCGTAGTAGCCCTTAGCGAGCCCGGGCTGGTTTGCAGATTCGGCGGCTTGCGCCGCGCCGTAAATCGCGTGGAAGCGGTTGGGGGCTGACTTCAACGAAGTCTGGAACTCGGTGAGCGCGAGTGCAGGCTGTTTCGTCTCCAAAAGCAGGTCGGCCAGCAGCTCGCGGGCGGGAAGCACAGGCCCGGGTGTGACGGGACTCTTTTCCGTCGCATCTTCCATTTCCACAGCGGAGCGCATCAACCGCAACGCTTCGTCATCTTGTCCTTGCGCGTGCGCCAGCGATGCGTCTGCTTCACGACGCTGGATCTCCACCTGCCCTGCCCAATACTTCGCGTTGGGGTCAGGACTGGCGTCGAGCTTGCTCTTCATGAGCTGAATCTGTGCGATGTCCTGCTGCGCCGCGGCCACATCGCCGAGACGGGCGGCACCCAAGGCGCGAGCCCACCAGGTGATGGCTTCCGCGGCAGGGCCAGTGTTAGAACGCGGACTCAGGATAGCCGCACCGGCCCAGTGCTGCCGCTCAATAGTGAAGCGCGCGGGAATGGCAGCGAGCGAATACCCGGCTATGAGACCCGCCGGCTTGACATCCGTGATCGCGCTGGCCTCTTCCACCACTCGACGAGCTTCGCCTTCTTGTCCGGTCTGCAGATACGAATAGACAAGATAATCCATGGCGTGCAGGCGTTGATCCCAGACGCCTTCCATGTGGGATTTGATTTCATAGTCGCGGGCGGCAGCGGCCGAGGCAAGATTGGACGCGATGGCCTCCTGCCACAGTCCCAGCCGGACGAAAATGTGCGACGGCATGTGCTGGGCATGGGGGACGCTGGGCGCGATCTTGGCATAGCTGCGTGCCGCAGTCAGGGCATGCTCGGCGAGCACCGGATTGTCGTAGCTGTGGATGATGTAATGCGCCGCGCCGGGATGGTTGGGCTGCTCGGCATAGACTTTCTCGAGAATTTCGCCTGCCTTTCTCTGGTTGGCGTAAGTCTTGTCCGTGGGCGGCGCAGTGGCCAGGAGTGCGAGGGAATAGAAAATGGAGGCTTCGCGATCGTTGGCGTACCGCTGGGCCACTTGCTGCATCGCTTTTTCATACGCCAGGGCACGT
Organism: Acidobacteriaceae bacterium; assembly: GCA_003151875.1. Classification (GTDB taxonomy): domain Bacteria; phylum Acidobacteriota; class Terriglobia; order Terriglobales; family Acidobacteriaceae; genus Bog-257. Next base: position 7,331 of record PLYW01000329.1, read on the forward strand.
GCGCGGTGGTCGATTTTGTCGTAATTCCCGTAGAAAGTGGCGATGGCAGCGATATAGTCACGCTCCCGCCCGGTGTTTCCAGCGATTGATTGTGCTTGCGCGACGGCGGCGAGCCCCTTCTTGAGCGACTCGGCGTCGGGAGCTACCGGCCAAAGCGGATGCCACAAGCTCATGGCCACGCCCCACCAGGCCATGCTGCAGGTGGGATCGGTCTCCGCAATGGATTGGAAAGCTTTACCCGCCTCCTCGTACCAGAACGAGTGGAGCATGGCAACAGCCCGCTCAAATTGCGGTTGCACAGTGGCGGAACAGGAGGTCGGGAACTGAACCGTGCCAACCTGTCCCATATCCCCGAAATGTGAATGGCTGTCTTGTTCGTCAGCGCGGCTAGGAAGCGAGAGCAAAGAGAGGGTAACGGCGAGAGCGAGCCAATAGGGGAACCGCATGTTGCGCCTCCAACGTTCTGCGCGTGTTGGCACAGCAAATTCAACGCCGCAGCCAGCGTAGTGAATATATACGCGCACTCGCGCAGGCGGAAGGCCTGAAATCGGACTGGCACGCTTCCGATTCTGCAGGCTGGATCCTTTGCCCGCCCGTCTACCGGTGCGGCTGAAGGCGACTCATTTCTTATGGGATTCGCTGTAACGCGGCGCTGAAGCGCCGCTCTACCCGTACCTACGCCGGATTACACCGGTCCGAAAACCGATCTAGAGTGCAATCTGTGGCGCTCAAACATCCTGGAGCTGCCGCATTTCCAGAAGCGCCATCAAGAACGACAGGGTTGACTCCGCTCCCTGGTTCTCATTGGCGCGGTCAGGATGAAGACCATCTCGACAGCCGCCGGTGCTGGCGTCGTATAAGGCGGCTTTCAGGTCGTTATCTCCCAGGAACCAATTGAACGCAGTCCAAGCCTGCTTGCGCCAACGCTCATCTCCGGTGGCGCGATACGCTTCCAGACACGCAGAAACGGTTGCACCTGCCTCTACCGGTTGCTGATCGAAACGGGATTTTTCACCCGTCTTGCAGTAGAAACCCTGCGAGCCGATAGGGACGAAGTGGCCGTCCACGTTGCAGCATTGTTGGGTCGCCAGCCACTCCAGTGACTCCAGTCCAGCCGCCAGCATCTCTTTGTCTGAAGTGCGCGAGCCGGCCAACAATAACGCCTGGGACAAACGTGCATTGGAATAGGCCAAACTATCTTCAAACCAGTTCCAACCCGGCGTGCTGGTGATTCGATAGATGTTCAATAGCTTGTCAGCGAGTGCATCTCTCTGCCTTTGTGCAGAGCGGTCTCCCGGGAAGCGATCAAGATACGCCTGAATTCCGAACAAGGAGAACGCCCAGGCTCGGGGACTGGTGAAAGTCAGCACCGCCGGAACTGCCAGTTCAAACAAACGCCCAGCGAGGCCCCTTAGACCTTCATCGACGGTCTGATTGACCGCAGTTCCCAAGGCCCACAAAGCGCGGCCGTGACTGTCTTCCGACCCCTGTAGCTCCTGCCACTGACGCCCGTAGCTGAGAAAGTTGCGGAACCTTCCATTGGCGGAATTAAAAGCCAGCCAGAGAAAAGCCAGGTAGCGCGAAGCCAATTTCTTCGCCTCAGCGTACCCGGGCGCCGCAAGTTGCTGCACGCGAATCGACACGATCAAGGCGCGGGCATTATCGTCGGTGGCGTAGCCCTCGTGATGATTGGGAACGGCGAATATGGCGTGTTGCAACATTCCCGTATCGTCCGTCATGCGATTGAGATGATTGAGCTTCACGGCCGGCAAACTGTGGATGCGATTTGCCCCGACTGGGTTTGGGCTGACCAGGCGAGGGTTCCACATGCGCTCCGCCCGGGCCCGCTGGAAGCTGCGCATGTAGTCCTGGGCCACGCTTTTCCAAACCATGTTGCGGGAATACAAGTACGCCCGTTTGCGCATAGCGTGCCGTTCGGCTTCATTCTCCAGGAGCTGAATGGTCTGCTCTGCAATTGCGTCCGGGTCGTTGAATGGGACCAGTATTCCGCGGCCCTGATCGAGTAGCTCAAGCGCATGCCAGTAGGGAGTCGAGATGACTGCCTTCCCCGCACCCAAGGCGTAGGCCAGGGTCCCAGAAACGACCTGCGCCTCATTCTTGTAGGGCGTGATGTAGATATCGGCCGCGCCGATGAACTCCATCATCTCCTCAGGACTAACGAATCGGTTATGAAATATGACGTGTTCCCCAACTCCCAGGTCCTCAGCGAGCAACTGCAGCGACTCGCGGTACTTATCTCCCTCGCGCTTTCTAATGTGAGGATGGGTCGCGCCCGCGACGATATACGTAACGTTGCTGTTCTGAGACAGAATGCGCGGCAGGGCCTTTATGACGGTTTCAACTCCCTTATTCGGCGAGAGCAAGCCGAAGGTCAGCAACACCGATTGGCCCCCAACTCCGAAGCGGTCCTTGTAAAAATTGGGATCAACAAACGCCAGGTTGGGAACGCCATGCGGGATGACGTCAATCTTCGCCGCAGGGACCTGGAAGATTTCCTGGAGAAATTGCGCAGAGTGCTGGCTCATCACGATAAGGCGGTCGGAGAGCTCTGCAATTTCGACCATCACGCGATGCTGGTCGGGGTTGGGTTCGCGCAGCACCGTATGCAGGGTGGTCACGATGGGCATGTGGAGTTTCCGCAGCAGTTCCAGGATGTGGCTGCCCGCCGGCCCGCCGAAGATTCCGTACTCGTGCTGCACGCATACCAGATCGACATTGGTGAAATTGAGGAACTCGGCCGCGCGCTCATACGACGGCAGCTCCTCTTCGGTCAGCTCGAATCGCACGCGCTCGGGATAGCTGTATTCGGAATCCGGATCGTTCACGGGTAATGCGAATAACCGTTCGGTCCCGTACTCGGTCGAGACCGCGTTGCACAAGTCGGTGGTGAAGGTGGCAATACCGCACTGCCGGGGAAGATAGTTCCCGATGACAGCGATTCGACTGGGAAGAGAAAGGTTGACCGCGGTGTCGAAAGGCTTCGCTGACTTGATCTCAGCCACGTGCGGTAGTGAGCCCGCAAGTCCCAGCGGCCTCCTGAATGGCAGCATCTTCGGCAATGACATAAGGCCCCTATCTGCTCACCGTGCCCGGAGGTTGGTGAAACAATCGCGGCGCTGTCCAGTTTGGTTCTCCCCCGAGAACACCTCGCCTGACGGCGCCGCGAACTTTTCAATGGCCAGTGTGCCGCAGTTCGGCAGGCACACCGGCAAACGTCAACTATTTAGTTTCGGCAGCTTCGCGCTGGTTGGCGCGTTTTTCAGCGACTTTGACCGCAGCGAGAAACGACTCGGTGCTCGCCGGAGCGCGCACTTCGCCGGTTAGCGTTTTACGGAAGGAAATGTTTTTTCCATAGATCGCAACAGTGGAGTCATTGTCCTGCTGGATCTTGGCGCCATCCACCGCGACTCCAGCAAACAGGCCTTTGGTACGCGAGTAGCTCAAGGCCTCGGTGTTCAGCTTCCAGTCGGTGCCTGCCGAAGCATGGCGTCCAACCGGGCCTGCGGCCGCGGAGGCTTCGCCGCTGAGTTCGAACTTGCTCGAGAGCAGCCCTTGCACACCTTTGTCATTCATGAACAACATGATGAGATCGACCGACTGACCGCCAGCCTGAAAGCCAAAATTGCCGCCACCGATCGAAATGAATGCCGGCGCACTCCAGCCGTGGGCGGTCCGGCAGGTAACCACGCCGCGTCCATGCTCTCCGCCGACGATGAATGCACCCTTCGCCATGTCGGGCACCACCGCAATACACTTGGCGTCATTGAGCACTTCTGCAGGAATGCCCTTGTCCGGTGCAGCCATGATCTCCTGGAGCACGCCGCCAGCCGCCTGCAAGCGGGCGTTGGTGGCTTCTACTCCCGAACCGGCGAACCCGAAGGTCGCCAACGACAAAACGACTAATGCGATTCCGTATTTCTTCATCGAACACTTCCTTTTTCATTGCAGGTGGGTTTGTGAGTGAGTTGGTGACGGTCCGATATCCACCGTAAACATCAAGCTGTTCTTCGGCCACTGATCAAATTGATGACCAGAACCACGACGGCAATCACCAACAAAAGGTGAATCAGACCGCCGGCGATGTGGAGACTGAAACCGAGAAGCCAGAGAATCAACAGAATGACAAAAATTGTCCAGAGCATATGTTTCTCCTTATCCTGAGTGTGAGCGTCAAGGTTGTGTGATTGCCCAGTAACAGCGCCGGTGCCGGCAATCGCACCGAAAGTCGCCACGAGTCCACTGCTTTGCTGTCAGCAGCAAGGCTTCGGGACCGTCGAAGCTTTACTCAGCGATCCGTTAGATCCGGCCAAGCAGCAGCAAAATAACTACAATGACGAGGATCAGACCCAGCCCGCCGCTCGGGGCATAACCCCAGCTACGGCTGTGATTCCACGTCGGCAAGGCACCCACCAGAAACAACACCAATAGAACAATCAAGATAGTTCCGAGCATACTTTCCTCCTCGTACTTAAGAATCAAGCTCCGGCGCGACGCAACTTTGGGAAGCACTCGCGCGGGCCGGGTTGGTGGCGATCAAATTCGCGATCGTTGTCAACAGATTGTGGGGGTGATCTCCTTTGGGATAGAACCTGTCAGCCATGATGCCGGCAAGTACCGCATCTCCCTGGTAGTCTCCGCTCATCGCCACAATCGAAATCGAGGGATACCGGCTTCGTACATGCGAGATCAACTCCAGGCCCGACATGTGCGGCATGTTGAGATCGGTAACGATCAGGTCGGGGACGGTTCTGTCCAAGTGCGACAAGGCGCTGACGCCGTTGTCCGCCTCAGTGACGTCGTATCCCAACGCCATCAGCAACACTCCCAGGCTTTCCCGAATGCAGGGTTCGTCGTCCACAACGAGAATATGAGGCTTGGCGCCGTTCGGCATTGTGCTCTCCTGATGGTGGCAGACAGAACAAGTCCACTTCACTACGATGTCATGCCCGCGCTCCCCCCGTCTGGTCAAAACAGAACACCTCATTTGGGGGGATGTGCTGGTGATTACTGAGGAAGACCCTTAAGGCGCAGAGGGACGAAGTGCGCAATTTGGGAGAGATACTGACTCTCGGACGGCAAAAGTCATTATGAGAAACACGGTGTGGCCCTACTCCACTCCGCCCGATGCAGGGTGCTCAGCGCCAGGAGTTGGGAATGGCCGTCCATCGTTGAAATGTGGGCAAGTACCGGCGCTTGTGGCAGACAATACACCGTCCTGGGCAAAGAAAGAGAAGAGGCAGAACGGACCTTTCAAACCAACTCTCAGGCGGCGCAGTCCTGAACTGGTCTCCCTTGCATACACGGCAATGAGCGGATAGTAAATGCATTCTTCGATTCGTAGCACTGTTCTCAGTACCAAACAGCGGACTCGTCTCACTGGTTGCGTTGGCTGACGGACAGCATAGACCGCCTCGGGTCCTTATTCCGACGCAAGGAAGCCCGCACTCTCATCGCGAAGTCGTATCCTTAGACGGCGACGACCGCGCTGGTTTCTGTGGCGGTTAGCCGCGACCGATCGCACTCGGGGTAGCCGCTAATACAGGCCAGATAATTGCGTTGATGATCGGCCACGGTTACTTCACTGGATTCCTTCGTCGATAATTTGGAACGGTCACAGCCTGCCCCGCCGTCCCAACACTGCGCGACATTGCGCTGGTGCTGGGCCACCGCTACCTCGCTGACCTCAGCGGGGCTCAGTTTCGATAAGTCGCAGGACGACCACCCGCTCCAACAATCGGAAACATTCTTCTGGTTTTCGGCCATGGCGACGCCGACCGCTTCGGACGCCGTCAATTTGGAGTGATCGCACGATCGCAGCCCACTCCAACAATCGGAAACCATATTCTGGTGTGCAACTATCGCTACCTGGGCCCGCTCCGGCGGGCTAAGCTTGGAGGGATCACATGACGTCCATTCGCTTTTGCAGTCAGAAATGTTTTGCTCGTGCTTGGCAGCCGTTACCTCGTTCTTGTCAGCCTGAGTCAAAGCCGAGCGATCGCACGAGTCCAAGCCGCTCTTGCACGCAAACAGGTTCTGTTCGTGACCGGCTGACTGTGCTGAGAGCAGCGCTGAACACCAGACCAGAAACATAATCAGAGAAAAACGGCGCATTCGCGAGAGGACCTTCATTTGCTTCCGCCCTTTGAGCGTGGACGGCTTTAGGCCGCACACATTCCCAAGACGATTATCGATCAGGCGAGATGCGGAAAGCTGTTCAACATTGCTCAGTGAGCAATCCCGTGCCGTGTCTGATTTGTGCAGTTGCACCAGACGAACGGCGTTTGTGAGATCACTAAGAGGGCCCTTCGGCGGGACGCGTATTTCGGCCGCTGGTTGTCTGCCGCAGGGCGAAGGACTTCATCGCCGCAGTACAAGTGCGCTGCCGAGGTGTATCGCAGATAGGATATTGCTCCCCGTCATGCAACTTCGGACGGGTCTATTCTCATGTCGGAGCTGCGGCTCTGAACAAACAGCTCGCCTCGTGCGACTCGGCGCAGCGCATCGACTAGGACCGGCCCATCCGTCGAACGATAGACGACCCCCCGTGCTCGCAACCAACGCACATAGGCGGTGCGGTCGTGGTCCTCGGCGAGCACTAGCAGTGCCGTCCGGCTTGGTTTCAACACCGGCTTGATCTTCGAAAACGCCGGCAGAAAACTCGTCGACAAGACTAATACCTGAGGGGTGAAGGTTTTCAAAGCCCGCAGTAACTGTTCGGGAGACTGTGACTGGTCGAGGATGCGAACGTCGTTGGCGCCCGCCAATATCTGTGCCGCCCCAATATGAAAAAGCTCTTGATGGTCGGCAATAATGACATCGATCATGACTTGATCTCCCATCTACATGATCAGACTTAGACCTTTGAAAGTAGCAGTCGCTCCTTTCGCAGGACTGGTCAAAATTGCACACTTTCATACTTTAGTGAAATTAGAGGCAGGCAATACGCGAGCTCGTGAAGCGGGGCAAAATAGGGGGTCTGATGCAGTGAAAAGCCCCCATCCAAGCAAGAGGAGCTGGGCTGGGGGCTGCACATTCAATTCTTTAATGCTTACCGCTTTCGCTTCCTGAAGAACGCAGGGATCGAAGCCCCCAATCCCCAAAAAGAGAAATTCGAGGAATTCGCGCCGGCCGCAATCGCGCCCCCGGTGGCCACCAGGGCAATCGTCCCCGGCTCGGGTGTGGTTACCGTGCCACCAGCGCAATTGCCGGTATTGATGGTATTGGTATCCAGGGTGACGGCGCCATTCAGGGCTATTACTCTGCCACAATTGACGTCGGCGCCGGTAGTCAGCGTGATGCTCTGGTCCGCGATAATGCTCCCATAGAAGTCAGTGGTTGTCCCCAACGTCGCAGAACTGCC
>PLYW01000326.1 GCA_003151875.1 Acidobacteriaceae bacterium
ATGCGCACCAGGCGGTGCACGCCGATCTCGCTGGTCAGCAGCCCGTAGGCGTACTCGCCGTTGACGCCAAAGGTTGCCGACTTGATGCCCGCCTCGTCGCCCGGCTGATATTCGTAGAGCTGCGTGGAGAAGCCCTGGCGCTCCGCCCAGCGTAGGTACATGCGCATCAGCATCTCGGCCCAATCCTGCGACTCGGTGCCGCCAGCGCCGGGATGAATGGTCACGATGGCGCTGCGCTCGTCGTTCTCGCCGGACAGCAGGGTCTCGGTTTCGAGCTTCTCGACCAGGCCGCGCAACGCATCGACTTCGCGTCGCAGATCGGAGGCGACCTCTTCCCCTTCGCGCGCCAGATCGAAGTAAGCGGTGATGTCGCTGGAACGCCGCGCCAGTTCGGTCTCGGTGGCAAGCAGGCTGTCGAGGCGCTTCTTCTCGCGCATGACCTGCTGTGATTTTTCGGGATTGGACCAGAGCGTGGGATCGGCGGTTTGCTTCTCGATCGCGCTCAGTTTTTCGCGCAGTTTGGGCGCGTCAAAGATACTCCTGTAGATCGCGTACCTTGTCGCGGAGCGCTGCGTATTCCTGTTCTAGTTCTTCGACCATATAGCAATTAGCAATTAGCAATTAGCAATTAGTTTTTCACCCGCTCACGGACTGCGCCGCGCCCGCGGACCTGGAGATGCGCAACAGCAGTCCCAGCAAGGTGATTATCGCACACGCCAGCGGGAACCAATCGCCGTGGCGGGTGTAGAAGGTGGTGCCTTCCTCCAGCGAATACGCCGCTTGCAACTGGGTGCGCTGATTGCGCGGAGCCGCGGCCACCACCCGCCCCAGGGGGTCAATCACCGCGGTGATGCCGGTGTTGGTGTCGCGCAGGAGCCAGCGATTGTTCTCTACCGCGCGCATGCGCGCCTGGTTCAGGTGCTGCCACGACGCGCCGCCCTCGCCATACCAGCCGTCGTTCGAGATGTTGACGAACAGTTCAGCGCCGTTTTTTGCGAACTGCCGGACCTCGTCGGGAAAGATCGACTCGTAACAGATAAACGTGCCGATCTTGGTGTCGCCGACTTGCAGCGGCAGCCGCGACTGACCGCGGGCGAAGGTCCCGATCTCGCGCGTAAGCCCACTGGCGAAGCTGAACAGCCTCTCGAACGGCACGTACTCGCCGAAGGGAACCAGGTGGATTTTGTCGTAGCGCGCCGTCCACGCGCCATCGGGTGCAATCACCGCCGCCGAGTTGTAGATGTCGGGCTGGCGGCTCGCTTCGCCGGTGTGCTCGATACCGAGCGAGCCGGCGACGATATAGGAATTGGTGCTGCGGGCCACATTGGCCAGGGTGCTGCGCACATGCAGATCGGTGACGAAAAATGGCGCCGGCGATTCCGGCCAGAGGATCAGCCCGAGGGTGCCGGTCTTGTTGTGCTGCGGGGGCACGCTAAGCGCCGCCAGCGAGTCGAGCGTCTGCGTGAGGTAGCCGAGCGTCCACGCCCCAGAATCGAGAATGGGGATATTGGCCTGCACCAGGGTCGCGCCGTCGGCGGCGGCCAACGCCGCAGGCTTTATCAATTTGCCGGCATGTAACGTGATGGCCGCCGCCAGCGCCGCAGTGAGCAAGACCTTGCGCCGCGCGTGCGGGACCAGGAAGGCGGCTGCGACCGCGGTATTCACCAGCACGATCTCGAAGGAGAGGCCGTACACTCCGGTGACCGTGGCGACGCGCGAGAGCGGTATGTTGTCGACCTGCGTGGTGCCCAGCAGGTCCCAGGGAAATCCCGTGATGTAGGTGCGCGCCAGCTCGATGGCGACCCAGACAAACGGGGTGAAGACCAGCACGCGCAGGCTGAATCCGTTGCGCCGCGCGGCAATCAGGGCGAGCAAAAATCCAAACAGCCCGTGATACAGGGCCAGATACAGGGCGTACATCAGCAGCAACAGCAGCGAGGTGGCGACGCCAATGCCGCCGTACACGTGCATGACATAGAAGACCCAATAGCAACTGCCGAGGTACCAGATGACTCCGCTGACATAACCGAGGAGGAAGCCTTGCCAGGCCGTCGCGGGCGCAAGAAAGAGTCCGCCATCGGCGAGGGCCAGGGTCACATCTTGCTCGCGGCACTTCAGGATGGCATAAATCAGCGGCGCCAGCGCCACCCAGCTCAGCAGATAAAGTGCGGGCTTGGGGAAGATCAGCACCTGGAGAACGCCTGATGCGCACGCGAAGATCCAGGCATTCGGGCGGATTCTTCTCACCCAGCGAGTGTAGCGGGGACGAGTGGGTAGTGGCTAGTGGCCAGTGGTGAGCCAGTGCATCCGAAACCATGATGCCAGCCTCAACCCAGTCGCGCCCGGCGCGACGCAGGCTGACAGCCCGCGCTTAGCACGGGGTACTGATCGCCGTCAGGATAGTTGCCGAAATTGCAGCAACCATCTTGCGCACCCCTTCATCTAACGCGCCAATCGGGGTGAGGTGTAGGGGTGGTCGCTCGATCACATCGGCCGGAGCGCAGGGAGGGCCGCGTCGGAGGCTTTTTCGTCTCAGCCGCGGACGTGCGTTCCCCAAGCGCTGGAACTGGGTTCCTTGACATCGCCTTGGCTGCGCACGGCTGTCAGTACCTGCTCAAGCTCCTGGTTCGCATCGCCGATAACTCCTTTGTGCACAAGTCTGCGATTGTCCTAGGGTTAACGCTCGCTTTGAGCGCGGCCACGCTGGCAGGAATCGGCGAATGGGCGGCGGGCGGAGCCAGCAATTCTGCAGCCGATCCGGCATCCGCAAGCACCTCGGCTGCGGTGCCCGGGCAAAACGCTGAAGGTCGCGTGATTGCGCTTGCGCCCATGCCGAGGAACTTGCTGCCGGCAGGCAGCTATTCTCCCGCCGGCATCCCGGGATACACCATCAGCCGCACGGTGCACGAAGTCAGGCTGCGGTTCACCGTGGCCGACGAACAGGGCCGCCTGCTGCACGATCTTTCCGCGGAAGACATTCGCATCCTCGACAATCAAGTGCCGGTGGAACATTTTAGCGACTTCGCTCGCGAGGAGAATCTGCCCGTGCGCCTGGGCATCGTGCTGGACACCAGTGATTCGGTGAAGCGCATGTGGCCGGAAGAGAAGGCGGCAGCGCTCGGTCTGCTGGGCCGTCTCCTGCGGCCGCAGAGCGATCGTGCCTTCGTGCTGGGGTTCGGCGGCGACGTCCGCCTCTGGCAGGCTTCCACCGCCGATCGCGCACGGTTGATCGACGCGGTGGGCCGGCTGCATCAGCCGGGATGGGGCACGCGTTTCTATGACGCGCTGTATGCCGCCTGCAACGAGTATCCGTCGTATGGGGACGAGAGCACCCTGGTGCATCGCGCCATCATCGTGCTGAGCGATGGCGACGACACCCAGAGCTTCCACGATCTGCGCGATGTGGTCGCGATTGCGCAGCGGAGCGAGGTCCAGATCTACGCCCTGGCGCTGCATGGCAAGAAATTAGTGTCGCGCACGGACGCGGTATTGCAGCGGCTGGCGGAGCAAACCGGTGGCCGGCTTTACGTGGCGCAGTCCAGCCGGGACTTGGAAGGAATGGTGACGGAGATCGAACAGGAGCTGCGCACCCAGTACTACGTGTCGTTTCCACCGCAACAACTGACGCCGGGATTCCACGCGTTGCAAGTGCAGGTGCGCACTCCGCAAAAAATGCAGGTCCACGCCCGCCAGGGATACTACGCGGCGGCGCAATAAGAATCAGCGGTTCAGCTTGCGACGTAGTACGCCCACCACGCCTAGGATGCCGGAAGCGAACAGCATGATGCTGCTGGGCTCGGGGACCGGAGGAAGGCAATCGCCGCACGTTCGGCCGCCCAGAGTGAATGCCTCCGAAGGAATCGAGCCCAGGGTGTTCTCGTAGGCTGTGGACGGTCCGCCATTCTCATCCCAGTAGATCTGGGCTTCCCCGCTGGAGCAACCGCCGGCGGTGCAGGCATTCTGCAGGCTCACGTAGCCCGCGCCCGACCATGGAACGCTAAGGCCAGACGAAACGTCAGACTGGTAGATTGCGTAACCAAAGTTGTTGGTTCCCAGCAAGGTGCTGCCGGAGACGCCATAGGTGTTGTAGGTTCCGCCGAACGACGTTGACCCGAAAGCCATGTCCACGGACGTCATCTGGTTACCCGCGGCAGTCCAGTACGCCAGAAAGAAGTCTCGGATGTTAGAGCCAGCCGGTACCGTGAAAGAGTTGCTCACGGCGAAGCCGTAGTCAATTTGCCAAGCATCGATATTGCCGTTGAAGGGGCCGTTGTTATAGAGAGTGTCCGCCATAGCCGGAGCAACCGCCAGCAGCAGGCAAACAATTGTGAAAAGCGAAAGAACCTCACTGCGCGTTTTCATTGGATTGGACCTTTCCTAGTGGCCCAGCTTGCGACGTAGTACGCCCACCAGGCCGAGCACGCCCGATCCGAACAGAAGGATGCTGGAGGGTTCGGGAGTAGTGTAGCCGCACAACAAACAAGTCGTGCCGGTGATGGTAAAGGCTTCGGAAGGAATCGAGCCCAGGGCGTTCTCATAGGCCATGGACGGTCCGCCGTTCTCATCCCAGTAGATGCCCTCGCCGGCGGAGCAGCCGCCAGCGGTGCAGGCGTTCTGCAGGCTCACATAGCCCTCGGACCAGTCAGAGCGCCACTGAACGGGGTGGATCGCATAGTCGGCCTGGAACAGGGCGTAACCATACTGGTTCATTCCCAGGAACGTATTAGCGACGTTGGTTAACGTCTCGGAGTCAAAATCGGTACCAAACGGTGTAGACCCCATCGCCATGTCCACGGTCGTCAGAACATCTGTCGTCGACGCATCCCAGTAAACGAACTGAAGGCCTTGGGGATAGATTCCGCCCCATGGCAGCGTGAAGGAGTCGCTAACAGCGTAGCCATAGTCGATCGTCCAAGCGTAGGTGTTGCCATTGTAGGGACCGTTGTCGTACAGGGTGTCGGCCATAGCGGGAGCAACCGCCAGCAGCAGGCAGCAAACTGTGAGCAAGGAAAAAGATGCAGTGCGCATGGGGGTACCTCATGGTCTGCTAGAGGCCATCCCCATTCTCATCCTTTGTACGGCCCTTGCGGCACGGAATTGCTACCGCAGTGGAGCGTAATCCCGTTTTGGGATTTCCCGCGGATGGCAAGAATGGAGAAACGGGCAACCCCCAACGACCTAGCGAGGCTCGCGCCAACCCCCGGCACTCGTAATGACAATTCAACAACGACGATGCAGCTTTTCGTTCACTGCCGCGTCACTGTAATTCGCGATCCTGCTGAGCTCACGCTGCTTGCAGTTCCCGGCCAGTCAATTACGGTTGGCGCTGGCGATAGCGAAGCTGTGTCAGAGTTGATGGCGCCTCGGACGCCAAGGGCATACGAGAGGCCAAGTCCAAGATTTGAGTTGGAGAGAACTTCCCGGCGAGGACCGCCGAAAACCTCGGCAATATAAAAAGGCTGTGACTTTGGTTATGCTCTAGCCGCCGACTCCTGCGAGGGAGCCACCGGCGT
>PLYW01000046.1 GCA_003151875.1 Acidobacteriaceae bacterium
GCGCCCCTTTGAGGTAGGTTTTGAGTGTTACGCAAAGCTTTACCGAATGGAGCACCCGTATGGACATTAAGTATATCGGCATGGACGTTCACAAAGAAAGCATTTCGATTGCAGTGATGAAAGGTGATGGAAAACTGGTGATGGAATCCATCATCGAAACCAAGGCGAGCACCATCCTGCAGTTTATCCAGGGAGTACGCGGTGACTTGCATGTGACCTTTGAAGAAGGAACCTGGGCGGGTTGGCTATATGACCTACTGAAGCCACACGTAACGGAGTTAATAGTGTGCGATCCACGAAAAAATGCGCTGATGAAGGAAGGCAACAAGAGCGACAAGGTTGACGCGCGCAAGCTCGCCGATCTGCTCCGCGGCGGATATCTGCGCTCGGTCTACCATGGCGAGAACGGCCTCCGAACCTTGAAGGAACTGGCCCGCAGTTACCTGACCATCAGCAAAGATCTCACTCGGGTGATGAATCGGGTCAAGGCTCTGTATCGAAGCTGGGGTATTTGCTGTGGGGGTCAGCAAGTCTACGCGCCGCGTCATCGCGCAGAGTGGCTGAACAAGATTGGAGAAGCGGGCGGGCGCCGGCGAGCCGAGTTCTTCTACCAGCAGCTCGATGCTCTGCGAGCGTTGCACCAAGCCGTGCGGCGAGATCTGTTGGCGGAGAGTCGAAAACATGGCGGCACGAAATTACTGCGCCAGATTCCTTCGATCGGCCCAATCCGGGCCGCTCTGCTGATCGCGCTGATCCAAACCCCATATCGGTTCCGCAGCAAGCGGCAACTGTGGACTTACAGCGGTCTCGCGATCGATACGCGCGACAGTGCGCAACACCGCTTCGTGGACGGACATCTGCAACGTTCCAAGAAACCACAGCAACTTCGTGGGCTGAATCAAAATCACAATCATGATATGAAAGCCATCTTCAAGAGTGCGGCGACCATGGCCAGCAGCCGGGAGGGAGCGTTCTACGATTTCTATCAGGGCTTGCTCACGAAAGGCATGGAGCCAGCAATGGCTCGCCTCACCTTGGCGCGAAAGATTGCGGCGATCACTCTAATCGTCTGGAAGAAAGGAGCACGTTTCGACGCGGAACAACTGAAACCGCAAGCAGCTTGAGCGTTTCGGACCAAGAGTCCGTTCCATCCCTTGGGGATCATCCTTGGCGGTGGCCAGTCGGGTTCTTCTTGAGACGCTCGGTTCGAGGACGAGTATCCATGGGAAAGTTAGGCCGTAAGCTTGTTCAAGTCTCCATTCCCACCCTATGCCTCCTCGGATAACCGAAGAAAGCTGTAGGCCACGAGTCTCAAATAGGACCATGGTTGCCAACTCTGCAACCAGGTTAGCTTGTCAGTTTCAGAGAACCGAATGGCGTCGTCATGACAGCCAACAACATGAAGCCGCAGGGAAGAAGAAGAAGAAGAACGAGAACCCCGTCGCTCCGCGGCTTACAGGGCCGCTCCGCGACAGGCCAAAACGGTCAAGCAGCTAAAGAAGAACTGTCGGCAATATGGGGGGCTGGATGCCGAAAAAACAATTCTGGCGTTCCGGCGGGGAGAAGTGTTTTTCACTTGACATCCCCTTTTATAGGACATTCCCACCGCCGCGGCGGCTGCGGGAGATTAACGAAACCGGACATTTCACTTGCTACAAAAAGCGGACATTTTAACTTGCTAACAACACGCTTCGACAACCCGTGTTGTTCCCATGCCGTCGACGAGCATACGGCCCAGGGTTGTCATGCGCTCACGCGCCTTGTGCGAATCGACCAACTCTTTCACTGAAACCACAAGCTTTGCAGGGTCAAAGTGACGAGTCTCACCCATGTCTACCACCACCCCGCGATGCGACAAGACCTGCACTACGCGCGTTTGCACAATGTTTCTAGAATAGCTCAATCCCGCACAACCCATGGAAAGAAGCTCCCAGAGCGTTCCACCCGCGGCAATGATCGCCTGATCGGAGCCGTTCATGAACTGCACAATGCTGGGAGGGTTGAATACGATTCGGAGATTGCTCGCGTTCCGCTTTCGCAGCTCATCTGCTTTATCGTAGCCAGGTCCCGCGATCGCTGTAACGTCAAGATCGGAGCAGCGCGCAAGAGCGTCCGCGATTTTCGGCGTCAGATTCTCCGGATCGCTTCCGCCCAGAGTTACGAGGATCCGGTTGCCCGTCTGGCGAATCTCTCTTTTTCCCGCTCCTTGTCTGAACTCGCGGCGCAGCAAGACATAAGACGGGCCCATCAACAGTCGTGCGGTGGCGCCTCGTTTTCGATAAGGCTCCCCATCGTCGTCAAGATTCGGATTCACGATCAGATCGGCAGGAAACGATTCCCGGTCGGCGAAATCATCGATGAGCAGTACTCGAAAGCCTGCGGCCCGAACCGTCTCCAGAAAATCAGTGCCGAAGCGATCGCCGTCGATCACGACCCAATCGGCTCTCAGTCGGTGGGCCTGTGCAACAGTCTCACCAGCGTCCTCGGGTCCGCCGGGGGTTGCATGAACCCGGCTCAGTGAGACCCCTTCTGCAGTCACACGCAGCAAAAGCGCATCCGGCAACTCTGCCACGGCAAGACTTACTGTACCGCCGGCGTCCTGCCAGGCTTGGGCCAGGGCCAGGCAGCGCATAACATGCCCAGTTCCTATCGCGAGACTGGCATCGGCCCGAATCAGAAGTACGCCTGGTTTCATCGACTCCAATAAAGTTGCATCCAAACGAAGTTACACCCAACGCCTGCTCTTGATTCGCCAGTTGCATGTATCACCGAACCGTGCAACCCGACTGGATCATCTCGCCCTCAAGATGCTCTTCCGAATGTGCTTCGTTCAGCTATTTCGATACTGTCTTGCAAACGTCCGAATACGCTGGCAGCGTCTGTCCAATTGCCCACGGATCGCGCGGCGCCGTCCCAGCCGGAAATTCGGGACATGGATTATTTTGATTGCCGGGTCTCGAGCAAGTGCAAGCGTGCGCCTTTCCCTTCATAGTGGGTCACAACTTTACGTAGCGCATGGATCACGTCTTCCACATCCTGCACCGTCATGGAGTGGAACATGGGCAGGCTGATCAGCCGCTCATAAGCGTCCTCGGCCACGGGATAGCTTTCCTTCGACTTCGAACGCTCGCGATAATACGGATGTTGATGCACCGGAATGTAGTGAACATTCACGCCGATATTCTCCGCCCGCAGCGCTCGAAAGATCTCGCCTCGCCCCGCTGAAAGCGTTCCCAGGTTGAGCCGGATCGGATATAAGTGCCACGCCGGATTGACATCCTCACGCACCGCAGGAACAACTATCGCCGAGAAATCCCGGAAGGCCTCCGCGTACTGTGCCGTAATTGCCCGGCGTCGTGCCAAGTTCGCATCCAGCTTTTCCAGTTGCGACAGTCCCAGCGCGCAGGCAATATCTGTCAACCTGTAATTGAAGCCCAGCAGCACCATCTCATAAAACCACTGCCCGGCTTCCTGCCGCTGGCGCGCTTCGCTGCTGATGCCGTGATTGCGAAAGCGCCGCAGCGTCTCGGCCAGCCGCGCGTCGTTGGTCGTGACCATGCCGCCTTCCCCGGTGGTGAGGTGCTTTACGGGATGAAAACTGAACACGGTCATATCGGCAATGCCGCCGACGCGCTTCCCCCGATATTCCGCGCCCAGCGCGTGGCAAGCGTCTTCGATCAGCAACGGGCTTTGGCCTTGCGGAGCTTGCGCCTTCGCCAACTGCCCCAGTTCATCCAGCGCGGCGGGATGTCCGGCGTAATCGACGGCGAAAATGGCTTTGGTGCGCGCAGAGACTCTTTTGGAAACTTCCTTGGGATCAAGGTTCAGCGTATCGGGCGAGACGTCGGCGAACACCGGCGTTGCGCCCTGGTACAAGATGCAGTTCGCGGTCGCGCAGAACGTCATCGGCGTGGTGATGGCCTCGTCGCCTGGGCCCAGGCCGGCGGCAAACGCCGCACCGTGCAACGCGGCCGTACCCGAACTGTAGCTGACCGCGTGCCGCGCGCCGACCCACTCCGCAAAGCGCTCTTCGAACTCGGCGATTTTCGGCCCCGTGGTCAGCCAGTCCGACTTCAGGACCTCAACCACCGCTTGGATATCTGCGTCATTGAGGCTCTGCCGCCCGTACGGCAACAATCGTTCCCGCACGGGGCTGCCCCCGTGGATGGCGAGCGTTTCCAGTTTTGTGGGCAAGGCGCTCATGCCAGGCAGATCATGTCAGGCGGAGGTCGGAACCGCCTCCGCGGCACTCGTTTCAGGCGTCACCAGTTCTTCCAGTTCAGGGCGCGTCAGCCAGCGCTCGTTCGCGTCGCTCGAATAACGGAATCCTTCCGGCAGCGGCTTGGCATTCATCCAGTTTTCCGATTTCCACCAGGGATGCGACGGTTGAATCACGTACATGTCCTCGGCCTCGAGCGTGTGCCGCGACTCGTCTTCCGAGACCAGCACCTCGTGCAGCTTCTCTCCGGGACGAATCCCGATAATCTCCACCTGGCATCCGGGGGCAATCGTCTCCGCCAGGTCCCAAAAATCTCGCCGCCGTGCATCTGCTCGAGGCAGCGGATCACGAACTTCACACCCTGTTCCAATGTCAGCCAGAATCGGGTCATGCGCGAATCGGTGATCGTGATCTTCCCGCGCCGGCGCTGTTCCAGAAAAATCGGGATCACGCTACCGTGGCTGCCCACCACGTTTCCATAGCGCGCACAACTGAAGCGCGTATTTCTAGCGCCCGCATAGGCATTGGCCTGCACAAACACTTTTTCCGCGCACAGCTTCGTGGCGCCGTACAGGTTGATCGGATTCACCGCCTTGTCGGTCGAGAGCGCCAGAATGCGGCGCACGCCTTGGTCAATGGCTGCATCAATCACGTTGCGGGCGCCCATGATGTTGGTCTGGATCGCTTCGAACGGGTTGTACTCGCAAGCCGGCACCTGTTTGAGCGCCGCCGCGTGCACCACCACCGTCACGCCCGCGAGCGCCCGCTTCAAGCGCTCGACGTCGCGCACGTCCCCAATGAAATACCGCATGCTGGGATGATCGAAGCCCGACGTCCTCATTTCATGCTGCTTCAACTCGTCCCGGCTGAACACCACCAGCCTTTGCGGTTGGTAGTCGCGCAGCATGATCTCCACAAACTTCTTCCCGAACGATCCGGTCCCACCCGTTACCAGTATCGATTCCTGCGACCAGTTCACCATCCCTGTCCCTTCGAAAGATCTTCTGTCGAGTCACGCACCGAAGAAAGGCGCGCGCCTCGTATGTGACGTTACGCACCGAAGAAAAGCGCGCCTCGTATCAGGGCATCGCTTCAGCGATGCCGCAAGTCCTGTGCACAGACGCCCCTTCAGGGGCTGGGCGTCAAGTATCGACGTTTTGCCCAGCTGGCCAGAGGAATCTTCGTTTTTCGGGTTAGTTCTTGTGCTCGATAGTATAGCTGACAAGCGTCAAGCGGAAAGCATCTCAGTGGCTGGAACCGCCCTCGGCAATTTGCAGATCGAGGGCCACACGTT
>PLYW01000360.1 GCA_003151875.1 Acidobacteriaceae bacterium
TGCCCACCATCGGCTGCGACTGCCGGGTGTGCACCTCCTCCGACCCGCACGACCGGCGCACCCGCCCGTCGGTCATGGTGCAGTGGAATGGCCGCACTGTTCTCATCGACACCACGCCCGACTTCCGCGAGCAAGCCCTCCGCGAAGGCATTCGCAAGATTGACGCCGTGCTTTACACCCACGGCCATGCCGATCACATTCTTGGGCTCGACGACGTAAGACCGCTCAGCTTCCCCCGCGTGACCGGCGGCGGCAAAATTCCGCTTTATGCCAGTGACGCCACGGCGCAGACGCTGCGTAGCGTTTTCCGCTACATCTTCGAGGCGGATTACAAGTACGGCAGTCTGGCGCAAGTCGAGTTGCGAGCACTTAATGGGCCGGTGAACCTGTTTGGAGCCATCTTCGCGCCGCTGGAGGTGCACCACGGAGATGTCCCTATCGAGGCGTATCGCTTCGGCTCAGCCGCGTATATCACCGACTTCAGCAGCATACCGGAGCAGTCGCTGGAACAGTTGCATGGGCTCGACATCCTGTTTCTCGATGCCTTGCGGCACCATCCTCATCCCACGCATTCGACGGTGGAGAACTCTTTGAAGCTGGTGGAGCGGCTGCAGCCCAAGCGGGCGTACTTCACGCACATCTCGCACGACCTGCCGCATGAAGAGACCAATGCGGCGCTGCCCGATAACGTGCGCCTGGCGCACGACGGCCTGAAACTCGAGTTCGACCTGTAGGACACCAGTTCCCCATGCAAGTATTCCGCAGCCTCGAAGAAGTGCCAGCCGAGCTTGGTCCCACGGTGGTTAGCGTGGGGAATTTCGATGGCGTTCACCGCGCTCATCAGGAAGTGGTGCGGCTGATGGCGGACCGCGCCCACGCGCTTGGCGGTCAAGCGGTGGTGGTGACTTTCGAGCCGCATCCGTACCGGATTTTGCGTCCCGATGTTGCGCCCAGGCTGCTGACGCCTTTGCCTATCAAGCTGCGACTGCTGCAACAGACCCGCGTGGATGCCGTGCTGGTGTTGCCGTTCACCCGTGACCTCTCGCTGATGACGGCGCACGACTTCGCTAAGACCGTGCTGGTGGAAGCGCTCCATGCGCGCGAGGTACACGAGGGTTACAACTTCCACTTCGGCCACAAAGCGCAAGGCAACGTGAACACGCTGGCCGATCTGGGCCGAGAGTTTGGCTTCTCGGCCGTTATCTATCCCGAGCAGGTATTGCGGGGTCATCACGTCTCCAGCACCGAGATTCGTAAACTGATCGCCGAAGGAAAAATGGCGAAGGCGCGCGCGCTGCTCGGCCGCCCCTTCAGCATCTTCTCGAATCCAGGACGCGGACGCGGCTATGGCCACAAATACACGGTGCCGACGGTAAACCTGGCGCGCTACGACGAATTGGTTCCCGCCATCGGGGTGTACATCACGTGGCTGCGTGTCGGGGGTGAATGTTTCGAGGCGGTGACCAACGTGGGAAACCGGCCAACTTTTGGGGCGGAATCCTTCGCCATCGAGAGCCACCTGCTGAATTTCCATCCCATCGAGTTGCTGCCGGAGACGGAGTTGGAACTGATTTTCCTGCAGCGGCTGCGGCCCGAGATCAAGTTTCCGTCAGTGGAAGCGCTACGCGAGCAGATCGCCAGGGACGTGCACAAGGCGCGACGCTATTTTCGGCTGCTGAAGGCGATAAGCGAGTAGCGGGCAGTATTTTCACAATGGGGTACCAGAGCGATTCCAACGTCACTTTAATCTGCCAGCAAGGTAGAGGGCGCTTTACCTGGATTATTCATGACGGTCTCACGCTTTGAAGGAGCACGGCTTCAGCCGTGCTGTTAGGTATGCCGACGAGTTGGGCTTCAGCCCCTGAGGGAATCCGCAATTCGTTTCAACGCCGAAGTCCCTCCGTGGCTAAAGCCACCACAATAACAGCCTCTTACGGCACGGCTGAAGCCGTGCCCCTTCAAAGCTTCTTGCCTTGACTACCGAAACAGGCAACGCGGGTTTGCGCGATTGAACCGAAACCTGATAGCTTTTGCCATTACTCTTAAAAACACAATGAACAAAGCCATTCGTCTTGTCCTGTTCTGCTGCCTTGCCGGTGCGCCCTTGCTGGCGCAACTTCCGACCGATAGCCCGGTGGATGTGCTTCGTCATCCTGGCTGGAACAAGGGACTGTTCGTCGGGGGCGGCACCTCCGTCGCCAGTTCACCCAGCGGGGGGTCATTCCTGGTCGGCTTCCGCCTCGGTCGCGTGCTGACCAACGAACATGGCGGCGGTTTTCTCCGCGGCACCTTCGAGATGGCCGGCGACATCATTCCGGTGGACGAATACTGGATCCACGGCGGCCAGTACGCTGCAGGAATCAATCCGTTCATCGCCAAGTGGAACTTCACCAGTCCCTGCAAAGTTGCACCCTACATCGCGGCGGTGGGAGGCGTGCTCTTCAGTACCCACAATCTGCCGCCGGGCGACACCTTTAACGTGAACTTCACCAGCGGGGCCGAAGTGGGCGCGCAGATATTCCGCAAAGAACGAAACTCGTGGGACGTGGCGGTCAAGGCCTATCACCTTTCCAACGCTTCGCTGGGCAAGCACAATCCCGGCATCAATGCGTCCCTGCAATTCATGCTGGGTTACACGTGGCATTAGCCTGCATTATTCATGATTTTGAATTGTCATCCTGAGGCGAGCCCGCCGCGGCGGGCGAGTCGAAGGACCCCTATAGCTGCGAGAAACCACGGTGTAGCCGCGTGGCTGAGCACCGAGTCGGGGATTGCTGGCGACCAAAGGGTTCCTTCGACTCCTCGGTCGCCACGGAGACCTCGTCGCTCAGGATGACACTTATGAATAAACCAGGCTAGAAGGCTCTGCGGG
>PLYW01000023.1 GCA_003151875.1 Acidobacteriaceae bacterium
TTGGCCGTACTTACACGTTCTGGGGCAGTCCCCGACGGTCTCTAAGTTGTTGGAAGTATGGAACCACGGAAGCGTGTCAAGGTAGCGCTCTAACCAACTGAGCTACGCGCCTACGCGTGGGACGACCTTTATTCTAGCGGGCTGGCGCTGTGTGGGCAAGTTCGCAACTGCCACGGTTCGCAAGCGCCCTCAGACGAACAAACTTGCTCCACTGTTCGAAACTGCGGGGCCCTGAAGCCGGCCTGAACCCCTGGATCGTTCATCTTCCTCGCCGCCAGAAGTGGCGATCGCGGAAGTCTCGCCGCCAGTAGTTTCGTGGCCTATCGGTGTCCCAGGAGAAGGCGTCCTTGTGCACCGTGATCTGAGGTTTGCCGCCTTCCCCTTCCAGAATGATGCTGACTATGTCGAAGCGGCACGGCGGACGGTCGCCGGGGATGCGACGAACATATCGGCGAGCGACCGATAAGATGTGCCGCCGCTTGCTCCGATCGACTGCCGTCGCTGGTGGCGCTAATCCCTCGTTCGTTCGGGTCTTCACCTCGATGAAGCAGAGGATGTCATTGTCCCAGCCAATCAGATCAATTTCGCCCCGGTCGTAAGGCACATGAACGTTTGCAGCAACGATTTTGTAACCCAGGCTGCGCAAGTGCAGGTACGCCTCTAGTTCGCCGCGTTTGCCGGTCAGCAGATGTTTGGGCTTGCGCGCCGGCAAGAGACGACTAGCGAATTCCAGACTGCGGATGACGAACTTGGTCAGCGACACCATGAGGCGAGTGCGCCTCCGATACGCCTGACTCTACTGGTTTCTAGCCTCTGCCGTTGTGATGCGCATCACTGGAAGTCGTGCTGGGGGAAGAAGAGCGCACCACCGTGCTTTGGGAAATTCCGTTAACCTGGTTGCCAGCCGGAGACAAAGCCGTCAGAATCGAAGGGGCGCCGGGTTGAGCTTGCGTGCCGGTTTGCGACAGTCGCCCGGCAGCCATGCCAAGATAGAGGCAGGTTCGGAGACCCACCGGAAAGGTGCGCGTGGAACATCTGGCAGTAGCAGATTTCTTTTTCGAGGTAGCCGCGTGAAGAGCCAATTCTGGACGGCGCCGAACCAGATCACACTGCTGCGCCTGATCTTCATCCCGTTTGTCATCATTACGGTGTTCGATGAGCAATGGCTGTGGGCGCTCGGTCTTCTGGTCGCGGCGGCGGTCAGCGACGCTCTCGACGGCCTGCTGGCGCGGGTCTTGCACCAGCAAACCATGCTGGGGCAATATCTGGATCCCATCGCCGACAAGCTGCTGTTGAGTTCGCTGTTTCTGGTGCTTTCGTTCGTCAAGAAGGTCCCGTGGAAGTACACCATCCTGGTGTTCAGCCGCGACCTGTGCATTGTCGCCACCGCCGTGGTTTTATATGCCGCGGTCGGGTTCCGCGACTACCGGCCCAGTATTTATGGCAAGCTGAACACCGGTTCCCAGATCGCCGCCGTGTTCTTCGTTGTACTGGCGCAAGTGCTGCACGTGCCTTGGGTGCTGTACCTGCAAACGCTCTTTCTCTACGCCACCTTTACATTCGCGACCATTTCGGGCGTCCATTATGTCTTGATTACAGGACGCCGCTTACGCCATCAGGACCAAAAGCCGGTCGCCTAGCCCGACGGCAGAGCGCGGCCAGTTGATGTCGGCTGCGGCCATCTTATGACCACCGATCGCCATCACCGTCTGCACGTGATCATCGCGTTTGCCTTGGTGTACGTGTTCTGGGGCTCGACCTACCTGGCGATCGGGATTGCCGACGACGAGCATCTTCCTCCCGCGGTGATGTGCGCTCTGCGATTCTTGATCGCCGGTCCACTGATGCTGGCGGCGTGTGCCGCCATGGGCCGCAGCATTCGCATCAGCTTGAACGAGGCGATACGGCTGGCGACGATCGGGTGCTTGCTACTGGTAGCCGCCAATGGCGGTCTGGCCTGGGCAGAACAATGGGTGCCTACCGGACTTGCAGCGCTGATCGTAGCGGTTACGCCGATCTGGTTTATGGTGCTGGAAACCTTCGTCTTCCGTGGAGACCGGCTTTCGCGCCGCGGGTTGATCGGACTGGCGCTGGGCATCGCGGGCATTGCCATTCTCTTCTGGCCCAAGTTTGCGGACCGCACTACGCTCGGAACGATGCAACTGGTGGGTTCGTTCACCCTGTTGTTCTCTTCCATGAGCTGGGCCATCGGTTCGGTGCTGTCGCGCAAGTGGCAAATGAAAGTTGACCCACTCACCGCAACCGGCTGGGAAATGTCGTTTGCCGCGATCGGCAATACCCTGGTTGCGTTGGCTTTGGGCCAGCAGCATCGCATTGTGCTGACTTCCCGCGCACTGATGGCGGTGCTGTACCTGGTGGTTTTCGGCTCGTGGGTCGGCTATACGGCGTACATCTGGTTGCTGAAGCACGTATCCACGCACAAGGTGGCGACCTACGCCTATGTGAATCCCATCGTCGCGGTTTTCCTGGGATGGCTGGTGCTGCACGAGCGCTTCGATGGCTACATATTTGCCGGCAGCGTGGTAATCATCGCCGCCGTGGCCTTGGTGACGACGGCAAAAGTTCACCGCCGCGAACCGGGCGAGCAAGCGGTGGGCTTGCCCGAACTGGAGTCGGAGGTGTAGGGGTAAGCGCCTGTTCTGCCACCACACTCCTTCGACCTTTGCCAGGCAGCGGTTTTTCTCGTACTCTGAAGGCCATGGAAGTACACTTCACCCCCGAGACGGAAAAGAAACTCAAGGACCTGTCCACGCAGAGCGGACGCAGGACTGACGACCTGGTTGAGGACGCCATGGCGGGATACTTTGACGAAGTGTTGCAAGCGCGGGAGATGCTCAACAACCGCTATGACGACCTGAAAAGCGGCCGGGTAAAACCCATCGACGGTGAGGAGGCCTTTGCCCGCCTGAAATCGAAAACCGAAGCACAGCGCAACCGGCGGGCATGAGCAGCGGCTACGCGCTCCACCCGGAAGCCTTCGTGGACCTCGACGACATACGCGACTACATTGCACGCAGAAACCCGAACGCAGCCGACCGGGTCGTATCGGAAGTTTTTGAAACCATTCGCGGGCTTGTACCTTTTCCCCACAAGGGCCACAAACGCCCGGACCTCACGTCACGCCCGTTACGATTCATTTTGGCGCGTGACTACCTGATCGCTTACGCACCGGAAGAAAAGCCACTGTGGATCATCGCGGTGATGCACGGACGGCGCAGCCCCCGCTTGATGGCCGCGATCCTTAGAGACAGAGAGTAATTTGTAGCGACCATAGGAAACGTGAAAACTACCGCACAAAGGGTTTCGATCACTCGGAACCGCAGGACAGGATTTGGATCTCCTATCGTTCCCCCGGAACTGATGCTTACTTCCTTCTCCACCGCACCCCGTCTTTGGTGTTTTCCAGGATGATGCCATTCTCCGCCAACTGCGCTCGGATGGCGTCGGAGCGTGCGAAATCGCGGCTCTTGCGGGCTTGCGAGTGCTCGGCAACGAGTTGCTCGACCTCGGCATCGGACAGGGCCGCAGCTTTGGCAAGCTCGGCTGTTTGCGGGCTGATCTTGGCCTGGAGGCCTTCTGCCTTTGCCCATTCGACGGTTGCGCGCACCTTGGCGGCATCGTCGTCTTTCAGCACCGCGAAGATCTCTTCGAATTCTTCGAGAACTCTGAGCAGTTGAGGTACGTCGCCTTTGCGCACTTCGCCAGCATCGGCGGCGGCGTTGACATCGCGCACCATATCAAAGACGGCCCCTAGCGCGCGCGCCGTGTTCAAGTCATCGTCCAAGCCGGCACGCATTTCCGCCGAAGTCCTCTCCGCAATTTCGGCAATGATCACGTTGCCCCCGTCGGCGAACTGCGAAGTCTCCAGCCGCAGCTTGAAGTTGCGCAGACGCTCAACCGAGTTGGCCGCCTGCGTCAGCCCGTCGAAGGTGAAGTTGAGCTGTTTGCGGTAAGGGACGGACATCAGCAGAAAGCGGATGGACGAGGGTTTGTGTCCCATCAGGATCAGATCGCGGACAGTGAAAAAATTGCCCACGCTCTTGGACATCTTCTCGCCTTCCACCAGCAGGAAGCGCGCATGAACCCAAACGTGCACGAATGGCTTGCCGGTCAATGCCTCCGACTGCGCGATCTCGTTCTCGTGATGCGGAAAGATGAGGTCCTCGCCGCCGGCATGAATATCGAAGCTCTCGCCGAGGTACTTCATCGACATCTGCGAGCACTCGATGTGCCAGCCCGGGCGGCCGGGGCCGATCTCGGTCTCCCATTGCGCCTCGCCCGGTTTCGGCGCCTTCCACAGCGCGAAGTCGCGGGCGTTGTCCTTGTCGTACTCGTCCACGTCCACCCGCGCGCCGTCGTTCATGCCGGCGAAGTCCTTCTTTGACAGCTTCCCGTACTCCGGAAATTTTGCGATTCGGAAGTAGTACGAGCCATCTTCCGTGCGGTAGGCATACCCCTTTTCCACAAGTCCGGCGATGAAGTGCGCCATCTCCTGAATGTGGTCGGTGGCGCTCACTAGGAATTCCGGATGCTGGATGTTCAGCGCGTCGGCATCTTCCAGAAACGCCTGCTTGTACTTCTTGGTGTACTCCTGGACGCTGACGCCCGACGCGGCGGCGTTGCGGATGATCTTGTCATCCACGTCGGTGATGTTCATCACGTGCTTCAGCTTGTAGCCGCTCTGCTTCAGAAATCGCCGCAGCGTGTCCACCACGATGAAGGTGCGGAAATTGCCGATGTGGCCGTAGTCGTAAACCGTGGGCCCGCAGGCGTACATGCGGACCAGATCGTCTTCCAGCGGATGGAACTCCTCGACTTTTCCAGACAGAGTATTAAAGAGCTGAAGCGGCATGGACCTTCCCTGTGCAGGTGGAGAATCTTGATTGTAGGGGGCTGCGAGAAAGGGGGTCAAGAATGCGGACTGGGCCGGAAGGTTCGGAAGGTCGGGAGAAGGCGGCGCTCGATCTCCTTGGTCTCGGGCGTCGGTGTCTTGTCGCCGCGGCAGGGCCCGTCGAAATCGATCTTAAGAGTCTTCCCCCGGAGGTTGAAGAAGTATTGGTCGGGATAGCAGACGCCACCACCGCCCGGACCATAATAGTAAAAGGTGTAGCGACCGATCTCGACCGGTTCGGGCGGCGATTCACTACCAGTCGGCGCCCCCTCGATGAAAGTCTCTAGATCGAACTGCGTCGGTTGAAGCCACACCCAAATTGAAGCGTCTGCGAATTTCTTGTGCTGCAGCTGTAGCAGCCGGCCCTCATGAACAGCCTCGCTCAGGGTCCGCCAATAGTCGGGCGCGCTCTTGTATTCGTCGAGCCACGACTTGGCGCTCGGAGTGTAGGCCGGCGGATAAGAGAGACAGAAACCATGGGCCCGATCGATGTAAACCATCCATCCCTTAGGAGCGTTCTCCACCGGGCAGGGAGCGTGCGTTGTTTCTTGCGCCGTCGCGGCAACGACAGCGAAGCACATGAACCCGGCAATTCCGACAAGACCGTTCCTCACGAATCCCTCTCGCGACATAGTGTCGCCGACGGGCCCTCTGCAGGATAGACCTTGAGTCGTTGACTCAATCGTAATTCTGTTCGCTAACGGATTCCGACCTGGCCGCGTACGCTCTCGATCAGCTTGCTGGAGTCATAGCCGACGCCATCCTTGAACACCGTCTCGACATTTTCGATGTCTTCGATCTTTTTGGAGGGGTCGCCCTTGATCAGAACAAAGTCGGCATCCTTGCCGGCCGCGAGCGTACCGATGCGGTCCTGCTTGCCGAGATAAATCGCGCCATTTCCGGTGCCGATCTGGATGGCTTCAACGGGAGTGAATCCAGCCTCGACCAGCAGTTCGATTTCGCGCTGATCGCCGAATCCAGGGAGCGTGGCGCCATTCCCGGTTGGATCCGGCCCTGCGAGCAGCAGGCCGCCAGCCTTCACGAACGCAAGTTCGAAATCCATCTCCTTCTTGAACAACGCGGCAAACAGCGAATCCATCGAAATGCGCGAGCGGGCGATGAGATAACTCTGCGCGGATTCAGACGACATGGCATCCAGCACCCTTTGCTGCAATTTCGGCCGCCCCGGCACGTATGCCTCGAACACCGGCAGCGTGGATGTGACTGCCACATGATGAGCGACAAGATCATGGATTAGCGCTTGCACCTGGGAGCCGTTGACATCGAGTTTCGCCCAACTGTCGCGAGCGCCGGCCACTTGGGGACAAACGTCCGGTTTCTTGTCCGCGAAAAATTCGGTATCGCTGAAGACCGGGCCATGCTCCAGATCGTCGATGCCCATGGCAATGGCTTCGTGCCAGGTTACCGAGCAGAGATGTCCCGTCAGCTTGAACTTGTGCTCATGCGCCTGCTGGATCGCCGCCGCCAGTTCTTCGCGCGTGATGTTCATGTAAGCCTTGTACGAGGTCATCCCCTCGGCGGCCCAGTAATCCACCAGGCGCTTCGCGTCATCAGCGCCGGTCAATTCATGCATCTGCGCAAACACCGTGGGGGCGCCTTCCAGGTAAGGCGCAGTCGCATCAATTTTCGGGCCCGGCATCAGGTTCGCGTCGATGCGCTGCTTGACCTTGAGGTCGGCGTACGGTTCCACGCTGCCGGTAGTGCGCAACGTGGTGACACCCGCGGCCAGATAGAGCCGCGGCGCCGTGAACGGAATCTCTGCGACATAGAGTCCCGGCTCGCCGATCTTGCCGTCGGCCCCGCGCTGTACCGAGACCGAATCTGTGTAGTAGAGATGATCGTGCATTCCAACCAGGCCGGGGATGATCGTGTACCCGGCGCGGTCGAACCGCTGCGCACCGGCGGGCGCCTGGACCGTTGCAGCGGGGCCGATTGACTGGATTTTGCCGTTGGCAATCACCATCGCCTGGTCTTCCTGCGAAGCAGCGCCAGTTCCATCGATGATGCGGACGTGATTCACCACAAAGACGGGTGCGCTGACGGTCACAAAGGGCGCGATGCCATTAGAATTTTGGGCTTGCGCAACTGCGAGGGAAGTACACAAGAATACGAGCAGGGCCAACCGGCGCATCGGTACACCTCGTAAGACGATCATAATCCGGACCGAAGCCAGCTAGTTTACAGCAAACTGCGCACCTCCACATCCGCTGGTCCATGCTATGGCGCAGGTCCACCAGCTCTCGTCCGCGAAAGAAATTATCGGCGATAATGAAAGCAAGGTGGGCGAAGGAAGAAGCTGGAAGTGACGGCCCGCGAACTTAAGGAGTAGCAAATGCCGAACCCAACAGAAAGTGCGGTCCAGCCGGGCAAGACCGCGTTTCACGCGATGACGCGCGAGCAGTTGCTGCGGGCGCTGGAGATGTTCGCCAAGAACTGGTTGGCCCATGACGGGTGCTGGTTTCTGGCTGCCGAGGAAAGTCTTGGGATGGATGCCGCGATCGAGTTGGACACGGCGGCGTGGCGGCGGTTCGCGGCAACCGAGGCCAACCGCATTATGACGACGTTCGGCATTTTGCCTGCAGGCGGCTTGGGAGCGCTGGAACGCGCTTTGGGCTTGCGGCAGTACAGCTTGATCAACTCTCAGCGGACCGAGTGGTCGCAAGACGGCACACGCCTGCGCCTCTTCATGGATGTTTGCCGGGTGCAGGAGACCCGGCGGCGCAAAGGGCTTCTGGATTTCCCTTGCAAGCCCGTCGGCACGGTGGAGTTCGAGACCTTCGCTCGCACCGTGGACGCTCGCATTCACACGCGGTGTCTGCACTGCCCACCCGAATCTCCGGAAGGCAAATACTGCGGCTGGGAGTTCAGCCTGTAATGGTTCTTGGCCGATCCACCTAGCCAGGTCCGTGGAGCTCTGGCAGGCCGATTTTTGGGGGTTACGCCGCGCTTGGAAGGCGGCTATAATCAGGCTAGGAGTACCGCTTGACCAGCCGCTCAAACCAGCCGAACGCCTTTGCCGCCGCTTACAGTCCGGCGCGCGGCACAGGTGTGCGTGCAACCTGGTCCAGGCTTGCCCCCTGCATGGCCCGTCCCAACCTCTTCTCCGGCGACTAGCTAGCTTCCGTCTTTCCGTCGGCCTCCCGCGTCGTTCCCAATCCAACCAGATTGTCGTCGCGGGCAGACAGAAGCTCCGGCCCCAAACTGGCGCCGCAAGCCTTTCGCGAAGGAGAACATCATGACCACCAATACTCTGACCCACGTTGCCGGTCCAAACATCAGGACCACTTTGCCCGGCCCCAATGCGCGGCGCATTCTGGAGGGCGATGAACGCTACATTTCGCCGTCCTACACTCGTTCCTATCCCATGGTCGCCAAGCGTGGGCGTGGCGTCATCGTCGAAGACGTGGATGGCAACGAGTTTCTCGATTTTTCCGCCGGCATCGCGGTGACCTCCACCGGACATTGCCATCCGGAAGTCGTGGCCGCCATCCAGAAGCAGGCGGCTGAACTGATTCACATGTCGGGCACCGACTTCTACTACGAGAGCATGGTGACCCTGGGCGAGCGTCTGTCGAAGGTCGCGCCCATGAAGGGGCCGCACAAGGTTTACTACGGCAACTCGGGCGCCGAGGCCATCGAAGCTGCGCTGAAGCTGGCGCGCTATCACACTAAGCGGCAGAACATCATCGCGTTCTACGGGGCATTCCACGGGCGCACCATGGGGGCTTTGTCGCTGACGGCTTCGAAGCCGCAACAGAAGCGCCGCTTCTCGCCGATGCTTCCCGGTGTAACCCACGTGCGCTATCCCGACGTGTATCGCGGATGCGTGGGTGGAAGCCAGGAAGCGGAGGCGTTCGCGCTCGGCTGCGCCCGCTTCATCGAAGAAAAATTGTTCAAGACGACACTGCCTCCGGAGGAAGTGGCCGCGATTTTTGTCGAGCCGATTCAGGGTGAGGGAGGCTACGTGGTCGCGCCGACGGTATTTATGCAGGAGCTGCGGCGCATCTGCGATCGCCATGGCATTCTGCTGGTCGCCGACGAAGTGCAATCGGGCGCGGGCCGCACCGGGAAGTGGTGGGCCATCCAGCACACCGGTGTCGAGCCCGACATTTTCTGTAGCGCCAAGGGGATTGCCAGCGGGATGCCGCTTGGCATCATGATGTCGAAGGCGGAAATTATGGACTGGGTGCCGGGTTCGCACGCTTCGACGTTTGGCGGGAATCCGGTGTCCATTGCGGCTGCGCTCGCCACCATGGATGTGCTCGAGCGTGAAGCCATCAAGAATGCCGAGGTAGTGGGCAAACATATCATGCAGCGCATCGCCGATTGGCCGCAGCGGCTCGATCTGGTGGGCGACGTCCGCGGACGCGGCTTGATGATCGGAGTCGAAATCGTCACCGACAAGAAAGCCAAGACGCAAGGCAGCGCGGAACGCGATCGCATCGTCGAGCTCGCCTTCGAGCGTGGTGTGCTCTTTCTGGGATGCGGGCCCAACAGCATCCGTGTTGCTCCACCGCTCATCGTGACCAGCGAGCAAGCCGACATCGCCATGGATGTGCTGGAAGAATGCATTGCGATCGCCGGCAAGGAGCGCCACAACTAGACCAGTTCCGAGCTTTGAAGGAGCACGGCTGAGAGTCGTGCCCCTTTTAATCTCGGCTGACACGACGACCTCATGCAAGTTGACTCTCCGGCTTGCGATTCTCTTCGCCTCATCACCTGGCGCGCTCCCATTGGGGCGTAAGATAATGGAACAATTTTGACCGAGGTCCGCTGTGCCTGAGTTACGCAAAGATCCAATTCTGGGAAGATGGGTAATCATTTCTACCGATCGCGCCAAGCGCCCCAACGACTTCAGCCGTGAGCCGGTGAAGTTGAAGGGTGGCTTTTGCCCGTTCTGCTACGGCAATGAAAGCAAGACGCCTCCCGAAGTGCTGGCGTATCGCCCAAATGGGGCGGCGCGTGACACCTCGGACTGGACGGTACGCGTGGTGCCCAACAAGTTTCCCGCCCTCGGAATCGAAGGCAGCCTGAACCGTCAGGCCGAAGGCATGTTCGACAAGATGACCGGGATTGGGGCGCACGAGGTCATCATCGAAACGCCCGACCACAACGCTACCTTGGCCACCATTTCGGAGAAGCGCATTGAAGATGTCTTGTGGGCNNGCGGCAGGGGCGACGCTGGAGCATTCCCATGGGCAACTGATCGCGCTGCCGATTGTTCCCAAGTATGTCGCCGAGGAGCTGGAAGGCTCGAAGCAATATTACATTTACAAAGAGCGCTGCGTTTTTTGTGACATCGTACGGCAGGAGACCGAGTCCGG
>PLYW01000284.1 GCA_003151875.1 Acidobacteriaceae bacterium
GCAGTGAGGGCTGACTGCTGTGCTGGTGCTTTTCCCGGCTTCGGAATATGCTTTAGGCCAATACTCAGAGCGGCTCGGCCGGAGTCTGTTGTGCGCGCTTGCCTCTTATTCCCCGTCAGCAAAGAACTCTGTCCTTATGCGACCCATCTGAAGCGTCGAATTCCTGCCGCCAGGGTTCCTACTATTGACACAGCGGCCGTGCTAAAGAGGCAGCAGCCATGAAAACCAAGTGCCGAACGGTCACAGTCACATTGCTGACGCTGGTGCTGGCCGGGCTGGGGATGGCGGCGCAACAAACTACGACTCCTGCGCCGGCTGCCCAGCCAGGTTCCGCGACCAGCAGCTCTGGCTCAACGCCGCAATCTTCGCCGCCCAGCCCGCCTGCCACGCCACCAACCACCAACGCGAATGTGCCGGAAATGTCCTCGCGGGAAGAGACCTCGACCACCTTCAAGGTGAAGGTCAATCTGGTCGAAGTGCGGGCGGTGGTTCGCGATCTTCAGGGAAATGCCATGGGCAAGCTGCGGAAGGAAGATTTCCAGCTCACCGACAACGGCAAACCCCAGGTCATCACGAAATTCTCCATGGAGCAGGCAGGCGCCAAGCCAGTCGCAAAGCACCCGAGTGCGGGAACCGACCTCGACGACGCTGCTCCCGGGTTGCCACTGCGTTACGTCATTTTCCTCTTCGACGACATTCATCTGAAGTTTGGCGACCTGGCGCCGGTGAGAGATGCTGCCAAGCGCTACCTGCGCACCTTGCAGTCCGCCGATCGGGTTGCCATCTTTACTACGTCCGGCCAGACGGAACTCGGCTTCACCGACGATCGCGACAAGCTGCAAGATACCTTGGACCGCCTGCGGCCCCACCCGATCACCCGCTCTGGGGCGCAGGAATGCCCCGATGTGTCGTATTACGTGGCGGAGCAGGCGGGGAACAAAAATGACCCCGAGGCGTTGCGAATCGTCACCCAGGACACTTTGGATTGCGCATTTGACGGCGATTCCAGACAGCAGGTCGCCGCGCAGCGGGTGGCACAGTTGGCCATAATGCGCGAGTTGGACCTTGGAGGCCATGAAACCCAGGTTTCCCTGGCCACCTTGAAGAGCGCCGTGCAAAGGATGGCCGCCACGCCCGGCCAGCGCAGCATTATTCTGGTCTCGCCTGGTTTTTATAACCCGGACCAACTGCCGGAACAGATGGAGATTGCGGACCGGGCGCTGCATTCGGGTGTCATCATCAGCGCGTTGGATGCCCGGGGTCTCTACACCGTAATGCCGGACATCAGCGCTAGCCGAGCGCCGAGCCCCAGCATTGTGGGACCAATGATGCAATACATGCATCAGGAAGCGTCGGCAAATGCGGACGTGATGTCCGAACTTGCTTACGCCACCGGGGGCACGTTCCTCCACAACAGCAACGATTTTGAAGGCGGCCTCCGGCGTTTGGCTACGCCCCCGGAATACTCTTACCTGCTTGCCTTTTCCCCGCAGGACCTGAAGTTCGATGGCCGCTTTCACAACCTGAAGGTCACGGTCAAAGGGCAAAAGCTGAATATCCAGGCCCGCAAGGGTTACTATGCTCCCAGGCAGGCAACCAGTGCGGCCGAGCAGGCCAACCAGCAGATTCGGGATGAGGTTTTTTCCCAGGAAGAGTTGCACGATCTTCCGGTCGAGTTGCACACCCAATTCTTCAAGACCAGCGACACCGACGCCAAGCTCTCGGTCCTGGTCAAGCTCGATGTCCGGCGCCTGCACTATCGCAAAGTGGACGGCCGCAACAATAATAGTGTGACTGTAACCGCGGTATTGTTCGACCGTAACGGCAACTTTGTCAGCGGCAATCAGAAGACGCTGGACATGCATTGGAAAGATGAGACCTTGGACAGCAAGCTGGCTGCGGGAGTGACTTTGAAAAGCAGCTTCGACGTGAAGCCCGGCAGCTACATGGTGCGGCTGGTGGTACGCGATGAGGAAGGACAATTAACGGCGCAAAACGGCGCCATCGAAATTCCGTAAGTGCCCGTAGGGGGCGGAGGTGTCAAATGCAAATGCGTCGCTTGTGGTTAGCAGCAGTGATGGTAGCCATCGCCTGCATGAGCTTAACGTTCGTGGACGTCACGAGCTTGGCGCAGGCCCAGCAGACGCAGCCCCAAGCCCAACCAGAGCCGGGGCAAAACCAGGCCTCGCCTGCCGCCGACAGCTCCACCCCGGTCTTCAAGGCGGAAACGCGGCTGGTCCTGGTGGACACCGTCGTCACCGATAAGAAGGGAAACTACATCGGCGGTCTGACCGCCAAGGATTTCAAGGTTTGGGAAGACGACAAGCAGCAGCCGATCAAGAGTTTCTCGGCCGAATCCGGCGCCTCGGCTCCCTCGGACAGTCATCGCCACTACCTGGTGCTGCTGTTTGACAACTCCACCATGAGCTTCGGCGATCAGGCCCGGGCGCGCGAGGCGGCGGCGAAGTTTGTCGAAGCCAACGCCGGGCCCGATCGCTACATGGCAATCATGAATTTCGGCGGCACCCTGAGGGTTGCCCTCAACTTCACCGCCGACGCCGAGCGGTTGAAGCAGGTGGCGCGCAGCATGAAGTTTTCCAGTGTGTCGCCCAACGCGCCCGTGGAAGTTGCGTCGCTGGGCGCGCCTCAACTGGGAAATCCCGAAGCAGATTTTGGCACGCGCACCCTGCTTCTGGCCTTGCGCAGTGTGGGCAAGAGCCTGGCTGCGGTGCCCGGACGAAAGAGCCTGGTCCTGCTGACCGCTGGCTTTGCCATCAAGCCCGGCAGTCCCTATTACGCTGAACAGCAGTCTGAACTGACGGCTGTAATTGATGCCTGCAACAAAGCCAACGTCGCCGTGTACCCGATTGATGTGCGGGGCTTGAGCACGGGCATGTCGCCCGGCTCGGCGCGCTTGCAGACCATTCCCGACGAGTTGCCGGCGCGGCTGGTGACCGCAACCCTTGACTACTCGGCAGAGGACCAGCCCGCGCACCTGGTTTACGTCCAGCACGGTGGGGGAGGAGGAGGGCACGGGGGTGGAACGGGCGGAGGTGGAGGAACCGGCGGGGGCGGCACGCGCGGCGGCGGCGGCGGCACCGGAACCGGCGGCGGTGGCAAAGGCGGTGGCACCGGAACGGGTGGGGGCGGCACGCGCGGTGGCGGCGGCGGCTATGTCAATCCCTATATGTATGGCCGCAACCCGTATAGTCAGACCCAACAACTCATTCCCACGATTCCGAGTGTCGCCGAGAATCAGCAAGTCCTGTATGAACTGGCGCAAGGCACCGGCGGTTTCGTCATCGTCAATTCCAACGATCTGCTGGGCGGCATGCAGAAAATCGCGCGCGAGCAAACCGAGTATTACGTGCTGGGGTATGCGCCGCCTCCGTCGGAGGAAGGCGCCTGCCACACGTTGAAGGTCAAGGTCGAACGCAGCGGAACCGTCTCCCGCTGGCGCAGTGGATACTGCAACGTGCGGCCAACCGACCCGCTCGCGGGTAAGCCGGAAGAAAGGCAGGCGGAAAACCGCATTGCCGGTTCACAGCCCGGGACCATCGCGGCTTCCATGCTGGCCCCTTTCTTCTACACTTCGGTGAACACGGCGCGCGTGAACCTGGCTATCGAGGTCCCGCCGAACACCATCAAGTTCGAAAAACAGAACGGCAAGCTGCACGGTACGGCCAATGTTTTCGGCCTTGCCTACAAGCTGGATGGAACGGTGGCGGCGCGCTTCAGTGACAGCCTCAGCGTTACCTTCGACGACAAGAAGGAAGTGGAGGAATTCAACTCCAAGCCGGCGCATTACGACACTCAATTCGATCTTGCCTCCGGTCATTACAACCTGAAGGTGGTCTTCAACCCCCACGGCGGCGCCAGCTTCGCGAAGCTGGAGATGCCGCTGGTGATTGACCCTTATGACGGCAAGCAATTCATCCTGAGCGCGGTGGCGTTGAGCAAGGAGATCTACCCGGTTTCGCAGATGGCCGCGAGTCTGGAGGCCGCGCTGTTCGAGGACCGCACCCCGTTAGTGACCCAGGGATTACAGTTGGTACCTTCCGGAAGCGGCCAGTTCAAGAAGAGCGATCGCGCTGCATTTTACGTGGAAATCTACGACTCGCTTCTGACGAGCGACAAGCCTCCCAAGCTCGACGTCAATCTGAGCATCATCGACCGCAAGTCCGGTGAAAAGAAGATTACGACCAAGGCTGCGGCCGCCGACGCGAAACCTGGGAATGCGCTGGTTCCGGTAGGGCTGAAGCTACCGGTGGATATGCTTGCGCCGGGATCGTATCGGCTGGAGCTAACGGCGATGGACTCCGCCGGCAATACCTCGCAGCCGCGAAGCGCAGACTTTGAAGTGCAGTAGGTAGCAGATTGCCACGGAGTTCTAATTCCCACCCTCTCGCCAAAGGACGGCGAGAAGGGTGGGGCACCCACAAGTTAAATCTTAGGATTACCCTGAAAGGCCGGGCCACCCGCCCAGTAAGTTACTAGTTCCCATTTTGGGTCATTACTTTTCCAAATTCTCAGTCATGGTACCTAAGTGCCTCGCCAGTCACCATTCAGTGGCGCAGGATGGGTCGTTACGCAGAAGGCCATGGTGTCCCGAAAAAAGGAGATCGTATGAAATCATGTTGGGCTCTGGGACTGGTGCTTCTGGCTGTCTGTTGCGGGTTCGCGCAAAACGCGACTCGCATCGACGGACGGCAGCACCCTCAGTTGATTTCAGACAATGCAGCATATCGCGCTGTGTTCCTCATGCACTCTCACTTCGAAACCCAGCAAGCCACCACACGCAGCGAACAATTCCACGCACTTATCGGCTTTGCCGCAGCAGACCATCAAGCCTATGACGAAGTTCTGAGGAACTTCCGCCAGCAATACGACCATCAGGTCGAAAGTCACAACGCGTTCGTGGATTCCGCTTCGTCTTCTTCGAGCATTCAAGAAATGCGAGAAGAGGTTTCCAATGCCAGGAAATCTCTCGCGATGCTGGTTGAAACTGCACGCACCGAAATGGCTGCTCGAATGACGAAGGAGGGGATGGCCAAATTGGATGCCTTTGTGCAGTCCGAAAAGACCCACATGGTCGTGGGAGTCAGGAGCGCGCAATGAGATACCGTCTCGCATCACTCTGCTTTCTCTCGTTGCTGTTGTTTGCTGTGACGGCTCTGGCCCAGAATGGGGACTACTCGTCATACTATTCTTTTACCGTTACCTATAACCCCGATGGCAGCGCGACCGTGGTTCCAACGGCGGAAGTGACCGGCATCGACGATGTGAGCGACTGGGTGGAAGGCCAGTACCGCCCGGTCTGCACGGTACGGCCAAAAATACAACTTACCGGCGATTCAGCTTGGGTGGGCGGGTCTAGAGTCGCCCTGGGGCACGCGGTTGACCAAGTTCGCACCGGTCAAGGGTTGCAGGTTCCCGCCGATGGCTCAACGGTTAACCTGCAATTTGCAGTTGAGGTCGATGCAAATTGCTCAGGCGCCCCCACTCCAAGCTATTACCTATATCCAACAATTGCCAACCTTAACACTTGGGCTGACATTGACCCTGATATTTGGTCTCTGATAGGTTTTGAGCCGGCTCAAACCAACCCGCCTCACTGGTACCAATACTGCCCCTCAGGCGACCTCTGTCCGGTAGGGTACGGGGTAGCCTCAATTCGCAATTTCGTTGATTTTGCGGATTTTCTAGCTGATAAGATTGGAGGGTACGCCAATAATTACAACTACTATGACGTCTATCAAGGCACGTGTTCCTACACGTTAAGCTGCCCAAACGGGAACCAACATGCCAGCTGTCCAGTGCCTGATCCCGAAACGATCGACGCACCGTGCCCGTACCCATTCTTAATTTCCGAAGGAATTTACGTGAAGAATTTCCTGGGAATGAAGACGTGCTTCCCTGTAGGGATTTTGTGGGAGAGCAGTCTTCCAACGAATTGTCATTAGCTTGGGCGCGAAACATGGGGGTATAGGTGATGCCTTGGCTAAAGATTCTATCGGTGTTGGTGGGAGGTATCAGCGCTGCCATTGTGCTGCAACGGCTCTTGCACTCCGATAACCGCCATTGGCTAGTAGTTGGTAGTCGTCACTGGGGATTTTGGCCTGATCGTGTCGTGTTTGCCGCATGCTTGCTTCTGACAGTTATTATCGTGATCAGTGCGATTGTGAGATCTCTTCGCAGCCAGTGACTTTTCCCTGTTTTGGTGGGTCTGAGTTTTGCGGGTGCCCCTCGATAAGGGGGAGGGGCGGTGGCCCAGCCAACCATCCTGAGGGTGCCCCATCCAAGCCGGGTTCGCTTGGATGGGGATTTTTCGTTTACGTCACGCGCCGTCCAACCTCAGAGTCCTTCGTCACCCATCCCACTAGCGGTACATTACCGGATACGCTTTCGGTCGCTCATCGCCGCTGTACATCATCTTGGCAAGGTGCACGGTGTATTCCGGCCTCGACACCAGCGAGGTCAGGCTGAACACCCGATAGCCATCGCCGCTGATTTCGGTGCGGCGGAACAGACCCGGCTCCGTCTCCGTGACCTCACGGTTTCCGTGGAGCTGGTCGAGAAATAACTGCGCCGACTTCTGATCGGCCTGCCCGCGTTCGCTGGCGGTGGTCAGCGAATCGGCCGCATACGACCGGATGAGCTTTTGCCAATACTTCTCCAGCAGCTCGGTGCTGGCGAAGACGTCGGCCCACAGGATGCGTCCATTGATGGCGACCACCACGCCTTTGGCCCCTTCCCTCCTCAACTCGCGCAGTATTCCGTCGTAATCGGCAGCGACGGATTCAACCTTCCTCTGCACGTCAGGATTCTCCATCGCCTTGGCATAGGAAGTGGACGCCTGCATGGTAGGGCGGGCTTGCGGAACCGCTCGGGCCATGCCTGCCACCGCCGAGCCCACCTCAGCCCACACCTTCTGCTGATTGCGGTCAGCCATGGCGGGAGTGCGCACGCTGGGCTGCGCCATCTGCGATTTCATCGAGCCGAAGTGCTCCGACGAGGCCACCCAGCGTCCCGGCTCAACGCAGAACACCGACAGATCAATGGGGTCTGACTTGGGCGGAACGATGCGGTCCACCCCGATCACCCGGTCCTGCTTGCCGCCGGTCACCACTTCTCCCGCGAGCAGAAGCAGAGGATGGTCGGAATTGTTGATCAGGACCAGGCGGTTCACCGCGTCGCCGGATTGCCGCGGCGGCGTTGAGCCTGGCCGCACCAATCCCCGAAGCGAGCCCCCCTCGGTCACCACAACCGCGCCGGAGCGCAGTCCTTCGTCCAGCGTCAGCAGGCGGCCGGTGTCGTTCTCGGCGCCTCCAACGACTGGGAAGATAGTCAGGTTTCCTCGGGTAACGGGTGACAGGACATGCAGCTCGGAATGTGCTGGGTTTCCAGCGGCAGCGAATGTTGCCGCCAGCATGGCCGAAGCGAACGACGCCAGGATTCTGAAATTCATGGTTGACCTCCGGAGGCGCTGAAGCGTCTCTTCTAACCAGAGAACGCTGCACAGTGTTTTTCTTGCGCCCGAATTGATACGATTCGCTTGATGGCCTCCGCTCCGATTTCCGCCCCGCTCAATCCGCAGGTGGTAGCGGTGATCAAGGAATTCTCTGCGCATCACTACGGGGAGAGTGGCGCGCCGCAGTTTGGTATGTCGCCCGCCGACCTCGCCGAAGTTCTCGCGGAAGTCGTCTCGCAATGGAATGGGAATAACGCCGCGTCCGAGATCGCGGTTAGCAATTTTCTTGCAACGCTGCGGCTGGAGGAATTGGTGCTGGCGCGCGCCTGCGCCGCCGGAGACAACCGCGCCTGGGAAGTGTTCCTCAACCGTTATCGAGCGACGTTGTACGAGTCGGCCTACAAGATCGCGAAGGAAGAGAGTGTCGCCCGCGGTCTGGCGGACTCGCTGTATGCGGCGCTCTATGGGGTGGACGCCAAGGGACAGCAGCGGACTTCCAAACTCCGCTCCTATCAGGGACGAGGTTCGCTGCAAGGATGGCTGCGAACGGTGGTCGCGCAGGAGTATGTCAACCTGTACCGGGCCACCCGGCGCGAGACCAGTCTGGACGCGGCGTTGGATGAGGGCGCTCAGTTCGCAGCAGGGGAGCCGGATCTCAGCGTCGCCGATCCTCGCGCCGAGACCGCCGCGGCGGAGGAACTGACAGCGCTCTCCGCGGAAGAGCGTTTCCTGCTGGCCGCCTATTATCTTGACCGCCGCACTCTGGCGGAAATTGCCAAACTGCAAGGGGTGCACGAGTCCACCATCAGCCGCAAGTTGGAGCGCGTGACGTCGGAATTGCGCAAACGCATTCGCAAACGGATGATTGCGGCGGGAATGTCTCCGCGACAGGCGGACGAAGCCATGCAGGACGTGGATGTGCGCGATCTGCGCGTGCCCGTGCGCGAAACTTTAAGGCAAGGAACGGAAGATCTATCGTTCTATAAAGAGAAGAGCGGGAACCAAGGATGAACCAGGAAATTCCCAAGCCGCTGCGCAACGCGCTGGCCCGGCAAGCGGTGGGCGACGTTCATCCTTCGCCCGACGTGCTCACGTCGTTTATGGAGCGCACCTTGGCTCCGCCGGAGAGCGAGGCGGTGACGCACCATCTGGCACAGTGCGCGCAATGCCGGGAGATCGTGTTCCTGGCGAGCAATGCGGCCGAAGATGAGGTTGGTGACGAGAGATTCGCGGCTGCTGCCGCGGGTCGAGCGGCTGCCATGCCCGTGTACGCCGCTAGTTCGCGACCAGATATTGCTCGGGCTAAGACGCCGCCTCGCTCGAGATGGACGATCCGAACCCGATGGGCCGTGTTGAGCGCCGCCGCTGTCGTGCTCGTCTCCGGAGGGCTGGTCGTGCAGTCGTGGCGGGCCACCCACGAATACCAGACTACGGAGGTCGTCAGGGTGTATCGTCCTGCGCCTGTTAGTCCCCCGGAGCAGCCAACTGTACAGGCTCCAAATTCACAGACCGCTGCCGCCAAGGTTCCCGCTCCCGAAAAATCGCTCGCCAAAACGGCGCCGCGCACCACGCCGGAGGCGCGGGCTAAGAAGGTCCCTGAAGCAACCACGCCCGCTCGTAACGCCGGCGACGCATTCCCGTCCGCGCCAGCGGCGCAGTCTGCCGCGCGAGCGACGGCTTCATCAGCAACTGCCGGCGCCGCTGTCGGTGGCCTCAGGAGTGCGGCGGCGCCCGAGGTCCGTCCGCAAAGTTCATTTGCGGAGAGTGAATCCGCGCAGAAAAGTGAAACCGCGCAGTCGATGCAACTACAGCAGCGCGCTCCGGTATTGTTCGGCAAATCCGGGATGGCAATGAAAGCGGTGAGCG
>PLYW01000267.1 GCA_003151875.1 Acidobacteriaceae bacterium
ACATTCAAATACGTATCGCCGCCCAAGGCTTTGATCATGTCGTTGAGGACCTGGAACGCCTTCTGCACGCTGGGGTCTTTGGTCGAAGCAAAGTGGGCAGTGGGCCACGCGGCGGGAGTGGTTGGAGTCAGCGCCGGTGTGGCTGGCGCTGGGGTTGTCTGAGCGAGGGCCGACGCGGCCAGCAGGACAAAGAAGCCGAATATCGTAACTTTACGCATGATCTCCAGAGCAGTTTGGGTTTGGGTGACTGCTTTCTGCGATTGTAAACACATTTTGGTGACAGTCGCTCGCGCGTATGCGCAGCACTGGCCTCCGACCAGCGCGGTACATTCGATCTATCGATAGACGCCTCGAATTGCCATTTGTCAGCCGAACGATACTACGCCTTCTTATGCTTGCGCTTGGCCTGCGCCGGCCGCTCCTCGACCAGCGCGAACTGAATGCGCTTCTGCACGCGGTCGATGCGATCCACCAGCACACGCACCGGATCGCCCATGGAGTAGGTCTTGCGGCTGCGCTGCCCGATGATCTGGCGGGTGTTCTCGTGATACTGGTAGCGGTCGTCGGCCAGCGACGTGAGCGGCACCAGCCCTTCGATGAACATGTCGATCAGCTCCACGAACAGCCCGAATTTCGTGACGCTTACGATCAGCCCCGCGAACTCTTCACCCACGCGGTCTGCCATGAACTTCACCTTCTTCCATTCCATCAGCTCGCGTTCGGCGTCGTCGGCGCGGCGTTCAGACTGGCTGGACTCCTCCGCGATGTCGTGCAGCGTGTCCTCGGGAATCGGTCCGCCCAGGGGCGCGCGGTGCTCCTCGTGCGTGCCTCTCTTAGTTGGCGAGACCGGAGGCTGCCGTTTCGACCACGGCGACGGCGACTCGCTGTGTGCGATCTCTCCCACGCCCACGGAAACCCCGTGCTCCTCTTGCTCCCCCGATTCGCGCAGCACATCCTTCAGGATGCGGTGCACGATCAGGTCGGGATACCGCCGTATCGGCGACGTGAAGTGCGTGTAAACCGGCGCGGCCAGCGCGAAGTGGCCCTCGTTGACCTCGGAATAGCGCGCTTGCTTGAGGGAGCGCAGCATCAGGTAGGACAAAATGCGCTCTTCCGGCTTGCCCGCAATCTTCTGCGTTAGCTTCTGATACATGCGCGGCGTGATGTGGACGTCTTCGGGGATCTCGACGACGTGCGGGTTGCGTCCGCTGCTGTGACGATCGCGCCGCTCGGCCCGCATCTGCACGCGCTTCACCGGCAGCGCGCCCACACCGAGCGAGTAGCCGAAGGTGGCGGCGATGGTCTCGAAATCGAAGACACGCTTGGGATCGGGCTTTTCGTGAATGCGATAGAGCGAGCCCACCCGTTTGTTCTCGAGGTAGCTGGCGACGCACTCATTCGCCGACAGCATAAACTCCTCAATGATGCGGTTGGCAATATTGCGTTCGGAGCGCGTGACTCCCTTCATCAAGCCGTGCTCGTCAAATTCGATGACCGGCTCGGGCAGATCGAAATCAATGGAGCCGCGACGCACGCGCTTGCGATTCAGCACCATCGCCAGCTCGCGCATCAGCTCAAAGACATCCACCAGCTCGCGATAGCGCTGGCGCAAACCAACGTCTCCTTCGAGGATGAGATTCACGTTGGTGTAGGTCATACGTTCGGCCGAGCGGATGATCCCCTGGTTCAGGGTGTAGCCCACGATCTCGCCCTGGGAGTCGATCTTCATCACGCACGACAGCACCAGCCGGTCAACCTGCGGGCGCAGACTGCACAGGTCAGTAGAAAGTTCCATGGGCAACATGGGCACGGCGCGGTCGGGAAAATAGACGGAGGTCCCGCGCAGCCGCGCTTCCAGGTCGATGGTCGAGCCTTCGTGGACATAGTGCGCGACATCCGCAATGTGGACCTGCAGCTCGAAATGGCCGTTCGCCAGACGGCTCACGGTGACGGCGTCGTCGAAGTCGCGCGCGGTTTCGCCGTCGATGGTGACGATGGGCAAGGCGCGATAGTCTTGCCGGTGGCGCAGCTCTCTCGACGGGATAACCGGCTCAAACTGCTGCGCCTCCTGTAGAACTTCAACCGGGAAACGATGCGGCAGGTGGAACTTGCGGATGATGATCTCGACATCCACTCCGAAGTCGTCTTCGTAGCCAAGAATTTCGACGACGCGGCCACGGGGGCTCTCGGCCGGCGATGGCCAATCGGTAATCTCAACATCCACCACCAAGCCTTCGAGATCGTCCCACTCACGGCGGTGCGCCTCTTCGCCGAGGACTCGGTCGTGGTCGGCCGGCTTCTTGTGCGCGGGTTTCGCTCCA
This sequence comes from Acidobacteriaceae bacterium, assembly GCA_003151875.1. GTDB lineage: Bacteria > Acidobacteriota > Terriglobia > Terriglobales > Acidobacteriaceae > Bog-257. Next base: position 2,322 of record PLYW01000267.1, read on the forward strand.
CCGCCCTCCTCCCACTCATTCGCAAGTGAGGAGGACTGCCCCGCTCTAGCCAAAGGAGGGCTAGAACGGGGCACCCGATCGGTTCGGCCATGGGGCCCAGCTTTGGATTCCGCTTCACTCTGGCTGGCTGGCCACTCCATCCCGCGCGGAATGATGATCTCCCTGGTGACCTTCTCATCGATGGGCGTCACGTAGTTTTGGCGCGATCCGTAGTGAAAGGTGCCGACGACGGTGGGATTACCGCGCGTCAGCACGCGCAGGATGCGCCCCTCGGCACGGCCATCATCACCCACCCCAGCGCGCGCCGGTTTTGCGCGTGCTGGGGACCCCGGAGTATCGCGCTTGCGTCCCAGTTCCACCAGCACCTGGTCGCCATGCATGGCCGAACCGATGGCCTGCGGGTTGATGTAGATGTCGCCGCTGAAAGTGCTGCGCTGGTCTGCGTTGGGGATGACGAAGCCGTAGCCGTCGCGGTGCATGGTCAAGCGTCCGGCGATCAGGTTCTGATGAGCGGCCGCATGTTCGGCGAGGGTGTAGCGGTCGCGTCCGATCTCGATCAGCCGCGCGGCCTTTACCAGCGCCTGCAACCGTTCGGCGAGCTGCCGCCGTTCGTCTCCCCGCAGGCCCAGCTCGCGGACGAGTTGCTTGAATCCCGCCGAGCGGTGGGGCTGGCGTTCGATGTGGCTCAGGATGGCTTGATCAGTCAGCATAAAAATAATTCGCGTTCATCATCCCACAAGCGTGATTAAGGGCTTTGTGCGGTTTGCTTAGTCCTTTTCCCTTAGGCCATTAACTAACCATGCACTGAGCGCGCATGAAAAAATTGCGTAGGCGTATTCCCCTCATACAGGAACTCGCTGTATGGTAGCAATAATCACATCGCACAAGGGTGCTCGCTTCGGCGCGCACCGACGATGGGCCCACACAAACCGCGCCAAAGCGTCAGGTTGGGAAGAAAAGCAAGAGCAATGGAGCGCGGGTTTGGCCAAACCGGTGCCTCTCCAAACCAGGCCCCCAACCACCGCTACTTTTGCGGTTGTTGGGGTGGAAGCACTTACAACATCAGAAAGGATTCGTTTACCGATTATGTGGAAACCTACCAATACTCCATCTTCGACTCCCACTCCTAGTCCCGAGCCGCAGCGCAGCTACTCCCCGGCCGTACCCGAGCCGCCGAGCGCGCCCCGCCCCGCCAGCCCTCCAATCAACACTCAGGAACAGGCCACGCTGGGCAAGTCGTTGGTCATTAAGGGAGAGGTCACGGGTTCGGAGTCGCTCTACATTGACGGGCGGGTGGAGGGGTCGATCCACCTGCCGGGCAATCGCGTCACCGTAGGACGCAACGGCGTAGTCGCCGCCAACATTTCGGCGCGCGAGATTGTGGTGCTGGGCAAAGTTCGCGGCAACATGACCGCCAGCGATCGCGTGGACATCCGCGGCGAAGGCTCGCTCACCGGCGATGTGGTTGCCCAGCGCATCAGCATTGAAGATGGCGCTTACTTTAAGGGCGGCATCGATATCCGTAAACCCGGCCAGAAAGCCAATGGCGAATCCAAGGAGACCGGCGCCACGACCGCGGGCGAGACCGGGGCTTCGGCAGCAGCAGCCCGGGTGTAATCACTCTGGGAACGAGACCGTGGTCAACCAGTTTCAAACGTGGGTTACCGAGGATGCTCTAAGGTATTCCTCTTCTTGACTCCATTGCACACCAGAGAGACTCTCAGAGTTGCGGGCGGCGGTATTGGCCGCCGCTCGCAATGTCTCTCGAAAGAAGGTGCACTCCGATGTGGGAGAGAGTGCTGCAGTTGTTTGCCGTGCATTGCCGGCATAGCCATCTCTCGAAACCGTTCTCGGCTGCGTCATCCAGCCGGCAGGACTCCCGTAACAGTGAATGGGAGAGCGTCTCTAGCGAGCAGGCGGCGCCTTACGTCGTGTGTCTGGATTGTGGCAGACACTTCGGCTATGATCGGTCGCGCATGCAGGTGATGAAGTAGCTGTCAGCTTTTAGCTCTCAGCTACGGTTCCATTCCTCCGGTCGTCCTCTCGATGACTGGCTCTGGTAGCGTGATGTTCGGCGTCGCCGCTTTCTTTCTGCGCAGCTCGCGCGGCAGGTTCGATTTCGTCAGCCACAGCCCCACCGCTGCTGCCGCCAGCCAAGTTACGCTAATCAGTGCCAAGGATTGCAGATCGGCCTTCCGGCTGCCATCGATGACGATAGTCCGACCGACAAAATAGCAGACCACAGCCGCCAAGCCCGCCGTTCCAACAGCCTTCGTCAACTCCGGCCACGGCATCCCACCCAGTGGGACAAGCTTCTTCCGACTTAGCAGCCAGGCGAGCACGACAGTATGCATCAAGATTCCGACGTCGGAAGCCATGGCCAATCCGGTCACGCCAAAATGGTGGAAGAACGCCGAGTACACGGGCAGCGATGCCGCCACGATGATGGTGCTGGCGATCATCGGCGTCAGGGTGTCACCCGCAGCATAGAAGGCGCGAGCGTACAGCGCCTGCGCCGACCACAGCGCCAGCGACAGCGCGAACCAGAAAAAGTAGAGTGCCGTCTCCTGCGAGTCCTGGAAGCTGAAGCGTCCACGGCGATAGACAAGATCAATGAGCGGCAAGGCTGCCGGCATCATCCACGCAGCCGATAGAAATGACGCCGCTGAGATGCGATACACCGACCCGTTGACTGTGTCGGCGAAGTCCTTGCGCCTGCCCTCGCCAAAAAGCCGCGAGAAGAAAGGCATCGACGCCTGGCCCGTGGCCTGCCCAAGAATCGAGATGGGCACCGCGAACAGGCGCTTGGCATAGTTCAGCCGCGTGATGTCGCCGGTCCCGCCGGAGGCGAAATAGCGCAAGATCCAGTCATCGGCAGATACCAGCGACACTCCCAGCATCAGGGGAATGGAAAGCTTTACCCATTCGCGAAATTCCGGGTTGTGCCAGTCGAAGTTGAGCCGGTAGGTCAGGCCGTCGCGCGCCGCGCCGATGGCGTTGATGAGAAATGGGCCGACGAAGGCGCCGAATAGCGCGCCGTAAGCTAGCGACGAAATGCCAAACCGTCGAGCGCCGATCACCCCACCCACGATGATGAACAGGTTGTAGAAGATGGGACTGAACGCGGGGTACAGGAACATCCGCCGCGAAAACAGCACCGCGGAAACAATTCCGCCGGCGTAGAAAAATATCTGGCCGGGCAGCAGAATGCGGGTGAGATGAACGCACAACTGCAACTGGTCGGCTGTGAAGTGCGGGAAGATAAGCCGCTCCAGTTGCGGCGTGAAGATCTCCAGCAGCACCGTGCCCAGGCACACCACGGCGGTCATGATGGTGATGGTGGAGTTGAATGCGTCCTGCGCCTCCCGGTCGCGTCCCTTGGAGGTGTGGCGCGTATAGATCGAAATGAAGGTGATGGACGCGGTGCCGCCCGCCAGAATGTAGTTGAGGAAGTCGGGCAGGTTAAAGGCGCCGACGTAGGCGTCGGTATTCAGACCGGCGCCGAAGGCCCAGGCAATGTAGGCCTCGCGCAGGTAACCGATCACGCGCGACAGCATCACGGCCGAGATCATCAGCAGGGTGGCCGAGAAAGCGGTGTGCTGGTGCGACGGCCGCAGGATACGCAGCAGCCGCGCCCAGAAACTGGGAGGGGCTGGGCTTGCGCTGTGGGCGGCCGGAGGCGGCATTCGATTGCGATTTTACACGCTGAAGCCACGCCTTCCGGCGGCGAGACTGGAATTGTTGGAATTCAATTGCAGTATCGTTTGAATTGCGTTGCAGCGAGTTCGAATTAGATTGCAGTAAGTCGCGAGTTAATCATAGGACCCAGATTCAACTCCTCTCTCCCCGACCACTCTCGTCAATGACTGTCGGAGGAACGACAGTCAGCAAAATCGAGCAGTGCAGGCGCATACAAGAGCCTACCGGCGCAGCTGGTTCGTCTGCTTGTCAGCACTTGGCACTTCATGACCTTGGGAAAAACGGAAAAATCTGCCATGGTAACAGGCGGGAAAATCGGGCGACAAACCGTTGAGGGGGTTATACGCATTGAGGGGATTTTGCTACAGCACCATTCTTGGTGCACTCTGCGAGAGCGGTGTTGCGTGTTGAAACACGTTGTCGCTAATTGGCGGTGGAGTGCGCAAGTTCTTAGGTGTGCGGTGCGCGGGTGGGGAACGCGGGCGCTGAGCGGCAAGCGCGGGGCGGCGCAGGGGTGTGCGGGCGGGGCAGGGCGGTGTTGATGATTACTTTTGCCCCATGGTCAGTTTTGACCGGACACGTTCTCGCGTATGCCCATATAGTTTGCAGTGAAGTGGTTACCACCTTCTCTTCTTTCAGGTTCCCTGAACTAAGTCAGTCCATCTGAAGTTTCCTTTCTTAGTAACCCCGACCTAAAGGATGTGGCCATGTTTGCACGCGGTATTTCGGTTCATCTGAAAATTCGGAAACAAAACGGCCTGAGGAAACTGATTGTTGGTGGCATGATGCTGGGCCTGCTGACGGGCGTGTGCTTTGCACAGCGCGCAACTCCGAGTGCGAGACCCGCTCCTAACGCGAGCCCGATGCCCAGCGCGAGTCCGGTAGCTCCCAGTGCTAGTCCGATGCCTAGCGCGAGCCCGGTAACTCCAAGCGCAAACCCGGTGACTCCTAACGTGAACACGGTAGATCCCAACGTGAACACAGGTCCTGACATGAATCCAGTGGATCCTAACGCGAACCCGGTAACCCCCAGCGCGAACCCGGTGGGTCCCAGGGACACGACCCAGAAGCCGCCCATTCCTCCCAATACGACAGTCACTCCTGACGCGGCTCCTCCCAGCCCGCAACACTAAGAAGTGACCACTCGCACATTGCCGCAAAATAACGGAGGGCGGAGCCAACCAGCTCCGCCTTTCTTGTTCTTGGCCCGCGCAGGCGCGTGGGCTGCTCGTTTCCTGGCTAGCGGGCGCGGGCGGAACCGGGAGCGCGGCGCGCGTGCGTGCAACCGGAGGGCGCACTGATCTGCCAGCGTGCTCCTCAAAGACGTATTGACTCCGACAAAACCACAGTCAATACTGTTTGGAGCCTGTGTCACATGCGCCACTTTTTCTGGCTGTGAGTTCAGGTGGGACAGGGCCGCTCGCTCAGGGGGAGAGGGAGCGGTCCTTCTTTTTGGCCGGGGGGCGCGCGGCGTGAGCGCGGGGGTGGGGTGAGCGGGAGAGCGGGGCTGGGTTGTGAGGGCCTGGGCGCTGGGATGTCTGTGGGAAACTGCATTTGCGGCAATCGCTGTGCTCAGAGTGATGGATAAACAGAAGGCAGACGCATTTGACCGGGAGTCGCGCGCAAAGCTGACGGTGGTACCGTCCACAATTTAGAGAAATCGCTGAGGACGCGATAATATGGCAGCCCGACCCGGCTTGCCTCGTGCGAGCGCTTCGGAGAACCTAGCGCATTCTGCAACTCAAAGTATCATTGCAAGGTGATCTGCAGAAACAATTTTCACCGGAAAATCGGTAACATACTGCATGGGTACAAGTTTGCTGGTTATGAGTAAGGACTGAGTCTCACTCGGGAGTTGCCCGACGACACGTGCGATGCTGTTCGGATTTGTTTTGACCCAATTCACACGCCTCAAATGCTTCGACAGATCATCGCCTTTATTTCCTCGAAACCGCGACAGTTGTTCCGATACCTCAGTAATCGTTCTTGCGAATAGCAGCTCTTTACATTCGCACAAATAAACCTCACTGTTCTTCCACGCGAACACATCAATATCTCCTGATGCGAGATCCACGGGAGCTCCCAATTCGGTCATCGCAACCTCGGTCCGGACCTTCCAGCCGGAATCTTCAAACATTTTTGCCACCGCCTTATTAAAGGCTAGTCCTCGGCGAGCGTTTTCTCGGCCAACGTACTCCTTCATCGCACGAGAGTCGAAGTACTCTGTCTCAAATGCACCCGTAAAGCACTCCATAACAACATGGCGGAAGCTATCTTCGCAGAATCCAGGCGCGTAAATGAAGTCGGACTCGGTGATTGCGACGATCGGTCTGGTCATAAGTGATAGGCGGCGACGATAGCGCCAAGGCCACCAATCTTTTCCCCTGAAAGGAGCAGCTACCTTTTCCCAGTCGGGCCGGGACAGCAAAACGAAGTTCTTAAATAAGCCTTCGATTTCGTTGCTAGTAAAGCTATTTCGCGCGAGTAACCCTTCAAACGCCTTCCTGCTTCGTTCGATAACCGTACTTTTCGCTGCGATGACGTCTTCCATCAAGACAGTACCCACTTCTGCTAACCGAGCGGGCGACAATCCAAATTCTTGACGAAAAGCCTTTAAGAAAGCCTCCCCAAACACCTCTTCCTCGTGTCTGGTGCCGCGCTTCGAACTCTCGAAATACTCCTCATAGCTGGAAATATCGCGCAAATGGTCCTGCTCAAAACGACTCGTCAAATATGGTTGCATCACTTCCATCAAGTCGTTTTCTAGGCGGAAATCACCCGCCAAGGAGGTTCGAATCGAGGAGGTCACAGCATCACTTCGAACAGCATCTGATTGGGCTGCAGTTGCGATCAAAAGCAATATCTGACCCCCAAGATAATCGATATCACCCTGAGAAACATCCTTACCTCCTGACGCTGGGCACGCGCAGACTGCCATCTCCACCATAATTCTGTGAGTTATCTGCGTTCTATCACGGCGCTCCTTTGCTAATCGCGACGCTGAAAGAACGTCCTCGCGGTCCGCATGCAGGGCAGTGACTGCGCGACCCGTCCGCCGCCAGTCATCATGATCGGCCAGAATTCGCTCATTATTGAGCAGGCAACGTCGGATCAGAGCTCTTCGGTCAATCAGTTTCAGCCTCTCCTTGCACCGAACCCAGAACGCATCCACGATGCGGTTCAGTGCAGCATTGCACTCCGCCTTATCCGTCAAGATAGTGGGTACAGCCAAGCCGGATTCGTTCGATATACCTACAGAAGCAAAGTGTATATCCACATTTTCCAACAACGTTGCCTGAACAGAATCAAACTCCCGCAGAAAATCTCTAGTACCCTTTGTCTCAAAGGCATGCATGAAGCGCTGCTCATCCCGAAGTGCTAGCTCAGTCACGATGGCGGAAACGCGTTGGTCAGGCTCGCCGACGCCAACCAAGAACACAACGCCTTCTACCAGCGCTCGTACCAGTAACCGTTCGGCTTTATTCTGCGGATCATGTCCCATGCCGACAAATGCTAGGGGAACATGTATAGAGATCTTGCCTTGCCGAACCGCAATTGGAAAATGATCGACTGGCGCAATCCCCTTTATCGCTTGTGATCGCCAGTCTTCGTAATTTGCAATCGCAGAGAGATCGAGATCAATAATGATATTGCCACTAGTGAGTTCTGGAAGCATTCGATCAAGCGTAGGAGCAATGCGCTCAAGCCAGTTGAGAGTTACTTCCCAGATTTTGTAAATATACGGGCGCTGCGACACTGCTTCTGATGCAGTGCGACAATCAACCCACCAAGCCCTTTCGGAGGATTCGATGACTCCCTCAAGGATGCCTTGTTCAGCTTGATCGAGAGAAGCATATATTTGTCTATACGCGTCTTCTTTGAAATAGGTTCGTTGTGCCATGCGGCGGACGAGTAACCATCTCTGGCGGTCCGGGCGATAAACTGAATGTTCGTCAATACGCTCGCGTGCATCGCGCCGGAGACCAAAAATGTAGCCGCATCCAACCACAATATTCGCGTGCGGGCTAGTGATTACTTCAGAAGGAACTAAGTGGTAATTATCATGCACCCACATCGCGTAGAGATTGGCATCGCTGGGCGTTGTAAACTCAATTCCTCTCTGTTGCAGGACTGACCGCTGCATCGAAAGCTTCCAAAGAATCGCTTGCCAGTTGGGTTCGAGCCACATCAACCTACTGAAGTCCGTTGAGGCCCAATTCTGTAGGAACCAACCCTCTGGAAGGAACTTTGGAGCTGCGATTTGGTAAGTTCGCCCAATTCCAGCCATTACGACGATTGTGAGCCCTCCGGTATAGCGTGACCGGCTGGCCAACGCTGCAGCGCTCAGCTCAATGTGACGCGCAATTGTCTCCGCAGCGCCCGGGCGCCATGGAGCCTCTATTCCGTCGTTACACGCTGAATCGAGTTCATCGTGGAGCATGATGACGTGCATGTATTTGTCGCTGTCAACCTGGAACGCTGTTTCACTTAATAGCTGTCGTGGCACGTTCTGGAGCTGCGCCAACACATGCAGCTCACTAGTCCCTCTGCTAACACCGCGAGTAGCTTCTTTGAAGACACTCCTCAACTGGTGCTTTCGAAGAGCGTTGCCGAAGGCGGAGACATACCCTATCTGTTGGAGCTTATCCAAAATAAACGCAACGATTGCCATGGGTGCAGACGTGGGAAACACGAGTACAAACGAGCCGTCGTCCAGTCGAAGGATCGGTTTAAACTTGAGCCGTACGATTGTGGCTTGCCGGGCATCATCTCTGAGTCCCTTCAATGTAAGGACAAATGGCTCAAGATCGTCCGGGAGAATACCTAGTTGGGCAATAGTCCTATCGTCAAACTTAGACGAGCTACAGAGTTGCCACAACCCTTCGTCATCTGATGGAATCGTCACATCCACAGCGTCGATGTCGCCCGCAGTGTGCCTGGTATAACCACAGCGCCGGGCTACCTCGTCGGATAGGATCAACAATGCCCGAATAGCGTTTCGTGTCGGAGCTAGGCTTTCGGGCCCGGTATCCAGGGCATCTAGTACGTCTTGCAGATACTGGTCTGGAGTACTCCACTCACCGTTAAAAACCAGGTAGTTCCCATGTGGAGTGCGGACATGGCCCATGGCAAAGTCCTCAGGCGGATCCTCGAATCTACGGACTATTGAGTTAGATATTTCGCCGTTGAGCCAACGGTGGAAGTCCTTGGTTGTAGGGCCATGGGCACCGACACAATGGAGCGCCGCAAGGTAGATCAAGACATCAATGCGGAAAATAAGACTATGGTTACTTGAGATCAGGGCAAGGCCGCAAGCTCCAGTTATTACCTGAATGGGATCGAATACGCGAAGCTCCTGAATGAGTCCACGCAGGCTTGTAGAGAGGCTTTCAATGGTTGTGTCTTGGTCTAGTTCAAGTTCTTCCAGAAGAGCTCTTAACTCTGTGCTCGGCTCGGCCACGCGAGCTGGATCGCCGTGGCACTTCTTCCATTTCTTCCCTGATCCGCAGGGACACGGTTCATTGCGCCCAACCAAAGACATACAATCCTCGTCCAAGAAGAATAACCATTTCCAGGCATTCTCGCTGAGCCTCGTCCTCAAACTCAGGTTCCGTGGGTCACGGTTCCCGACTCTAAACCGCTCCGTGCGAGTTGGCACCTGATAAAAGCGCTAGTGCCTGCCAGTGCCGGGGATGCGAGCGGCGTTTACCCGAGCGGATGCGACTCGCGCAACAACGAGATACGCCAAGCCGCGATGCAATGGCAGAATTCGATACAGAGGCGAGTGCAGGCTGGATTTTCTCTAGGTAGAAATGTTCTGTCAGCCAATCTGGCTGACTCGACGGTGACCAGGCGGCTGCCGCCTTGCGGTGCCGCCGCTGCGTATCCGACTGTGTGCCTCGCCACAATCCAAAACGCACCAGGAGCAGTGCATACTCAAGAGTTCCCTGACATCAGGATCTAACTTTTCTGTGGCGTTGAATGGCCAGACGCGCGGGACTTATTCGTGACAGTCT
>PLYW01000349.1:0-899 GCA_003151875.1 Acidobacteriaceae bacterium
CGTAGTCGAAGGATCTGCGGTTGGCTTCGGCGACATAACAGCACTGGCAAACCGCAGGTCCTTCGACTCCTCGGTCGCCGCGGCAACCTCGTCGCTCAGGATGACAGCGGTAAAATGGCGGCTTGACGCCAGCAATCTCTAGCTCACAGTTGTTAATGACCAGTGAGGGTTGCACTGACAACTGACAACTGACAACTGGCTACTGACTACTGACTTACTGGATCATGCCCAAGAAACTCGACCACACCGCCGCTCTGGAACATCTGGCGCGGGCCGACCGCCGCCTGGCGCGGATCATTGTTCGCACGGGCGAATGCCGCCTGCAACAGGAAACCACGCAGAGCATCTTCGAGGCGCTGCTGGAGTCGATCATCTACCAGCAGCTCAACGGGAAGGTTGCCGCCACCATTACCGCGCGCGTGAAGGCGCTGTTCCCCGAAAATACCAAGCGCATCCGAACTCGTCGCGGACTGGTGGACGGATTCCCGTCGCCGGAGCAAATTCTTGCCGCGCCGGAAGAATTGCTGCGTTCCGCGGGGCTGTCGCGCGCCAAGATGCTGGCCATTCGCGATCTCGCGGCCAAGACGCTTGACGGCACCGTGCCGACGGTCAAGCAAGCGCATCGGATGAGCGATGAGGAGCTGATCGAACGCCTCGACACCGTGCGCGGCATCGGCCGCTGGACCGTGGAGATGCTGCTGATCTTTCGACTGGGACGGCCTGACGTGCTGGCGGTTGACGATTACGGCATCCGCAAGGGCTTCGCCAAAGTGCACAAACTCGCCGAACTGCCCAAGCCCAAAGAGTTGCTGGCCTACGGCGAGCGCTGGCGTCCCTATCGCAGCGTCGCTTGCTGGTACTTGTGGCGCGCCGCCGAGATGAAGGACCTTCCGCTGGCG
>PLYW01000349.1:923-8040 GCA_003151875.1 Acidobacteriaceae bacterium
CTGGAAGCGGGGCTCACCCTGGCCTGCGTCCTGCCCTTTGTGTTGATTGCCGTCTGGCGCTCCCGCACGCGGCGTTGGGGCCTACTGCTATTCGTAGCATCCTTAGTCGTGCTGGAGTTTGCGCTCGTAGAAATACCTCGGGTCGATGGTTTCCAGCACCTGCACTGGAGTTGGCAGGAGTGCCTCCTCTCGACGGCATGGCCGTTCTTGCTGGTCGCTCTCGTCCCCGGAATTTCGCTGGCCTCAGTTGGCGTCACGTCGCGCTTCCGGCCAGGTTGGTTGAAGCCGTCGCTCGTCGCTTTGCTGCTGGCTCTGGCGGTGCCCGCAGTCTTCTTCATTCTCGGGGCCCGCAAGAAACTGGACGCCGAGGGCTGGGCCTTCCTCCTGATCATGCCCGGGCTCGCCGAGGAACTGGTATTCCGGGGTGTGTATCAGTCCCTGTTGAACCGTGTTTTCGGGAAACCGTGGCGAATGGCCAACGCGGAGTTCGGCTGGGGGCTCATCATCACTGCCATACTTTTCGCCGGATCCAACGGCCTTGTCGTGGTGGACCCGCGACTTCATGCCCACATCGCTCCCCAGGCGGCCATTGCCCCGATTATGTTGAGCTTGGTTTCAGGATGGGTACGCGAGCGCACGAATAGCGTCTGGCCATGTGTGTTTGGCCACAATCTGAGCAACATCGTGATACCTGTTGCAAGCCTGTTTACTTGATCGCCAGGCACTACCGGCCGAGGATCGCGTGGAACAAGGTCAAGCAGATCGGAATTCGGCACCCTGAAGAGACGCCCTGCTCNNTGCTGTATCGCCTCCGGGCCACGGAAACTGGCGCTCCGTTACGGTTGTTTCTGCAGGGCGTCGAGAAACTTCTGCGCCGCTTCCCGGCGATCGGGCGAGCCGGAAGACGGAATCAGCGCCGGAACCTCGGCCGGACATGCCTTCACCGCCGAGCAGATGTTCACCGCATGCGCCATATCGGCCTGCAGGGTGGGATTCAGATCGGCATCCGCCAGCGCATCCATAATGACCAGGTCGGCATTGCTGAGATGGTTCTGCAGCAGATCGTGATAGTCACTCTCCACCGTCTGTATCACAATCGGGTTGCCCGACGGCAAGCGCGGATTGCTGAGTTGAAACTCCACGATGCGGCGATCCATTTCGCTGCCGTAAGGGGAGCTGAGGTTGCGCGCCACCCGCACCACGGTGGTCTTCTTGGTCTTGGGCTTGCAGCCGCTGAGGCCGGCAAACGCGAGGATTGCCAGGACGGCAGAGATGAACTTGAGTCGCGACGCCATGCACACATCATACCGCACTGGACCTCCGCGTCTGGTCTCCGCGGATCGAGCTGGCCGGGGAGAGGGCGCCCTCGGCCTTCGATTCATTCAATGTTTACTTAGGCAGCTACCCTTTTAGCCTAGGATGGCTTCTTACTTATGGTAGTAACTGAGGGACCGTATCTAAGGGCCGAGTATGAAATCCGGTGGGGCGATTTGCTGCTTGTGGTTGGGATTGTGCGCTTCGCCATGCTATGGGCAGCATTTGCCAAAGCTGCCACCGTCCGCAGCGAATGTCGAGTCGCAGACAGTCCCGGCGGCGTACTGGCAGTCGAATGCAGCACAGATTGCTTTCGTCCTCAACGTCCCAACGCGGGCCTTTAAATTGGACCGCTCGCCGATTGCTCCCGGTCTGCCGCCGAACAGCACGCTCGAACAAGCCATCCAGCCGCCGTCGCCGGGGGCCGTCTGCACCCAGCCTCTGCTAGCCAAAGTCGCCCACGCGTCTGGCAATGCGTTCGACCGCCTCGACTTCAGCGCCGCCGCCATCGGCTCGGCATTCACCCACGAAAACCTGGTGAAAATGGCACACAACTTCGTTCCCGGAGGAACGCTGCCCGACGCCCCTTTCTATGTGCCGCTCACCACGCAGCAAAAGTTTGACCTGTTTCTGCGGCGCAGCCATTCAGGCACCATGCTGGTAGATGTGCTTTCCGATTCCCTTTTTTCGCAGGCCACCGGCGCTTATCCGCGCTTTGGCGGAGGAATGGAAGGCTACGGCAATCGTTTTGCCGCATCGGTGGCGGGAGCGGAGGCGGGAGCGCTTTTCTCCGGCTTTGTTTTTCCGGCGCTACTGCACCAGGACCCGCGCTATTTTCCTTCGCGCCAGGACGACATCTCCGATCGCCTGGCTTATGCCGCCAGCCGCGTCATCGTTGGCCGCAGTGACAATGGCCGCACTGTGTTCAATTGGTCGGTCATCCTCAGCCAATTCACTCAGGCGGCAATCTCCAATGCCTACATTCCCTATCGCAATGAAAGCGTTGGGGGCACCGTGGAGAACGCGCTCGCCAACCTCGGTGGAGTTGCAGAGGCGAACATCCTGACAGAATTCTGGCCCGACATCAAAGCCTTTCTCGGTAAGCACCGCCCGAAGCCGATGCATCGCGGACAGCAGAAACCAAGCGATATCAATTCCAGCCAGATCGCCCAGAAATAGCGCCACCGTTGGAGCGGCCGCACCGCATGACATTTGTCATCCTGCAGCATTGACATTCCACACTAGCGCCGCGCGCGGGACTCGGCGACAATCATCCCTGTCAAGCCGGAGTGCGAAAATGGCTAAGCCTAAACCGGCGCCGGAACGCAGTAATCAGCGGCCGCGCTCTTCCCAACTTGCGGCAACAATGCGATGCTAGTAGCGCCGCCAGGGAGTGTTGGACACCATCTATGCGGGACTTGAAAGACGAACTCGCATCGTTGCGGATCGAGCGGGACGCGCCGCGCCGGGGACGATGGCGCTGGCTGGTGATCTTGCTGCTGCTGGCCGTCGTCGCCGCCGGCGGACTGTACTTCGTGCGCGCCCGGCCTGTCTTCGGCGCCGTCGAGGTCCAAACCGTGCAGCCCAGCGTGCAAAGCGGCAGCGGGCCCATGGCAGGCACCCCAATTCTTACCGCCTCCGGCTATCTGGTGGCGCGCCGGCAATCGGTGGTGTCGTCGAAGATCCAGGGACGAATCGGCCGGTTGCTGGTGGAAGAGGGCAGCGTGGTGAAGACCGGCGATGTTCTGGCGACGCTGGAAAACGAGGATTATGTGGCCGGCATCGCCAAGGCCAAGGCCGATATCGAGTACGCCAAGGCCGACCTGGCAGAGGCGCAGCGGCAAGAGCGATTGCAGGAGGGTCTGTTCCGCGACAAGGTAGTATCGCAGGACGCGCTCGATGCCTCCAAAGCCAAGGTCGCCCTGGCCGCAGCCACCATCGAGCAGGACAAGGCTGCCTTGCAGATGCAGCAGGCCAACTACGACTTCACCACCATTCGCGCGCCTTTCTCCGGCATCGTGGTGAAGAAGATGACGGAGGCGGGCGAGAGCGTCGCGCCCATTCCTCCGGGTGTGAACATCTCGACGTCGTCGGGCGCCATCGTCGCCATCGCCGACATGAATTCATTGGAAGCCGAAGTGGACGTGAACGAGGCCAACGTGGCGCAGCTTCAGTCGGGGCAGCCCGCCGAGATCACGGTGCAGGCCATTCCCAACCATACTTACAAGGGAACGCTGCGCCAGATCATCCCCACCGCCGACCGCACCAAGGCGACGGTCACGGTGAAGACGGCAATCCTCGACAAGGACAAGTACCTGAAGCCGGAGATGAGTTGCAACGTCACGTTTTTGCAGCCGCCGAAGCGAGCGGAAAAAACGACGGCCGAGCCCAGGCGCATTGTGACCATTCCGAAGGACACAATCGTTACGCGTGACGGCAAGTCGGTAGTGTTCCAGGTTGAGGACAGGAAGGTCCATCAGCTCCCGGTGGTGACCGGAGCCGATCTGCGCGGGGGAGTCATCGTTACCAGCGGGCTGGTGGGATCAGAGACGCTGGTGAGTAATCCTCCGGACAAGCTGAGGGATGGCGATTCGGTGAAGGTGAAGAGCTAAGCAAACTTTGGAGAGATCATGAGTGCAACCGAAGTGGCCAACAAGACTACCGCGGTCAGCGTGCAGAACGTTCGCAAGTTTTACCAACGCGACACGATGCAGATCAAGGTGCTGGACGGCCTGAACCTGGAGGTGCCGCAGGGCGAATTCCTGGCGCTGATGGGGCCGTCGGGCTCTGGCAAGACTACGTTGTTGAACCTGATCGCGGGAATTGACCGCGCCACCTCAGGCCGCGTGTTGGTCGCCGGAACCGAACTCGGCACGCTTTCAGAAGGCCAGCTCGCCAAATGGCGCAGCCGTAACGTCGGCTTCATCTTCCAGTTCTACAACCTCATTCCCGTGCTGAACGCGCTGGAAAATGTCGAGCTGCCGCTGCTGCTCAGCCCGCTGTCGAAGCGCGAGCGTCGCGAGCGCGCCATGACCGCGCTGCGTATTGTCGGACTGGCCGACCGCTCCAAGCATTACCCGGGCCAACTTTCCGGCGGACAGGAGCAGCGCGTCGCCATCGCGCGCGCCGTGGTCACCGACCCGACGGTGCTGGTGGCCGATGAGCCTACCGGTGACCTCGACCATCAGAGCGCGGAGGAAATCCTCGACCTGATGCAGACCTTCAACAAGGAGTTCGGCAAGACCATCGTGATGGTGACTCACGATCCCCGAGCGGCTGCGCGGGCGCACGTTCAGCGCCATCTGGACAAGGGAGTGCTGACCAACTGACATGAAATTCGCGCCGCTCATTCTCAAACATCTGCGCAAGAATTGGCTCCGCACGCTCAGCACCGTGCTGGCGATGGCGGTCTGCATCTTCCTCATCTGCACGCTGCAAACGGTGGTGGACGCGGTGAACTATGGCTTGCATCTGGGCAACGCCTCGCGCCTGGTGACCCGCCATTATGTAAGCCTGGTCTTCAATCTGCCCAATTCCTACAAGAACAAGATCGCGGCCATTCCCGGCGTGCAAAACACCACCATCGTCAACTGGTTTGGCGGCATGTATCGCGGCGACATGAAGTACTTCTTCCCCAACATGGCGGTTGAGCCGGAAGCCTTCCTGCAGATTTATCCGGAGATCATGCTGCCGGAAGACCAGAAGCAGGCGTGGTTTCACGATGGGCGAGGTTGCATCGTCGGGCGAAAGCTCGCTGAAAAATGGAGCTGGAAGGTCGGCGACCACTTTCAGTTGGAAAGCTTCATCCCGCCGTACCGCGTGGGCAAGCCCTTCGACTTTATCGTGGATGGAATCTACGACACCGACACGGTGAAGTATCCCGGCACCGATCTGAGCGCCATGTACTTCAACTACAAGTACCTCTACGAAGCCACCGGGCAGAGGGCCGGCATCGGCACGTTGACGCTTTTGATTGATGACCCCAAGAACGCGGGCCGCATCAGCAAGGCCATCGACGCCGAATTTGAAAACAGCGATGTCCAAACCAAGACCGAGACCGAGCAGGCCTTCCGCGCCAGCTTTATCGCCATGGCGGGAAATCTGGCGCTGCTGCTCAACGGCATCGGTCTGGCGGTGGCGTTCACCATCCTGCTGGTGACGGCGAACACCATGAGCATCGCCGTCCGCGAACGCCAGCAGGAAATTGGCGTGCTCAAGACGCTGGGGTTCCCGAGCGGTCTGGTCATGGCGCTGGTGCTGATTGAAGCGCTGCTGCTGGGATTGATGGGCGGGGCGCTCGGCCTGATCTTGGCCGGAGGCGCGATCCATGCATTGCCCAACGTTCCCTTCATCGGCGACGTGGTGCGTCAGTTCCCCGGACTGGGATTGTCGCCCAGAATTGTTTCCTATGGACTGGGTGCAGCGCTGCTGCTGGGACTGTGGCTGGCTTGGTGCCGGCGCTGCTGGCGTATCGCGCCCGTATAACCGAAGTGTTGAGGCAAGTGTGATGGCGCTTCCTCTCAGCTACAACGTTCGCAACCTGCGGGCCCGCTGGAAAGTCACATTGCTGGCCATCTTCGGCATTGCCCTGGTGGTCGCGGCGTTTGTGACGATTCTGTCGATGGCCCGCGGCTTCAACATCGCTTTGAGTTCCACCGGTTCCGACAACAATGCGATTGTGACCCAGCGCGGCTCCATGTCGGAGCTGACCTCGTGGATCGACATTGGCAATGCCAACCTGATCGCGGTCGATCCGCGGGTCGCGCGCGGCGCTGACGGCAAGCCCCTGGCTTCGTGCGAAGTCGTCGTCATCACCACCCGCCCCAGAAAAGGGACCAACATCCCCACCAACATCACCTTCCGCGGGGTGACGCCCACCGCCTTCAACGTGCGCAACAACATCAAGGTTGTCGAGGGCAGAACGTTCACGCCCGGTCTGTTCGAGGTGATTGTCGGCAAGCGGATCGCCGACCGCGTGAGCGGGGTGGACATCGGCTCGACCATTAACATTCAGCGCAAGAATTGGAAAGTGGTGGGACTGTTCGCCGCCGAGGACAGCTCGTTCGAGAGCGAGATCTGGGGCGACTATGACGCCATGGCGCCGGCCATTGGCCGCAATGGCGGCTGCGAGTCGCTGACCGTGCGCCTCACGAACCCAACCGTACTTGCGTCGTTCGATAAAGACATCCGCGGCAACCCGCAGGTCCAGGTGCAGGCCGACTCGGAGAAGAAATACTACGAGAACCTGGCTGGAAGCGTGGCCACGGCGCTGATCATGCTGGCGTCGTTCGTCGCCATCGTGATGGGCATCGGCGCGGTGTTTGGCGCCATGAACACCATGTACGCCATCGTTTCGCAGCGCACTCGCGAGATCGGCACGCTGCGCGCGCTCGGCTTCTCGCGCTTCAGCATCCTGTTTTCGTTTGTGATGGAATCGGTGCTGCTCGCCATCATCGGAGGAGTGCTGGGCTGCCTGATCGCCTTGCCGATGAACGGCTACACCGCCGCCACCGGAACCAACGCTTTCAGCGAACTCGCATTCGCCTTCAAGGTCACGCCAGGGCTGCTGATCATCGGGCTCAGCTTCGCCGTGCTGATGGGATTCGTCGGCGGCCTGCCGCCGGCCTTCCGCGCCGCCAGAATGCCAATCACGCGCGCGCTAAGGGAAGCGTAGGAAGCGGGGGTCAGGGGTCAGGGGTTAGGGGCTAGGGGTCAGGGGTTAGGGGCTAGTTTTAAGTTTCGAGTTTCGAGTTTCAGCTTCGAACACGAACTTCCACGTTGTCATCCTGTCTATAACGACGTC
>PLYW01000237.1 GCA_003151875.1 Acidobacteriaceae bacterium
TGCCCGACGCGCACGTGGAAGCGCCAACCGCCGGCTCCGTGATTCTAGCGGGCGTTCTGCTGAAGATGGGGACGTACGGGCTGATCCGCTTCTCGCTGCCGTTCTTCCCCGCGGTCGCGATGACGCCGTGGGTGCGCCAGTTCGTGATTGTGCTTTCGCTGATCGCCATCATCTACGGCGCACTGGTTTCGCTGATGCAGAAGGACATGAAGAAGTTGGTGGCGTACTCGTCCGTCAGCCACCTTGGCTTCTGCACTCTTGGCATCTTCGCTCTCAGCCCGCTGGGTCTGAGCGGCTCGGTGCTGCAACAGATTAACCACGGCATCTCCACTGGCGCGCTGTTCTTGATTGTGGGCATCTTGTACGAACGGCGACATACGCGCGAGATTTCCGAGTACGGCGGCATCTCCAACGTGATGCCGGTGTACGCCACCATCACCCTCATCATGTTCATGTCTTCGATGGGACTGCCGCTGCTCAACGGGTTCGTTGGCGAGTTCACCATCCTGCAGGGCACGTTCATGGAGAACAAGGTTTGGGCGGCATGGGCGGTGCCGGGAGTGATTCTGGCCGCGGCGTACTTGCTGTGGCTGTACCAGCGTGTGTTCTTCGGCTCGGTGAGCAATCCCAAGAACGAGAAGCTGCTGGATCTTTCGGGAAGGGAACTGGCCACATTCATTCCGCTGGTGATCGTCGCGTTCTGGATCGGTTTGTATCCCAAGCCGTTTTTCCAGATTCTCTCCACTCCGGTCAACAACCTGGTCGCAACCGTGCGGCCTGATTATCCCGGACTGACTAAGCCGGTGCTGGCGGCCCAGCCGGTAAATCCGAATCCGGAGGCGGCGGCTCCGCTGCCTGAACCGCCTAAAGCGCCAGAGGCGCAGAAGCCAGCAACCACCGGAGACGAGCAGAAACCCGGAGTGGCGACGAAGCAGAAGCCCGCTCCCGTGAATACGGCGAAAGCCAATTTAGCGGCGNNGCCTGAACGCCATCACTGCGTTGATCGGTGTGGCGCTTTCCTCGGTCGCGGTGGTCAAGCTCCATCTCGCTTATCACGCCGCGGAAAAGCAGGGCATCGCAGTTGCCGCCTTCAGCGGCTTCATGGGCTCGCTGGTCGTCGATCGCTTTGCCATCTATTTCTTCTATCTGTTCCTGATGGGCGCGGGCGTCGCCATTCTGATGTCGATGCGGTATCTCGAGATCGAGCACGAAGACCACGGCGAGTTCTATGCACTCATGCTTCTGTCGGTGGTCGGAATGATGTGCATGGCCGCCGGCTATGACATTGTGCTGATCTTTATTGGCCTGGAGCTGATGGCCATCTCGACCTACGTGCTGGTCGGTTTCCTGCGGCGCGATAAGCGGTCGAATGAAGCTGCGCTGAAGTATTTGCTGCTCGGCGCATTCTCGTCGGGAATCTTCGCCTACGGCCTGTCGCTGTTCTACGGACTGACGGGCAGCACCAACCTGGGACAGATTGCACAGAAGCTACAGGAAGTGATTGCCACCCGGCCGAACGATCCCGTGGTCATCTTTGCGCTGCTGGCGACCACTACCGGACTGTTGTTCAAGATTGCGGCCGTGCCGTTCCACCAGTGGGCTCCCGATGCATACGAAGGCGCGCCCACCAGCATTACCGGGTTCATGTCGGTGGCAGTGAAGTCCGCGGGATGGGCGATGCTGCTGCGCATCTTCCTCTTCGGCCTTTATCCGCTGCGCTCGATGTATGTACCACTGCTGATCTTCGTTGCCATTGCGACCATGACCGGCGGCAACTTGGCCGCGATCACGCAGGACAATCTGAAGCGCCTGCTGGCGTACTCTTCCATTGCCCACGTCGGCTACATGCTGCTGGGCCTGATCGCCAGCGATGGCCAGACCAATTCCACTGGCATCATGGCGATCATGATTTACCTGCTGGTGTACACCTTCATGAACCTGGGCGCGTTCGCGGTGATCACGTCGCTGCGGCGGCGCAACATCATCGGCGACACGGTCGATGACATCGCCGGGCTGTACTTCAAGGCGCCGACCGAAGCCATCCTNNTCCATCGGCGTACTTTATTCGGTGGTGGGCCTCTACTATTACATGCGCATTGCCAACTCGATGCTGATGCGCCAGCCTATCGATGCCGAGCCGGTGCATACGCGCCCCGCGATGCGCTTGGCGTTGACCATCACCGCAGCCGGCACAGTAGTTATCGGGCTCTTCCCGAACTTCTTTATCAATATTACGAACTGGTCTCTGGGATTGGTGCAGGGCACGCAACACATGGCGAGGATATTGCGATGAGGTGACGCCTGCACGAGCCGAACAATTCGGCAGCCAGATAATTCACGACGGCTCCAATGTTCGAGAATTAACTTAGGCCTCACCGTGCTCTGCGCGATTGCATCTCACTCCCCGTCCTGTTATAACCGCCTGTTTCACCTTTATATGTGAAGGTCACCTATAGCATCGGCTCCCGAAGACGCCAGCGCGTGTCACGACTTGGAGGAATGGTTTGGATTTCCAGCTCTCGGACGAACAACTGCAATTAAAGAAAATGGTGCGCGACTTCGCGGAGCGCGAGATTGCGCCCAACGTGATGAAGTGGGACGAACCCGGTACTTTCCCGCTGGAGACTGTCAAAGAGTTGGGCAAGCTGGGCCTGATGGGCACCATTTTTCCCACCGAGTACGGCGGCGCCGGCATGGGCTACGTCGAGTATGTCACCGCCGTCGAAGAACTCTCGCGCGTGGACGGGTCCGTAGGCATCATTGTGGCCGCACACACTTCGCTGTGCTCGAATCACATCTTCATTGCCGGTAACGAAGAGCAGAAGCGGAAGTATGTTCCCAAGCTCGCCACCGGTGAGTTCCTCGGCGCGTGGGGCCTGACGGAACCGGGCGCCGGTTCGGATGCGGGAGGCGCGCGTTGCTCCGCTGTCCGTCGGGGTAACAGCTGGGTGCTGAACGGCACCAAGACCTTCATCACCAATGGTCACTATGCCGACGTGGCCGTCGTGGTCGCGGTGACAGACAAAACGGCGGGCACCCATGGACTGTCGGCGTTTGTGGTGGAGAAAGGCAGCAAGGGATTCCGCTCTGGCAAGAAGGAAAACAAACTGGGTCTGCGGGCCAGCGACACCTCGGAGTTGATCTTCGAAGACTGCGAAATTCCAGCCGAGAATCTGCTGGGCCAGGAAGGCCACGGATTCGTTGACGCGATGAAGGTTTTGGATGGAGGCCGCATCTCCATCGCTGCGCTGGGGCTGGGCATGGCGCAAGGCGCTTACGAAGCGGCGCTGAACTACTCCAAGGAGCGCAAGCAGTTTGGCCAGCCGATCAGCGAATTCCAGGCAATCGCGTTCAAGCTTGCCGACCTGGCTACGGAAGTCGATGCCGCCCGCCTGCTGACTTATCGCGCGGCCACGATGAAAGATGCTGGCATGAAGACGACGCTGGAGTCGTCCATGGCGAAACTATACGCCAGCGAGGTTGCGGTGAAGTGCGCCAACGAAGGAGTGCAGATTCACGGCGGCTACGGATTTATCAAGGACTATCCCGCGGAGAAGTTTTACCGCGACGTAAAGCTCTGTACCATCGGCGAAGGCACCAGCGAAATTCAGCGGCTGGTCATCGCTCGCCAGATCCTGAAGGACTGATGTCCCCGCAACTTGCCTGAGCATATATATTGGCTTTGCACCCATGCTCATTCGCGAACAGGTTGCTCTGGCTCCCTTCACCACGCTCGGCGTCGGTGGCCCGGCGCGCTACTTCGTCGAAACCCACGGTGAAGCCGAGGTGATCGAAGCGGTAGAGTTTACCCGCTCGCGTCAGTTGCCCTTGTTCGTGCTTGGCGGCGGCAGCAACCTGGTCGTCGCCGATAAAGGCTTCGCCGGCCTGGTGCTCAAGGTCGCGATCTCCGGCTCGTCGAGTTTCACGCCACCGCATGAAAACGTGATTTTCACCTCCGGTGCGGGCGTGAATTGGGACACGCTGGTGGCGCAAACAGTAGATGCCAACTGCGCCGGGTTGGAGTGCTTGAGCGGTATTCCCGGCACGGTCGGCGGCATACCGGTGCAGAATGTCGGCGCCTATGGCCAGGAAGTCTCCCAGACCATTCGCGAGGTGAGAGTTCTCGACTTGCAGACTCTCGAAGTCCGGACCTTCTCGAATGCAGAGTGCGGTTTTGCTTACCGCGCCAGCATCTTCAATACGACGCAGCGCGACCGTTACATCATCTTGCAGGTATCGTTTGCGCTGCGTCGCAATGGAAAGCCTAATGTTCGCTACGCCGACCTGCAGAAATTCTTCGCATCGCGCACAGGCAATCCGACTCTGGCAGAAGTCAGAGCCGCGGTGCGCGAAATCCGCCACCGCAAGGCCATGCTGATCGTTCCCGGCGACGAGGATGCGCGCAGCGCCGGCTCGTTCTTCAAGAACCCCATCATGCCGCAGTCCTTCTTCGAAGAGCTGTTAGCGCGTCTGGAGTCACGCGGCCTGCAACTGCCCGGCTATCCCGCCAATGAAGGCTTTCGCAAGGTGCCTGCCGCCTGGCTGGTCGAGCACGCCGGATTCACCAAGGGCTATAGCAAGGGTGCAGCCGGTATCTCACGGCGGCACGCATTGGCCATCGTCAATCGCGGTGGCGCCAGCGCAGCCGACATCATCGCTCTGAAAGACGAAATTCAGGCCGGCGTGCTCAATGAGTTTGGAATAGAGTTACAACCCGAGCCGGTTCTGGTGGGATTTTGAGCGCGGTCGTCAGGAGCGGCGATTAGGGTTGGCCTCCCTGGACGGATTGAGCAAAGCGTAGATTCGAGCTGAACACGGACAGCGCGGATGACGGGTAAATCGCCATCCGCGTGATCCAGAGATGGATTTCCTTACGCTGCTTTTCGAATCTGTCGCATGGCGCGAACGCGATCGAGCGTTGCGGCAATTGTCTGTTGCTGGATCCTTATGGTCTCGAGAACATCCTCGGGAAGTTTATTATCATTGGCGTACCTCTCGTAGCGGTGTTTGGCGTAGCTGTCGCCGGTTTCCATGGATGAGAGAATGGAATCGTCGCCGCCGCCCAGGTTGGCCTTCAGGTCGGTCCAGCCACGCTGAATCGCGCCCTTCATGCTTCCGGACCGGTCGACGTCTCCCTTCCCCAGCCGCACTGCGTAGTTCTCCAAGTCCCCCGCGAACTTGGCCCGCGCCAGGCTCACCGACTCCAGGAACCTGCGTAGCTGCGGGTCTTTCGCATGTTCCGCGCCGTCACGGTAACCGCTCTGCCCATCGCGGGCAACTTGAATCAAGTCTTCTAGTGCATCTACAACATATTTGTGGTTAGCCATTCTTCGTCTCCCATAATTTCTCGCCCCTGATTGGACGGCGACGAGGCTCAAGGGTTTGCAATCAACCTGCGCGGGAAACGCGCCGGATGTTGTGAAAGCAAACTTTCTTTTTGCGATCTGCGATACTCTACGGTGTGAACGTGATTAGGGACATGACCTTCGATGACTTCCGCGAATCGTTGCAGCGCGATGGTCCGCCACGTGCACTGGATCATGCGCTNNTCCTCCAATGCCTCCTATTGGTACGGTCGCGCCGGCAAAGAGCCTCCGCAAAGTTCGCTGGAGCACGAGTGGCGCGAAATCATCAAGGCGCTGCTGGCGGAATAGCCTTTCAGGGCTGCACTTTCAGCGGCGCCAAGTGTTGGCTTGCGAACTGCTGCCAGCGCTGTACTAGCGATGTCGCCGACTGATGCACCTTAGGAACGGCTTGCGTCGCCTGCATGGTTGGCGCTGCGTCCACCTCCTGCAGTACCCACAACAATTCCATAAGGGAGCCGCGCACGCCAGAGAGGCTGTCAGTTTGCGGACCCCGTCGGCGGCGTCCGCCTGTCCCTTGCAGAGATTGCAATTCCTGAATGGCGGCGTCAATCTTGGCGGCCTCCGGTCCGTTCGCCTTTTCGCGCATAGACTTCAACTTTGTCAGCGCCGACGCGGCCTTGTCCACCGCCGGCTGCAGGACCAGCAAGTCGTCATAGAGTTGCTTCGACAACTCAAACTGCTCTTGCAAACCGGAAGCCGAAGTCTTAACGCGGGGATCCATCTCGATGGTCAGCGGCTGCGTGTAGCGCTGTCCGTCAACCGTGAGAACGACGCTGTATTTGCCCGGCATCACCCAGGGCGAAGTCGGCGCCGGGGCAGTGTTACGGGAAATCGCGGTCATCGGATAGTAAGG
>PLYW01000006.1 GCA_003151875.1 Acidobacteriaceae bacterium
ATCCGCGACGCCATCATCAAGCGGAAAGTCCTGCAGATGCTGGAGTCGGTCGCCCGCGGGATCGATCGTCTGGAAGTCGTCACAAAGCGGCTCGATCCGAAGACGGTCGAAGCCTTACTGACGAAGCTCCAGGCTCCTCCTCTAGGCGAGATTTCTGACCTCAAGACACTGCAACACATTGTGTATGGTCTCGAAGAACTCGCCGGTCCCAATCAACCACACGCAGCCTAGTCTCTAGCTCCGCCAATATGCGGGCGGCATGGACACGTGTGACTTTCCGCCGCTGAGAAAAACCTCGCCAATCGCGTTCCACACCAACCATCCCCAAAAACAGAGGAGCTGGCAACGTGTCGATAAAGGCAATCAAGAACATTTCCCAGGTTCGTGGCGGTTCGCAAGCTCGAATCATGCTGGCCGATGACGGCAAGAAGTACGTGGTCAAGTTCCAAGGAAATCCGCAGGCCACCCGGGTACTCGCCAACGAGTATCTAGGGTGCCGACTAGCACGCATGATCGGGCTGAGCGTTCCGGAGCCGGTCATTATCCTCGCAGATGAAGAGACGATCGCTGAGCAGCAAATCACCTTCACCCTGGCTGGCCGGGCGGTTGCTGCGTGTCCTGGGCTTCAATTCGGTTCTTTGGTGGTGACCGATGAAGAGGTTTGGGATTGGCCGCGGCACTCAATGTTCGGTCAGGTTCACAATCGAAGAGAGTTCGCCGGCATCCTCGCCTTCGACAAGTGGACCGGCAACGCCGATGGTCGCCAAGTCCTATTCCACAGGAAGCTGCACCAGCGAAAATTCAGAGCGACGTTTATCGACTTCGGCTACTGCTTCAATGCCGGGGAGTGGAGTTTCCCCGAGGCGCCGCTGCGTGGGGTGTATGCCATCAATGAAGTTTATGAGGGTATCCAATCGTGGGACGACTTTGCTCCTTGGCTTTGGCGGATCGAGCGATTCTCCGCGAAAGAACTTCAGTGCATCGCGGACGAGATTCCTTGCGAGTGGTATGGAGAGCGTTCAGAACTGCGGCGCCTGCTGAGCTGCTTGCTGGAGCGGCGCAGCATAGTCCGCCAGCTAGTCGAAGATTTCAGGACTTCAAGCAGAAACCCTTTCCCGAATTGGACCGCGGAATGTCCGGCACCTTGCGCGACAGAAGCCAGTGGAGAACTCAGGGCGATGTGAGCTCCGCCCCCTTTAGCAAATCCCGAATTGGTTCCACGCTTCGGAGGGAAAAATGAGAAATGCTGGCCGCATCAAACTCGGCTACTACCCGTTGCCTGTCGAGGAAGCCCGAAATATCCGCGCGTTGCTGGTATCCTCGGCGCCCTACGCGGCGATTGATCCTTGTGTTGGCGATGGCAGCGCTCTTATCGAGATCACTTGGAACACAGGTGCTCATCTGGCCGGCATTGAACTTGATGCGGACCGAGCAGCCGTGTCCACCCAGAGTGGCATCGCAACCGTCCACGGCAGCGCCTTTGAGTGCCGGGCGTTGGCCGAAACCTGTTCACTCCTGTATCTGAATCCGCCTTATGACAGCGAGTTTGGTCCGCACAGTAATAAAAGGATGGAGTTGGTGTTCTTGGAACACTGTTATCGCTGGGTGACCAGCGAGGGCGTGCTGGTGTTCGTTGTACCAGCTCCCGCAGTCGGAACGTGCGCACGTCTATTGGCCAGCCAGTTTGATCGGCTTTCCGTCTTCCGGCTCGAGCATCCAGAGTCCATCCGGTTCAATCAGGTCGTGGTGTTTGGCAGACGAAAGAAATCGCATCTGCGCGGCGAGCCCAAAGGAGCGGATGACTTGCTCCGGATTGCATACAAGCCACAATTGCTCCCCACGCTAAATCAAGACGTCGCGGAGCGTTATGCGATCCCATCGTCGTCCCCCGCGACGATCACATTCACGGGACTGCCGTTGGATGCGATTGAGGATGCGCTGCAGCGCTCTGTGGCGATGCAGAATGCTCGCGGCATTCTTGTACGCAAGCAGCAAAAAATGACGGGCCGTCCGGTGACGCCGTTACACAAAGGCCACGTTGGCCTATTGGCCTGTAGTGGCATGCTCAACGGCTTCTTCGGGGAAGGCGAGATGCGCCACATCGCACACTGGCGGTCGGTCAAGTATGTCGATGAGTTTAACGAGGAAGGTGAATCCGAGGGGGAGACCATCATTCGCAAACGCGAACGCTTCAGCCATGAGCTGACCCTCGCCTATGAGAGTGGCCAGATCATCGAGCTAAAGGAGACCAAGGAGGCCAAGCCTGGCGATGAAGAACGCTCATGAACGCTTCGGCAAACTCGTTTACCGGCGGCGCACAGAAAAGACGGCAACCAACCTTCGAGTTTTCTTGGATGCCTTTGTAGGTGAGGACCGAGGCAAAGCCCACTTGGTCTCAGTAATTGGCGGCGACGTGGAGATCGGCGCCTTGGCAGCCGCCTTTGCCAACGGTGACTCATTTACCGTGGTCGATCCTTACGGTGAAGAGAGCATAGTCTCGCTGGGCGAGAAGCCGCTGTGTTTCCGAGGCTCCATCGTGGTTCAAGGCCGGAAACGCCCAGTTAGACATCTTGTAAGTTGCTCGCAGGAATTAGCGGACAACACCTCGGATGGCAGGCTGCTCCTGATAAGTGACGACCATTCCTTCATTTGGTCTTCGCTGGTGCGGCACTACGGCCTGCCCGCCACGCCAGAATGGGGATCTTGGATGATCTCGCAATTGCACCAGCAAAAGCGTATTCAGCCACTTCTGGCGTTTGGATATGCCGGAGTGGCCGTCAAGGCCAAGCGAAAAGAGTTATTGGCGCTGCTTCGGAAGGGGCTGCGCAGCAATCGACTCGCTTTTCCTATCCAAAATGGGGCCGTTGAATGGCCC
>PLYW01000247.1 GCA_003151875.1 Acidobacteriaceae bacterium
CTCGACGAAATCGCCGCCACCACCAAGATTGGCACTCGCCTGCTCCGCGCCTTGGAAGAGGAACAGTTCGATCTCCTCCCCGGCGGTATCTTCAACAAGGGCTATGTTCGCGCCTATGCGAAGTACGTGGGAATTGACGAGGAGAAGGCCATTGCCGGCTATTTGCAAGCCGTGCGGGAAGCGGCGCCGGGCGGCCATGCGATGGCCGACCAAGAGGCTTCCAGCCGATTCGACGGCTCCAGCCGCGAACTGGCCAGTACCGGACTCCGGTCTCCGTTGCCCGTGGTTCCCATACTGATCGCTCTCGTTTTGCTGGCCGGGATGGCCGGCGGCTGGCGACTTTACCGGGAGCGTCAACTCGATCGTAAACAGCAAGCTGCGCTCACGGTCGCGCGCGATACGACGCTGCGCGCGTCCCCTCCCAGCCCCGCACCAGCAAGCATCTCCACTGCGGGAAAATCGTCGTCGCCTCAGGCCGGTCCTGATACCAGTACTCATGCAGGAACCGACGTTACCACCAGCGCAACGCCAGCCGAGACGAAAGCCGGCACGCAGTTACCAGCAACGGCTCCCACCAGTCTTGCAACTGGGACCAGCAACGTTGCCAATCCCGCGGGTACGCCCTTCGAATTGACCGTCCGCCCCAAGAATCGCGCCTGGGTTTCCGTTAAGTCCGACGGCAAGTTTGTAGTTCGCGGCATCATCCAGCCGCCGGATGTGAAGACGATCCGCGCCACCGACCAGGTGGTCTTTTGGACGGGTAACGCCGGCGCGGTGGCAGTCTCATTCAATGGCAAGGACGTTCCTCTGAGCGGCGGCGAAAATGAGGAGCGCGTGCTGGTCTTCAATTCGCGTGGACTGCTGCCACCGTCGGCCTCCCCCCGGTCGGCCACACAATGAAGCGCTCTCGCGGCGCACCCTCCGGCCGTCCCACCAGCAAGAACCTTGGTGAAAACGTCGTGCGCATCGAGGCCGAAGCGCTGCGCGCTCTGGCGGACCGTCTGGCCGGACCGATGGCCGCCGATTTTGAACGGGCGGTTGAATTGCTCTACCGCTGCGCCGGTCGCATCGTGGTTTCCGGCATGGGCAAGAGCGGACTGATCGCGCGCAAGATCGCCGCAACTCTGACCTCGACCGGAAGCCCGGCGCTGTTTCTTCATCCTGCCGAGGCCCTGCACGGCGACCTCGGAATGGTGGTCCGCGGCGACGTCGTGGTGGCGCTCTCGGCCAGCGGCGAGACCTCGGAGGTCCTGCAATTGCTGGCCGCCGTGAAGCGGCTCGGCGTGCCGCTCATCACCATGACCTGCGATGAGCTGCACTCGCGTTCCTCAGGACCACGGAGCCTTTCCACGCTGGCGCAAGCCGCAGACATTACGCTGGACTGCTCGGTCGCCCACGAAGCCTGCTCGCTGGGGCTTGCGCCCACCGCCTCGACCACCACCATGCTCGCGCTGGGCGATGCGCTGGCGGTGGCACTCTCGCAACGGCGTGGCTTCAAGGAAGAAGACTTCGCCAGCTTGCATCCCGGAGGCAAACTGGGCAAGCGGTTCCTGCGCGTCTCTGCCCTTATGCACACGGGAAATGCTCTGCCGCAAGTAAAACCCGGGACCGCCATGAGCGACGTGATCTACGAAATGTCGCGCAAGGGCTTGGGAATGACGACCGTGGTGGATGGCAAGAAGCTGGTGGGATTGATCAGCGATGGCGACCTGCGCCGTCTGTTGGAACGGCACGGTAAGAAGGTGTTCGACCTGGCCGCCGCGGAATGCATGACGCGCTCGCCGCGCACCGTCGGCCCTGACGTGTTCGCCATCGCCGCGCTCGACATCATGGAGCAGAAGAAGATCACTGCGCTTCCCGTGGTGGACGCAGCCGGCCACCTGCTGGGCGTGCTGCACCTGCACGATCTGTGGGGCACGCAGATGTTGTAAGGAAGCATTCAGCAATCAGCAATCAGCAACCAGCCAAAACAGTGGGAGTGAACCTCTGGCAACTGACTGCCGACTAAGTGGCAACTGGAAACTTAGCCATTCAGTGGACCAGCCCCCGATCTCTTGCCTTTCCCGTTTTGGAACTCACGCGAGATTTTCTTGTTTGCCCGCTCGAAAACAGACGCACAATTCTCCTAACGATTGTCGGTTTCAAGGCGGTGTGTGACGCAAGACGTGTTCTGACTATAAGCCATCTCCCGCATCTACGTCTCATCCGTTTGGCATTGGTTGCCTCAGCAAGGAGCAGGCTGTGCGGAATGCCAACTCCGATCCGCGGCTTTCCCGGAATCTCTTAGCGCCAACACTTTCCTGTTTAGCGGCGGAATGGCGCACAACTCGTCCACTGTCCCATCGGACACTTATCTCCAAATCTTGGGATATATGGAACCAAACTGCTTCCCGAACAATTTTCTGTACGCAGAAGAAGACGCCTCGCCGCGCAGCGGTGGGCAGGCAAACCTCAACCCGACGGCGCGAAGAAGCAAGCCGCCACAACTGAAGGGATTAACTGAGAGGTGAGCCATGCGAGACATTGTTAAGATCTGCATTTTTGCCTGTATATTCTCAATTTCGACCTGCTTATGGGGTAGCAGTAGCAGCGATAGCAGCCTGCCACCAAACACTCTGATGGCTGAGCTCATGATGGAGGCTCAAGGGGCGGACGCATTGACCTTGGGGCGCCTGTTCGGGTCCGATGCATCTTCGCCGTTGCACTACACGAGCAGTCTCAACTTTGCCGGACAAAACCTTTCGTATTCCACAGTGCCGGGATCCGAATATCTGGGTCAGCCGATTACCGTTTCTGGATCTGTTTCGTACAATCCCGGTAATGGGTCCTATCTTTTTAATTCTTTCGGCATACTGGGGGCTACCCGATGGAGTAGCACGGGATCGTTCGTAGGGGCGGGCCCCACTTACCCCGAACCCGGCCTGGAAAAACCCGTTACATTCACCATCTTCATACCCCCAATAAACGACATGGAATTCGTCATCGACTGGGCCACCTATCCCGACCAGACCGATAGCGTCGTAGGGGTGACCTTCACGGTTCTCGGTGTCAAAGTTGCGAGCGGTAATAGCTGGGATGTCCTCGACACGAATGGCCTAACGACTGGAGACTGGTACTGGGACTTCACCGGAACGGACGTAAACCAACACGCCTTCAAGGTGGAGACAAGCGGATTCACCGAATTGGCGGACGGAGGGGGAGGCAGCTTCACTCAGTACATCCTTCCGACCCCAGAGCCCTCCAGTCTTCTCCTTCTGGGCTCCGGCATTCTCGGCCTGAGCGGTTTCGTCCGCAAGCGACTGCTAACCCGAAGTTAGGGAGGCGTTGCGCTACTCGATAACCTCGGGCCGGACGAGGAGCAGTTACGCACGGTGAAACTGCTCAGCTCTACCAACTAACCGCTGCCACAGCGATGACCAGAAGGAGGTCGGTGGGTGTCCCGCCTTTTCGCCACGAGATTCTATCTCACGTTGCGACCGTGGGGCACCCGCACTAGTTGCTAATTGCTGGTTGCTAATTGCTTTCCACGAACGCCAGCACCAGTTCGCGCTCGCGGGGGCCGTCAAGCTCGATCAAAACGACCCGCTGCCAGGTTCCCAACAACAGCAAACCTCGATCTAACATCAGCGTCAGCGACGTTCCGATCAGGGCAGACAGGATGTGATCGGACACGTGCCCCGGGTTGTGGGGATGGCGATACTCCAGCTTGGGAATGAGGTGCTCGAAGGCATCGAGCATGTCCAGATCGGTCCCGGGGTCAAGATCGGCGGTAGTCAGGGCGGCCGTGGTGTGCAGCAGACTCAATTGGCATACTCCGGTCTTGTCGCCATACTGCTTCCACAAAATGGCCTCAAGCTGCTTGGTGATATCCACGATCTCGCGCTTCTTGTGGGTTTTGATCGTAAGCCGATGCATGACTCGCCTACTGCGTGAACAATTCTACTCGCACGCGCCACGCCACTGAGGCGTGCTCGAAGTCTAACAAATCGAAGGGCGCCATGGCCTCCACGAATCTCCCGGTACTGTCTTAAATAAGACACTACCGCACTCCCACAAAAGTTGACGGGGGGCCTGCTGCGGACTACATTCCATAGGTAAGCTGTGTGTTCCCCTCAACCCCCATTTTGGCGTTCCACCAATGCACCTCGGTCCTAACAAGTTTCTTTCTGGAGATTAATACTCATGAAATCGCGTAAATATTTGCTTGGGGCAATTCTGGCCTCACTGATAGTTGGAATAGTTCCGTCAGCCTGGTCAATTCAGACTGACGAAATGAATGGCAAGATCGCCCCCCGCGTTCTTGCTGAGACCGCAAACGGCGGCTCGACCGAAGCTCTGGTTGTGCTGACGCAGCAGGCCGACCTTAGCGCGGCTGCGACCTTGAATACGAAATTGGAAAAGGGCTACTTCGTAGTTAATTCGCTGCGCACCGTTGCCAGCCGTACGCAAGGTCCGATCCTGAGTCTGCTGCGGCAACGCGGCATTGCTTATCAGTCTTTCTTCATTGTCAACATGATCAAGGTGACGGGCGATCGCAATCTGATGGAAGAGCTTGCAGCCCGCGCCGAGGTGGCCCGAGTGGAGGCCAATCCGACCGTTCACAATCCCCTGCCAACCCCCCGGGGGATGGAGACCCCGCGCCAGCTCACCGGCATCGAGTGGAACGTTCAGCGAGTGAAAGCACCTGATGTCTGGGCCCTGGGCTTCCGTGGGGAAGGCCTGGTAGTTGCGGGCGCCGATACCGGTGTGCAGTGGGACCACCCCGCGCTCAAGAATCAATATCGCGGCTGGAACGGCCAGCAAGCAAACCACGACTACAATTGGCACGACGCCACCTCCGACCACTCACCCACCCCCATCGACCCGCATGGTCACGGAACCTTTACGGTCAGCGAGATGGTGGGCGACGACGGACTAGGCAATCAGGTCGGCGTGGCTCCGGGCGCGAAATGGATTGCCTGCCGCAACATGGATGCGGGCGGCAACGGCACTCCCGCGCAATACACCGAGTGCTTCCAATTTCTGATTGCGCCTTATCCCATCAGCGGCGGCCAGGGCGATCCTTCCAAAGCGCCGGATTCCATCAACAATTCCTGGACCTGCCCGCCCAGCGAAGGCTGCTCGACTCTTACTCTCAAGAGCATCGTGGACGCGGTACGCGCGGCCGGAATTTACCCGGTCATGGCCGCCAGCAACTACGGTCCTAGCTGCTCTACCATTCAAGAGCCGCCGGCTATCTACGCCAGCTCGATCGACGTTGCCGCCACCGACTCCTCCAACAACATTGCCAGCTTCAGCAGCCGCGGTCCGGTTATCGCCGACGGCAGTCACCGCACCAAACCTGACTTGTCGGCCCCTGGGGTGAGCATTCGTGGCGCGGCGTCTGGAGGCGGCTATACTTCCGGTTGGTCGGGAACGTCCATGGCGGCTCCACATGTCGCGGGCGGCCTGGCCCTGGTGTGGCAAGCCAAGCCCAACCTCGACGGGAATATTGACGGTACGGAAGCCCTCATGGAGCACACCGCCCTACGCTTGCGGGATGTGCAGGCCTTCGGATACTGCCCCGGGCCGAACCCCTTTGTCGACAATACCTTCGGCTATGGACTTCTCAACCTGCTGCAGGCGGTACAGTCACATTAGTTTCGCCGGCCGGTAAATGGAAGGTTTCCAGCGCGGCTCCGCAGGGTGCGGGGCCGCGACCCTTTTGCTGGCTGGACTGATAGGGGAAGGACTTCGGGTGCCCCGTTCTGGCCGGGCTTTGGCTAGGGCGGGGCAGTTGCTCGCTTGCCAATACGAAGCTGCGGTGCACCCAAATGCTCGCGCTTCCGGCCCCGTTCACTCCGATTTTTTCTACGAGCCCGACGAGCCGAATCCTTTCGCGCCGCGGGCTGCATCGTTCAGTTCGCCTTCCACAACCTCATGGGCAAGAAAGGGATGCTCCAGCAGTTGGGCGATCTTGTCGCCTTTGCGGATGGCATATGGCTGGTCGCCCAGATTTTCCATGAGCACAATGATCTCGCCGCGATAGCCGGCGTCAATCACTCCGGCGTTGCACAGCAGCCGCTTCCGGGCGAGGCCGGATCTGGTCTTCACGATTGCTCCCGCCGCCGGCACAAACTCGATGGCGATGCCGGTATGCACCCCGGCCGCTCCGTGCGCCGCAATGGTGAGGTCCTCGCAAGAGTAGAGATCGTAGCCGATGTCCTCTCCGGGATGGGCTACGGTCGGCAGAACAGCATCGGGCGAGAGCTTCTTCACTTTCAGCATGAGCACTAATTGTGCCAGAAGTGGTTACCCCATGCGAGGGGGCAGCCGAGGCAGAATCCTCTCGACGCACGCCGTTGATCTGCTTAGAGTGATAACAGCGGTTCCAGTATTTGCACGGGTAGTGCGGGCCTGAAGAGGTGCGCGTGAGAACCAACCTGGTACAGACCGGACACATACTTTA
>PLYW01000241.1 GCA_003151875.1 Acidobacteriaceae bacterium
CGAGCTGGAGGCAATCTTCACCCGCCAAGCGTTGGAGTTGGAGCAATGGCGTTCTCGGTTTCATGCCCCAGGCCCTGCCCGGCATCTCTGAGGAGGAAGCAGCCACTATCGTGCACTCTGAGCTAGGGTTGGGACTGTCGCAGCAGAAGATCCAAAAGCTAATCTCGAAATCCCGTATCACGGACCTACGCCACGGCGGCCAGCACAGCTACGTATCAGCCCGGCGACTGTTCTGGGTGATTCGCGAGTTGCAAGCCGTAGCCAACGGAAAATCAACCCACGCTCCTCATCAATAGTAATAAGGATGTCAGGAGCGAGCCTTGGAGCAGGATCAGTCACCCAGGAGCTATCACTGGCTCAAATCGAAATGCCGGTTGCAGCTACTCCGACGAATACATCGTTACATAAGGGATGTTTCCGGGTTCTGCACACTCCTGCCCAGAGCCGTTACTCATTGACTGGCAGATGCCGCCTCCTTAAGATGAGGTGAACCGCGGCCAGACACCTTTTCATGATCGACCAGATCATCTCGCATTACCGCATCATCGAAAAACTCGGTGGCGGCGGCATGGGTGTCGTCTACAAGGCCGAGGATGTCTCGCTTGGTCGATTTGTCGCCCTTAAATTTCTCCCCGACGATGTAGCGCAAGACCCACAAGCTTTGGAACGCTTCCGCCGCGAAGCCCGCGCTGCGTCCGCCCTAAACCATTCCAACATCTGCACGATCTATGAAATCGGCGAGCAAGACGGCAAGCGCTTCATCGCCATGGAGTTTCTGGATGGCATGACACTGAAGCATCTCATTGCCGGAAAGCCCATGGAGACCGAGGTTCTACTTGGTGTGGCGATTGAGGTTGCCGACGCACTGGAGGCAGCCCATGCCGAAGGGATCGTCCACCGCGACATCAAACCCGCCAACATCTTTATCACCAAGCGCGGTCACGCCAAGATCCTCGATTTCGGGCTGGCAAAGGTCGCGCCCACGGCCAGTTCGTCGAACAAGATTGCGGCAGTCAGCACGATGGCGACCGACGAACAGCACCTGACCAGCCCGGGTTCTACGCTGGGCACAGTCGCTTATATGTCGCCAGAGCAGGCGCGCGGAAAGGAACTGGATGCGAGGAGCGATTTGTTCTCCTTCGGCGCAGTGTTGTATGAGATGGCGACGGGCACACTGCCGTTCCGCGGAGAGAGTTCCGCCGTCATTTTCAAAGCGATCCTGGATGGGACGCCAACTTCGGCGGTGCGGCTGAATCCCGAAGTGCCAGCCGATCTGGAACGCATCATCCACAAGGCTCTGGAGAAGGACAGGGATTTGCGTTACCAGCATGCGTCCGACATGCGAGCGGACCTGAAGCGGCTGAATCGGGAAACGGAATCGGGAAAATCAGTTGCCATATCGCCGGCCGCGGTGCCAAAACCTTTAGCCCGCAAGGTTTCGGTCGCGGCAATTGTCGTCCTGATCATCGCTATGGCGGCGGCTGGGATTTGGTATTGGCGCGCCAAGGCCGCCCCACCGCAAATCACCTCCATCGCCGTGCTGCCCTTCGTCAATGCCACGTCTGACGCAAACAACGAGTACCTCAGCGATGGCTTAACTGAGAGCCTGATCGGAACGCTGTCGCAGCTGCCAAACATCAAGGTCATGGCCCGCAGCACAGTCTTCCGCTTCAAAGGAAAAGAGGATGACCCGCGCCAAATTGGCGAGACGCTCAAGGTTGGCGCCGTTCTCATGGGACGCATCACGCAACATGGCGACGAAGTGGGTGTCGATGCCGACCTGGTCAATACAGCCGATGGCACGGAGCTGTGGGGCTCGCACTACGCCCGCAAGCTGGCCGACGTCACTGAAGTGCAGAGCGAGATCACCCGCGACATTTCCAACAGCCTGCGAATCCACCTGACCGGCAACGAGCAACAGCGGCTGGGCCGCGCCGGAACCACCAACCCGGAAGCCTACCGGCTGTACCTCGAAGGGCGCCAGCTCTGGTATGGGCGTACCCCGGAGGGCCTCCGGAAAAGCATTGATTTATTTCAGCAGGCGATCGCCGCTGATCCCAACTACGCGCTCGCCTACTCGGGGCTTGCCGACACCTATAACATTGCCCCCAGCTATATTCCAATCCCGTCGAAGCAGGCGGAACTGCTGGCCGACGAAGCGGCTCGCAAAGCTGTCGAACTCGATGACACCCTGCCCGAGGCCCACGCCGCGCGCGCCATCGCGCTGGGGAATGCGTGGAAATGGAAAGAGGCGGAGTCCGAATTTCGCCGTGCCATTGAGTTAAACCCCAACAATGCAGCCGCCCATTATTTCTACGCCATAAGTTTGCTCGCTCCCGAAAAGCGCAACGACGAGGCGCTGGAACAGTATCGAATTGCTTTATCGCTCGACCCGCTTTCGTCGATCGTCAATGCAAACTACGCCCTGATGTTGCTACAGGCTCGGCGCTATTCCGAATCGCTCGCACAATTTCAGAAGCTTCTCGCCCGGGACCCAAACTTTCCTCCAGCGCACTACAAGCTATCGCAGCTGTACGCCAACACCGGCCGCTTTGCGGATGCGGTAAGCGAAATCCGGCACATAATTCCGAAGCCGACCTCCGCGAGCCCAGACGCCAAAGGCTATCTAGAGCTCACCATGGAAATGGATGACTCGGATCGCTCGGCCGCCGTAGCCCTCGCATCCGCGCTCGCTGGAGACCGCGATCAGGCATTCGAGTACCTGGAGAAAGCCTATTCTGACGGCGACAGCGAACTGCTCTTCATGATTCGCTATCCGGCGCTGGACCCGCTTCGCTCCGATCCCCGTTTCAAAGACCTGATGCGCCGCCTCGGACTTCCCGAGTAAGGCTCTACTCAATCGAAAGTCGGACCGACCTCGCGATCGGCGGCTGGAACTATAAGCTGCTTTATTGTGGAGGATTCAACTGACGAGCTCACGTTCGTGGCGTGGCAGCTCGGAGTGAAGTAAAGCCGGGATAAGCAGAGCGATTAGTCTGCGCCTTGTTTGAGAACCTCGTAGAGATAAGCGAAATCCCATTGGCCTTTGCCGGCCTTTACGGCCCGTTCGATGAGCAGAAGTTGTGGGTCGGCACAGGTGTGATCGACCCGATGTTTCTCACACCGATAATAAGGATGTCGTGAGCGAGCCTTGGCGTAGCATCAGCCACAAACGTCCCCCCGCAAAAGCCATCGCGAGAACCACCGTTTTCAGTGGACGACTCGCAGTGGAGCCGCAAGGCGCTGGGACAAGCAGCCAATTCATCAGAAACCCTGTTTTCATCAAGTGACATCCGAGGACAGTTTCGTAAACACTGGCCGACTTCCCGTTACCGATCTGCCGCATGCCCCAATCTGGATTACTTCCGCATAGCCGACCATCCGTTCAGAAATGTGCTTATCACCAGACTCTGGGCTCAGAAGGTGCGCCGTGGGCTAGGTGCAGGGTTGTCACGGACTCTGGAGTAGCGATCCTCAAGCTTCCGAAAATACTGGTAAGGCGGCACGCACTCTGAACGCTTTGCTATCCCTGCCCCCCCCACCTGTGATCGATTTTCGGCGGATGCTCCAAGGTTTGCATTACCACACAATACTGTTCGGTTTTCTCCTGCAATGCGCTTAACTGCTCCTTGGTTGCCAGCGGTGCGCGGACGTCGAAAATGACCCTGATGTTCTCAAATCCGACAGCCGCCTCTTTGGAAATTCCCAACGTTCCTTGTAGGTCCAGGTCACCCTCGACCGTAACATCGATGCCGTCGGTAGGTATGCCCATCGCAGCGGCCACCATTTGGCAGGTGATCTGGGCGCATGCGGCTATTGCACCTAGCAGTAAATCTCCGGAGCAGGCACCGGTACCCGATCCGCCGACGCCCTGGTGGGCTTGTGCCTTGTAGATCTCCCGGCCCAGGTCCACAGAGCATGTGATGGGAGCGTCCGTCTGGCTGCCGCGTGCCTTCAGGGTGATTCGCGAGCTCGACGGATCTTGGCGATACCGTTCCTTCAGTGGGCGCTGCAGTGTGCGAATATCCATGAATTCCCCCTGGATTTTGGTATTATAAGCGGAATCTAGGGGTGGTGCCGCAACGCGTCGCGGCATCGATTCAAATACCAATTCCACGCGATCACGTAGCACGGAGCAGTCAGCTTGGCTGTTTAACCGCTGCGCCAATGAGGTTCATGGGCCCGCCGCTCACGCCAGATTCAGTTCCGTCCACTCTGTCGCCGGGTACGCGCTTCGGCACGTACGAAATCCTTGAGCAACTTGGCGCCGGCGGCATGGGCGAGGTTTATCGCGCCCGGGACACGCGCCTGGGCCGTGAAGTCGCCATTAAGACGGTTTCGCTGCATCATCATTCGCAAGCCGAAGCCCTGACCCGCTTTGAGATGGAAGCCCGTTCCGCGTCCGCGCTCAATCACCCCAACATTGTCACCATTTATGAGCTTGGTTGCGTGGACAACACGCACTTCATCGCCATGGAACTGGTTTGTGGCGAGACGGTGCGTCAGTTGCTTGCGTCCGGTCCCATTCCATTCCGCAAGGCAATCGCCATCGCGGTACAGGTTGCCGACGCTCTTGCGCGGGCGCACGAAATCGGTGTCGTTCATCGCGATTTGAAGCCCGACAACCTCATGGTTTCCGTGGACGGCGCCGCCAAGGTCCTGGATTTCGGCTTGGCGAAACTGCTTGCGGTCGACGACCCGCCTGATGCAGATGATTCCACCTCCATCAGCAAGGACGGGGCCGTGATGGGCACGCTTGGCTACATGTCGCCGGAGCAGGCGAACGGCGAGAAACTTGATTTCCGTTCCGACCAGTTTTCGTTTGGGTCGGTGCTCTACGAGATGGTGACTGGAGTTCCTGCGTTCCAGAAGAAGACGCGTGCGGAAACCGCGGCTGCCATCCTGCGCGACGAGCCGGAGCGCATTGCTTCCAGAATGCTTCAGGCGCCCGCTCCGTTCATTTGGATTGTGGAGCGATGTCTAGCCAAGGACCCGAAGCAACGGTACGCATCCACCCGGGATTTGGCNNCGCGACCTGGCGGCCGTTCGCGACCGGCTGGTCGATGCGCCCGCCCACCATTCGGAGCCTCGCCCCAGCAACCTCCCGGTGCCGCGTACCGCATTCATCGGACGCGAGCACGAGGCGGCTGCGCTCCGCCAGCTCCTGGGCCGGGATGATGTGCGGCTTGTGACCCTCACCGGTCCTGGCGGTA
>PLYW01000113.1 GCA_003151875.1 Acidobacteriaceae bacterium
ATATTCACGAATAATGCGGGCTAATCAAGTTGTGCCATCTTGCCGAAGCAATCCATGTGATCGCTAAAGCGCCCCTGCGCGCGGTGCGATCCTATGCGAGGCCGTGCTTCGGGAGAAGTGCATGCTTACAACGGGCCGTGTCCCCCTCGGACGTTGGATGGTACCGCTAGTCGCCTTGGGCATCGTTCCCGTGGTCCTCTTGGCCCAGGCTACGCACGGTCCCACCACCGTGCGACGCGACATTCACCATGATGTTTCCCGGCCGCTGATCGACCTCATCCGCCATGCTCCGCCCGTCTCCCGGGAGCAGCACGAAGCTGAACCGGTGCGCCCAGTTCCGCTTCCGCGCGGCTTGCGACCGCTGGCGGAAGACCCGCTGCGCCAGTGGAGAACGTTCGGCTACACGCCTCTGATGAGCAACAGCTTCGAAGGGCTGGGCAATGGGAGGTACGGATTCACAGTGGAGTATGCTCCACCCGATACCAATGGGGCCGTGGGCGCCACCCAATACGTGCAATGGGTGAATACCGATTTTGCCATTTTCAGCAAGAGCAACGGAGGTCTGGTCGCCGGTCCGGTTCCCGGCAATATTCTCTGGTCGGGATTTGGCGGCGGCTGTGAGGCCAACAACGATGGCGATCCCATCGTGCTGTATGACAAGCTGGCCAACCGCTGGGTCATGAGCCAGTTCTCGGTTTCGACCACTCCGTATCTGCAGTGCGTCGCCGTTTCCATGGGTCCCGACGCCACCGGCATGTGGTATCGCTATGCTTTCCAATATTCCGCTTTTGACGACTATCCCAAGATGGGGGTCTGGCCCGATGCCTACTATGAAACTTTCAACATGTTTCTTGGCCAGAGCTTCCTCGGCTCCGAGGTTTGCGCCTATGACCGCACCCAGATGTTGAGCGGACTGCCGGCGACGCAGATCTGTTTTCAGCAGGGTTCCATGGTGGGAGGATTGCTACCAGCCGATGTCGATGGCACCACCGCGCCGCCGCCGGGTTCGCCGAACTATGTGCTCAACTTTGGCGCCAACTCGCTCAACCTGTACAAGTTTCACGTGGATTTCAGCAATCCCGCCAACGCCACCTTCACCGGCCCAACCGTAATCCCCGTGGCGGCCTTCATGCCGCTTTGCGGAGGCGGTCCCGGCTGCGTGCCGCAACCGGGAACCACGACCAAACTGGACTCGCTCGCCGACCGCCTGATGTATCGCCTGGCGTATCGCAACTTTGGCAGCCACGAGTCCCTGGTGGTCAACCAATCCGTCGCGGTCAGCGGCAGCAGCGGGGTGCGTTGGTATGAGATTCAGGCGCCCAATGGGACCCCCGTCGTCGCGCAGCAAGGGACCTATGCTCCCGATTCCAATTATCGCTGGATGGGAAGTATTGCCATGGACCAGGCCGGAGACATTGCCCTGGGCTACAGCGTGTCCAGCGGCTCGGTGTATCCCTCGATTGCGGTTGCGGGACGGTTGCCCACCGATCCGGCGGGCGCGCTGGAAGCCGAGACCACGGTGATCATCGGCAGCGGTTCGCAAACCTACGGCTTGACCCGCTGGGGCGACTACAGTTCCATGACCGTCGATCCGGTCGATGACTGTACCTTCTGGTTCACGACGGAATATCTGGTAAGCAATGGCGCGTGGAATTGGAATACCCGAATCGTCAACTTTCAGTTTCCCGAGTGCAATACCCCCAGCTTTGTTGGACTGTATCCCGCGGGCCTCAGCTTTGGACCGCAGACGGTCGGCACCCTCAGCCCAGCCCAGCAAGTCACCCTGACGAATCATCAGCCGAACGGCCTTTCGATCAGCAGCATCGCCGCTAGCGGCGACTATAGCCAGAGCAATGACTGCGGCACGTCGCTGGCCCCCAATGCCAGTTGCAACATCAACGTGCGCTTCCAACCCACCGGCACGGGACTCCGCAGCGGCGCCGTGACGGTCACCGATAACGGCCCCGACAGCCCCCAGGTCGCCAGCTTGACGGGGTTCGGCACGCAAACGCCGGCTTGCGTGTCCAATACCCTGTCGGACGGCGGTTTTGAAAGCGGCACCCTGACCTGCTGGCAGCCAGGCGGAATCTTTCCGCCTGCTATTTCGACGCAGCAGGTCCATAACGGCAGCTTCGCCGCTCAGTTAGGCGCGAACGGCCTCCCGGTGCCAAACGGTGATTCCTCGCTTTATCAAACCATTGCCATTCCGAACAACGGAGATAACCCGGCCTTGAGCTTCTGGTACTGGCCCTCGACCAGCGGCACCATCGAAAATGAATGGCAGGAGGCGCAGGTCCGCGACAGCAATGGAAACCAGTTGGCCCAGATCTTCAAGCTGGCATCCAACACCCAAACCTGGACCCAGGTGACCTACGACCTGACGCCCTACCAGGGACGGACGATCCAGATCTACTTCAATGCTCACGAAGACGGCTACAGCGGCTTGACCTCCATGTACCTGGACGACGTCTCCATTACCAACAGTGGCACTCCGCAGGCTCTGCAATTCGTCGCCGTCACGCCCTGCCGCTTGGTGGACACGCGGTCGGACGCTGGCGGAGGCCCGATTCCGGGCGGCACTTTCCGCAGCTTCCCCATACCACAAGAGGGCGGCTGCAGCATTTCGTCCACCGCAGCAGCGTACGCGCTGAATGTCTCCGTGGTCCCGTCCGCCCCCCTGGGATATCTCACCATATGGCCCACCGGTCAAACCAAACCTGTGGTCGCCACCCTGAACTCGCTCGACGGGCGCATCAAGGCCAACGCCGCCATTGTGCCCGCCGGCGATCAAGGCGCCATCAGTATTTACGTCACCAACACCACCCATGTGATTCTCGACATCAACGGCTACTTCGCCCCGGCATCTGGGACCACGCTGGCCTTCTATCCGCTGACCCCCTGTCGCGTCGCCGACACGCGGCACCCCAATGGCGGCCTGGGATCGCCCTACTTGACTGGCGGCCAGGAACGCGTATTCCCTGTACTCGATGCCGCTTCCTGCAACATTCCCTCCAGCGCTGCCGCTTATTCGCTGAACGTCACGGTCGTGCCACATGGCGGGCTGGGGTATCTGTCGGTCTGGCCCACGGGTGGACCCCGGCCCACGGTTTCAACCTTGAACGATGTCGGCGGAAACGTCATCGCCAATGCCGCGATTGTGCCTGCGGGTACCGGCGGCAAGGTCTCGGTTTACCCAACCAACGATACCGACCTGGTCATTGATATCAACGGCTACTTCGCGCCGGCGGGAACTGGCGGACTGTCGCTGTACGCAACGGCTCCATGCCGGGTCATCGACACGCGCCATGTGGGCAATGGTCAGCCCTTCAGCGGAACCTTGAGTCCTCCAGTGGACGTCGTGGATGGGCCTTGCGGACTACCCACCGCTGCGCAGGCCTATGTCCTCAACGCGACGGTCGTGCCGCCAGGAGGCTTGGGCTACCTGACCCTGTGGCCGGACGGCGGCGATCGGCCTACGGTCTCGACGTTGAACGCCTCGGATGGATCCATCAGCAACAACATGGCAATCGTGCCCACCAGCAACGGCAAGGTCGATGCTTATGCGTCGGGGCTCACCCAACTGATCCTCGACATCTCCAGCTACTTCGCGCCATAGACTAGCCGCGATTTCGCCCCCCACCCCAGCCAAGCGCTACTTCCCGACTGTCACCGGGAGCGGTGACGCAGTTCACGGACAAGCGGGCAGTTTGCAGTTATTAAATATTGCTGTTCGTGTGCGGCAAAGTGCCTCGTATCCGCCTGGAGGAACTCCATGCAAACCTCATGCCCGCTCCTCCGGACGGGGATTCCGGCACATCCCTCCTCTCCGGGACTTACCGGAACTGCGAGCTTCCAGGCTGTCTATTTCTGTACTCAGGTGAATGCGGAAAGGGAGCAGTATGAAGAAAATCGGCCTATTGAAAACGATCCTCATCCCGTTTGTATTTTGTGCTGCGACGGCGTTGAATTCGCCTGCACAAACCCTGACTGTGCTGCATAACTTTGCCGGCTCGGATGGCGGCAACCCCACGGTTGGGCTGGTACTGGCAACCGACGGCAACTTCTACGGCACAGCCTACACGGGAGGAAGCAAAAACGCCGGCACGGCTTTTAGAATCACTCCCAGCGGCACCCTGACCACGCTGTACAACTTTTGCCAGCAGCAATACTGCGGTGACGGAGCGCAGCCGATGCAGATCATCCAAGGCAGGGACGGGAATTTCTACGGCGTGACCATCTCCGGCGGCAACGGAGAGACCGGCGGCGTCATCTTCAAACTGACTCCCAGCGGCAGCGAGAGTGTGCCGGCTAAGTTTTGCAACCCTAATTACAGTTGTGGCTCCGGTCCGCAGGTTGGGAGCCATCCCACCTCCCTGATGCAAGCCAATGATGGAAATTTTTAGGCAATTATCCCCTCTAGACAAGTACACCTCTGTGTCATATAATTAGGTAGGCGGTTGGAGCGAAATCACTGTGATTCGCATCTAACTGTGATAAGCTCCCCACCACATGCAGGAATCCGCGCGGTTGCGCCGCGAAGTCCCACACTCGGGCACGGACATCTGCATTCACACAATCATAGCGGAGGAGATCACGGGGGTTGGAAGGCCCTCGTCCGAAAGGAGGACGCTGTGAAGATGCGTATCAAGTTCGCCCTCAGATATTGGGTGAGAAGGGACGACGAGGCTAAGACTTTTGTGGCCTACATACCAGTGCTGCGCCTGTACACGCAGTCGAAGGATAAGGCTCGCCTCGGAGAAGCCGTGAAAGATTTGGTTTATAACTTTGTACAACTCTGTCATGGACGGGGAATTCTGGACGACGTGATGCGCGAAC
Organism: Acidobacteriaceae bacterium; assembly: GCA_003151875.1. Lineage (GTDB taxonomy): Bacteria > Acidobacteriota > Terriglobia > Terriglobales > Acidobacteriaceae > Bog-257. The sequence continues at coordinate 4,837 of PLYW01000113.1, forward strand.
GCGGACTGTCCAGAATTGTAGATTCACCGCAGGCAGACAGTACGCGCCCGGTGGTAGAAGACGACGGGGAGGAGTACATCATGGTAGGAACTCCCGCAGAGCCAGAGCGCTACGCGGTTCCGATTACGCTTCTTGTCGGAGAGCGGGAGATGGCTGAGTGCCTCCCTTAGCACTGATCGGCCCGGAAGAACTAAAAGATGTGCTCGTAGAGGATGGCTATACGGTCATCTTTGAAAATGAATTTCACTGGTTCTTGGCGAAGGATGCGAAGCAGCAGGCTCCAATTAACATTCCCAGGGAACCCGGCGAAGATGGATGTGTGTCCATGGAAATCATGGAGCATGTTCGAAACGAAGCACAGATTAGCTATCACAAGTACTTTGAGATAAAGAAGCGGCTGAAGGCGAAGGCAAATTGAGGAAAAAGAAGACCAGCCCGCAGACTCCATACGCTGGCGTTACGCGCTCGGGATTTCTGGAGTTGTTGCGCAAGGCGTCACAGCCTGTCGTAAAGTCGCGCAAGGGCAATAAGCCGGGGCGATGATATGACGGTCTGTATTGCAGCATCGTGCGAAGACGGCAAGTATATCGTCACGGCTGCTGACCGTATGTTTACGGTCGGGCCGCCCCTCAACGTGGAATTTGAGCCGCCCATCAGCAAGATCGAAGTCATGGGTAACACGTGCGTGGCGATGGGTGCTGGCAATAGTCTATTTGTCAGCGAAATATTCGGGGCTGCAAAGCTGGCATACAACAACATCGCCGGGGCGTCCGTGGACCAAATCGCAGGCGCGGTCAAAGCTGCTTACACGCAATCACGCAATGAAAAGATTGAAGAGCAGATCATCAACCCGACGCTTGGCCCGGACTTCCTAGTTTTCCGGTCACGTAACGGAACTCTGCCACAGTATCTGCAACCGCAACCTGGAATCTACCAGCAGATCATCGTGCAGTCAAATCAATTCAATCTAGGTGTTGACTTGATTGTCGCAGGGATTGACAGCAGCGGGAGTCACGTCTACTACATCGGCCATCCCGGTTCGATAGTGTCGTTTGACAAGATTGGTTACAATGCCGTCGGTAGTGGTGCTTCCCACGTAGCGATCAAATTTTCGTTGGATTGCTTACATCCGAAGACTCCGCTGGAAGATGTTTTGCTGGCCGTATATTCCGCGAAACGTGCGGCAGAAGTTGCTCCCGGCGTTGGACAGGAAACGGAAATCAAGGTTATTTCGTCAACTGAAATCTGGCCAGTGCCGGAAAGTCTAATGGGAGTCCTGAAAGCAATACACCACGAGGCGACCAAAAAATCCAAGCCGGATTCAGAAAAGATCAAGGCCAAATATGCAGAACTACGAAAAAACGCTTGAGATAATCAGGCTCCAGAATGAAATTTCTCGCAGGGAATTCGAGACTGCAGTGAATTCGCCCTTCGGCTTCTCCGTTACTCCTTTGGGTGGTAATGTCTCCGAGTGGCAACCGTTGCTTGAATACCCGGAACCCCTCCCAGAGAAATGAACTAGCGTTCTTGGAGCGAATCGGTTGCTCAGCTTGTGGCTGTTTCCGAAACCCGCGATAGCATTAGCCTGAACATTGGGACGGTAGAGTCACGCCTGTTGTATCTGAACGAGTACTCATCAAGGTAGGTCTGCAAGTACTTCTGGCTGACAGCGTGGTAGACTCCGCCGATTCCGCGCTTTACTAAGCTCCAGAATCCTTCGATTGTGTTGGTGTGAATGTCGCCAACAACGTAGATTTTCGCGCTGTGATTGATGCGCCTGTGAAGGTATCCTCCGCCGACACTTTCTAGTCCATTGTATGAGGCGAGTTCGTCGGTGAAGACCGTTGTTTCTGGCAGGATTCGTTCTGCCGCGATTCCGTGCAAGGTTTTTCGGGTAGCGTCATTCGCAGCGACCGCGATCACGCGGCCTTTGCGCTCCACAATACCGACCACGCAGGTCTGTTTTCTGTCGCCAGCGGGCGGGCGTCCACGATGACCGCCGCGACGGCGACCGCCCACATAGGTCTCGTCCATTTCCACTCCATTGGCTCCGCCGAGGATGATGTCCTCAGAGAAGAGAGTGCGAATCTGCCGGAACATGCGCCATGCGGTCTTGTAGGTGACGCCAGTCTCGCGCTGAATCTGCTTCGCGGAAATGCCGCAACGAGTATTCGCCATCAGGTACATGGCGTGGAACCAAGTGCGGAGAGATGTAGTGCTCTTCTCGAAGATAGTACCAGCGAGCGGATAGATGTGATTCCCGCAGTGGTCACAAGCGTAAGCAGTTCGGCCCGTAACGCGATAGTGCTTATGCTCAGCCTCGCACTTCTCGCAGTAGGTACGGCCATCAGGCCAGCGTTGTTCCTTAATGAACTCAAGGCAGGAATCGGCGGTTGGAAACTCGGCATGAAACTGCTCTACCGTATAGCGAAGCTCTTTCGGTATGTGCTGCTTCGGTTTTGCCATGGTAGAAACAGTTTGCCATATGTTCTACTTGTTGTCAAGGGATAATTACCAATTTTTATGGGGTGACCAGCGACG
>PLYW01000008.1 GCA_003151875.1 Acidobacteriaceae bacterium
CGTGGACGGTGGTGAACACCAGGTGTCCGGTCAGCGCGGAGTTAATGGCGATCTGCGCCGTTTCGGTGTCGCGAATTTCGCCCACCATGATCTTGTCAGGATCGTGACGCAGAATCGAACGCAAGCCGCGGGCGAAAGTCAGCCCCTTTTTCTCGTTCACCGGAATCTGGGTAATGCCGCGAATCTGGTATTCGACCGGGTCTTCGATGGTAATCAGTTTGTCTTCGTCGCTCTTGATCTCGTTCAGCGCCGCGTACAGCGTGGTGGTCTTGCCCGAGCCCGTCGGTCCGGTGACCAGCACCATCCCGTACGGCTCCTTGATGTAGCGGCGGAACTTACGCAAGTCTTCATCGCTGAAGCCGACCACGTCGAGGGTAAGCTTGTGGAACTTCTCGCTCATCGATTCCTTGTCGAGCACGCGCAGCACCGCGTCTTCGCCGTGAATCGAGGGCATGATGGAGACCCGGAAGTCGATGGAGCGTCCGAGATAGCGCACCCGGAAACGCCCGTCCTGCGGGACGCGCCGCTCGGAGATGTCCAACTCGCTCATGACCTTGATGCGCGAGATGATGGTGGAATGGTGTTCTTTGGCGATGGGCTGCATGGCCTGTTGCAACACACCGTCAATGCGGTACTTGATGACCACGGAGTCGTCGCGCGTCTCGATGTGAATATCGCTGGCGCGCCGTTGCAACGCGGTGAAGATGGTGGTGTCCACCAGCCGGATGATGGGGCTGATGTCGGCCTCGGCCGTCAGCTTCTCGATGGAGATGGTCTCGTCGGAATTTTCGTCTTCGACAATTACGTCCAGCGCGAAGCCCTCGCTGGCTTCCTCCAGCACGCGCTGTGACTGCTCCGTCTTTTTCAGGATGTCGCTGATCTGCGACAGACTGGCTACCTTGGTGGTGATGCGGCGTCCCAGTAGCAGACCGATCTCGTCGATCATCATCAACTGGCTGGGATCGGCGATGGCGATCACCAGCCGGCCATCGGGCTTGTCCTCCAACGGCACGAAGTTGTAGCGGAACATCAAGTCCACGGGAATCTTGCGGAACAGGTCGTGCTGAATGTGAAAGTTCTTCAGGTCCACAAATTCGCAACGATAGCGCTGCGCCAGTTCCTTGCCGTGCTCGACTTCGTCCTTGGCGTCAACCGGGCTTCCGTTTCCGCCGCCTACGAATATGGGTTTTTTAATGTCTGCCATAAATACCTTTTAGCAACTAGCAATTAGCAATTGGCCTTTAGCCTTTAGCCTCTAGCAGTCAGTAACTGACTACTGGCAACTGGCTACTGCTTCTAGTGCAGCCCTTCCGAGCCCAAGCTAAAGATCGGCAAATACAGGGAAATCAGTACAAAAGCCACCACCACGCCCATCACAATCAGGATAACCGGTTCAATCAGGGCCATGGCCGTGGCCAGCGCGTTTTGCACGTCCTCCTCATAGAACTCGGAGACCGAGTTCAGCATGGCCGGCAGCGCGCCCGTGGACTCGCCGACCTCAATCATCTCCACCGACATCTCGGGGAAGACCTTGGTCTGTTCCAGGCTGTGGGCCAGCCCCTGACCTTCGCGCACGCCGCGCGTCGCCGTCTCAATGCCGTGCGAGATCAGGCGGCTCTGCATCGACTCGCACGCCGTCTCCAGCGACGGGACCAGCGACAGTCCGCCCGACAGCAAGGTCGACAGCATACGCGTAAATACCGCGACCTGGTACTTCAACCAGACGTCTCCCAACAGCGGAATCTTTAATTTGATCCGGTCCACCCTGGTAGCGCCGCTGTCGCTCTTCATCCAGCGCCACAGGAAGAACCCAATCGCCACCAGCACCGCCAGGGAAAGCAGGAAATATTTTTTCGCATTGACCCCGATCGCCAGCATTACCGAAGTCACGGCCGGCAGCGGTGAACCCAATTGCTGATACAGCGTGGCGAACTGCGGAACCACAAAGGTGATGAGGAAGGTCATCATCACGATCAGCATGACCACCAGCAAAGCGGGATAGACCAGCGAAGCCGTCAGCTTCTTGCGAAAACTCACCGCCAGGCGCTGGAACGAGATATAGCGGCCCATCACCTCTTCCAGGTTGCCGCTCTTCTCACCTGCCAGCAGTGTGGTGGTGTACACCTTGGGAAAAACTTTCTGCGCCTCGAACGCATCGGAGAGCAGCTCGCCACCGCGCACCCGGTCGTGCACATTCTGCAACACGGAACGGAAGAAGAGATTGCGCTGCCGCTTGATCAGCAGCTCCAGCGATTGGATGATCGGCAGGCCGGCATGGATCAAGGTCACGAACTGCTGGTTGAAGATGACAAACTGCTCCTGCTTGATCTTGCGCCGCCGCGGGAACCCGACCTGGGTCGAAAACAGGCCCTTGGGCTTGACCGAATAGACCAGAAAGCCCTGCTGAGCAAAGCGGTCGCGGACCTCGACCTCCGAGCCCCCATTCTCGGTTTGCTGGAGGACGTGGCCCCGTTCGTCGGCCATCTTGATCAGGTATTCGGCCATGGTTGAGAGGTTCCCTAGGGAGAGATTATCAGTAGTCTAGCATTTAGCCGTTAGCAAGTAGCACTTAGCTCTTAGCATTCAGACGTTGACCGGGACCGAAATCGACACCGACAACACTCGCGCGCTCTTACTAAATGCCAAATGCTAAGTGCTCACTCCGTGAGTTCCGTCCCGGCCACGACCTCGGTCCCGGGCGGCGGAGTAAAGCGAAATTGTCCGTCTGGTATTTCGACGTTTTCCTTCTGCTGAAGAAAGCGGAATTCGGTAACCGAACCATCGCGCTCTTCGACGACGATGCGCGAGAGCAGGCCGTCGGGTGCTATTTCCAACAGAGTCTGCTCGACGCGATCGCCCATTCCCTTCGGAATCCCTCGCAGCACCACATCGCCCGGGTTGAGCGGCTTTCGATCGGGGGCCAGCGAGAGCCCATCCAACTCTTTCTCCAGCTTGGTCTTGCCCAGTAGGTATCGTAGCGGCGACCGCAGATCGTCGAGCTGCTTGACCGGTGTGCGGCGAACCTGCTTCTCTCCCGGCACGTAGAACCATGCGTTGTGACCGTCGGTGAGGAACAGCTTGGGACGCGGCTGATCGTAGTCCCACCTCATGCGGCTCGGCTTCTTCATCAGCAAAGTGCCGCTCTCGGTCCGATTGATACCGGCGCCGCTATAAGTTTCGGTGAACCTGGCGGCGAGAGTGC
>PLYW01000073.1 GCA_003151875.1 Acidobacteriaceae bacterium
CATTTTAACTTGCTACGAACAGGGTGGGCGGCGATGCTGCGTGTGCTATTTGATTTTGTTGCGGATACTTGATCAAACCCACTTGGCGCTGGGTGCCCCGTTTCTTCGCGTTTTTTGCGAAGAGCCTGCGCTGAGCGGGAGGAAATGCCGACAGAAGGCGGTCGATAAGATTGGCATCCAGCAGTTGCGGATAAATGGGAACGGTCCAAGAGGAGCGTCGATCATCGGTTGCGAAGGCCGGACGAACAGTCGAATATCTATTTGCTTTCAGGGCCGAGCGCGAAGTTACTGTAGTTTCGCGTACTCCGCTTTGGCTTCCTTCAGGATAGGAACATCGGGATCGGCGTCCTTCCACAGCGTGAGGAAGTCCTGATAGGCGGCGCGGGCCCTGGCCGTGTCACCCTGCACGGCGTAGGCACGAGCCAGGCCGAGGCGGGCCAGCGCTCCCCATTGAAAGTTCACCACCGCACCCCGGTGGTCGATGAACTTCTGGAATTCCGCCGCCGCGGCCTGGCCGTCGTGCAGCATGAGATAAGCTTCTCCCCGCAAATAAACCGGGCATAGGGACACTGCGAGGTTCGTCGGCAGACCGAGTTCGATGGCGCTGGTCGCCCGCAATATTTCGATGGCCCGGTTCGGATCTTTGCGCTGCAAAGCGACCGCCGCCTGGATTGTGGGCAGCCAATACCTCTGAACCAGCGTGTCGAGCGGGAATGTTTTGTCGAGCTCAACCGCCAGCTTCTCCGCCCCTGCGGTATCGCCTGCGAGCGCCAGGGCCACTGCCGCCATTGCCTTTACGTCGCGGTTTGGAGCCAACTTCACCGCTGCAGTGGCCTCGGCGACGGCCTGATTGCGGTTGCCGGATTCCACCTCGCGCAGCGCCGCCGCTGCCTGATACATTGCGGCCGCCTCTTTGGCGTCGTCGTGCTGGGCTGACTCCATGGCCTGCAGCGTCAGCTCGCGCGCCTTCTTCAATTTGCCGGACCAGGCTTCGGTGTCCCCCTGATAGGCCAGCACCAGTTCTTCGGCGCCGGGCTTGCCCATAGCAGCGGCGAGCAGTTGCGCCATCTGCGCCGCATCGCCTTTGAGGAAGGCCAGTTGGTAACGGTTGGTCAGCAGGAACTCGCCCTCCAGCTTGCGCTCCTCGGCTTGCTTGTACACCGTCTCCGCCTCGTCCAGCCGGTTGAGGCTGGCGTAGTCGCTGCCGAGGTTGAGATAGTTGTTCTCATCATTCGGCTCCAGGCGCAGCGCCCCGCTCGCTTCCTGCAAAGCCTTTCCCCAGTTCCCCAGGATGCCGTAAATATCGCCCAGGTTGGTGTAAGGTAAATAGTCTCGCGGGTAGGTTTGCTGCCACAGCTCGTAGGCCTGCGCCGCCTTCTCCAGCTCGCCGGTGGTGTAGGTGTAGTAGATGGCCTCGATGGCGAGCCGCTCGCGCTCGCTCACCTTCTCCCGCAGCTCGTAAGCTTTGCGCGAGTTCTCCGCCGCCCGGCCCAACTCGTTCAGATTGCCGTACACCACGGACATGGATCGGTAGGCCACGGCAAAATTCGGGTCCAATTCCACCGCGCGTTTGTAGAAGGGCAAAGCCGGAACGTCCCCTTTTGCGGCCTGCATCTTCCTTCCCAGGCTGTAGGCTTTCAGGGCCTCCAGCGAGGGCGTGGTCGCTTCCTCCACCGGGGTGGCATACTTCTGCACCGAGCTGAGCGACTCGCCCAGCTTGGCGCGCAAGATGACGGCCGCATTGTCCAGCGCCTTGAGCACCGCTTCCTTGCCCGCCGCCTGCTCCTGCGCTTGCGCCAATACGTCTCCGGTGTTGCAGTCCGCCGCCTTCAGGCCAATCACGTATTGGCTGCCCAGCGCAGCAATGGAGCCGGTCAGGATGGCCCGGCTGCCCCTACGCTGGCAAACTTCGCGCGCCAGCTCCGGCGTCAAACGGTCACCGGCGGGGCGGCCCATCAGCCGCAGAGTCTCGTTCACCTTGCGCTCGGACACCAGGGCGAGAAAGGGCGATTGCTCAAGCTGCACCGCGAGTCCCTGCTTCAGCGTGTCGTCAAAAACGCTGTCGCCGGTGGTATTGGTGAAATCGGAGAGGACAAGGGTGTCGTTGCCGGTCAGTGGCTTGGCTTGATGCCCGCGATAGTAAAGCCCGCCCACGACCAGCGCCGCGCTCAGCAGGACCAGAAACGCAATCCTCCAGAGCTTGCTGCTGGAAGCAAGGACAGCTTGTGGCGCGGCCACCGCACTCGAGCTCGCCGCAGAACTGACTCCGCTCTCGATGTCCCGCTTTGCCCGCTGCAAGTCGGCGCGCATTTCCGCAGCGTGCTGGTAACGCAGATTGCGGTCCTTCTCCAGGGCTTTGTTGATGATTCGTTCCAGCTCGGGCGATATGTCGGGATTCAACCGCACTGGCGAAGTGGGCGCGCCGTCCAGAATTGCCTTGGAGATGACTCCCGAACTTTCGCCGCGAAACGGCATGAGGCCGGTGGCCATTTCGTACAACACCACCCCAAACGAGAACAGGTCGGAACGGGCATCGAGATCTTTGGCCCGTACCTGCTCGGGCGACATATAAGCCACCGTGCCGACCGCAGAACCGGGACTGGTCGGGTGCAGTTCGGCGCTCGTCACCATCATCGTCTCGGCTGCGGAAATCTTGCTCGACGAACCGGCTTTGGCCGCGATCTTGGCCAGTCCGAAATCGAGAATCTTGGCGTGGCCGCGTACGGTCACAAAAATATTGGCGGGCTTGATGTCGCGATGGATAATCCCTTCCGAATGCGCGGCGTCCAACGCGTCGGCAATCTCAATGGCCAGGCCAAGCAGAACATCGGTCTCGATGGGTTTGGCGGCGATACGATGCTTCAGCGTCATGCCGTCCAGAAATTCCATGGCGATGAAGGGCTTACCGTCGTGCTCATCGATTTCATAGATAGTGCAGATATTGGGATGGTTCAGGGCAGAGGCCGCCTGGGCCTCGCGCTCGAAGCGGGCCAAGGCTTGGGGATCTTTGGCGATTTCATCCGGCAAGAACTTCAGGGCGACAAACCGGTGCAGGGAGACGTCCTCGGCCTTATAGACCACACCCATCCCTCCGCCGCCGACTTTCTCGATAATGCGGTAATGGGATACGATCTGGTCAATCATTACGAGGTGGCTGAACCTTGGGGTGACATCATCTTAAGGACGCAGCATCGGCCAGTCAACCAGGAACGGGGTTGGCGACCGCACCCTTGATGCTGGTTGACAGCCGCTAAACCGGCAGCCCGTTTTGCCCGCCCGGATCTTGACGAAGTTCCCAGGTTGAACAGAGTGCAATCTCGCTCTTAAACTGGAGATATGCACGTGCATGCCAGCGACGCAAGAAGTGCGACCACCTCGCGTGTGTTGCGGATTTCGCTGGTCGTTACGCTTGCCTATATCGTGCTGCTGGTCGTGGCCGGGCTGCGCGCCCATAGCCTGGCGCTGCTCTCGGAGGCCGGGCACAATCTCTCCGACTTCGTTGCCTTGCTGATGTCGTGGGGCGCAGTTTATTTGCAAGGCAGACGGCCCAGCGCGCGTAAAACCTTCGGCTACAACCGCGCGGGCGTGCTGGTGGCGTTCGTCAACGGCCTGTCGCTGGTGCTGATTGCCTTCTATATCCTCTACGAAGCCTTCCGCCGATTGCAGACCCCGGTGGACGTGCACGCCGGCATCATGATCTGGGTGGCAGCCGCGGGCGTCGTCATGAACGGCGCGATTGCGCTGCTGCTGATGCGCGGCCATCGCGACATCAACCTGCGTAGCGCATTGCTGCACGAGATTGGCGACACCTTGTCCACGGCCGCGGTCATCGTCGGCGGCATCATGATTGCCCTGACCGGCGAGCGCTGGATCGACCCCGCACTTTCGGTGGGCATCGGCGTCATGATCCTCTGGTCTTCCATCGGGATCATCCGCGAGAGCCTCAACATTCTGCTGGAAGGCACTCCCAGCGGCATGGAGTTGCGGCGCATTGAGCAGATCATTCGCGGCATTCCGGGGGTGAACGATGTGCACGATCTGCACGTGTGGAGCATCGGCAGCGATACCCACTCGCTCTCCTGCCATGTGGCCATCGCCGACATGCCCGCGTCGGAGAGTGAGGGAATTCTGCGCCTGATTCGCGAGCAGATGGGCCAGCGCTTCCACATTCATCACACCACCATCCAGTTCGAGCTGGCGGTCTGCGAGGTGGCCGACGGCTGCGTCATCCCCATCAGCCCGGCCCACGAACACGGCCACTCGCATTGAAGCGGAAGCGGAGAAAAGTTTTGTCGATTCGTCAATGTCGGCTGGCCGGTGCGATTCTCGCTGCGAGTTTGGCCTGCACTTTGGGCTGTAGCCAGAATGCGACTGCGCCGGAGAAGCAGCAACAGACTGCATCCTCGCCTGCCTCCGGCGAGGCAGGCCCGTGGCACATGGACTTAAAGGTTTCTCCCGACCATCCGAGGATGGTCAAGCCGCTGACTTTCACGCTGCATATCACCGACGACCATGCGCAGCCGGTCAACGACGCTGAGGTGAATGGCGCTCTTAGGATGAAGGAGATGGACATGGGCACAACCCAGATCAAGTTCGCGCCCAAGGGCAACGGCGACTACGAGGCTGCGATGACGAGCACGGATATGTCCGGCATGTGGAACCTTGCTGTGGTTGCCTCGCAAGGGCCGCTTCATGCGAAGAAGAGCTTTGAGTTCACGGTGTACGACTAGATGGTGCACGATTGCTGAGAAGGCCGGAAACGCCCGGCCAGAGAAGAAGATGGCCGAGGTCGCCGCGTCGCGCAACTCCCGCGAGCGGAAGTAGTCAGCCACGATGGCGGTCTTTTCCAGCTTCTTGGTGGTGGCGGCAATGCGCTCGCAGATTTCAGCCAGGCGGAGCATAGGGTTCGCAGCGAACTTGGATGCGGCAGGCTGAGAGCACGGCGCAGACTCGATCTCTACCAAATCTCTGGCCGTTTCGGAGTGCCGGTGCTGGTGTACAGTATTGTTCGGAGTTTTGGAGGATTGGCGTGCCATCTTGGTCCTTCCGTCGTCGCGGCGCCGCGGCGCTTTTCGCAGCCCTTTCCGTTTTTCTAACCTGCGTGGTGTATGCGCAGAACTCAGGCGGCCCACAGCCTGTGCCGCTGCCTCCGCCCATTACCGCGCCGGCAGACACGTCGTATCCCGGCACCATCGCTCTGAGTGTCGATATCACCAACATCACCGATCGTGTGTTGAATGTCCATGAGACGGTACCGGTAAAAGGCCGCGAGATTACACTGCTCTACCCGGAGTGGCTTCCCGGCACGCACTCCCCGTCGAACCCGGTGGAGAACATGGCCGGTCTCGTGGTCACGGCGAATGGCAAAAGGGTCGAGTGGGTCCGTGATCGCGTGAATATGTACGCCTTCCACATCCAGGTACCGCAGGGCGTAACCCGCCTGGAACTCAATTTTCAGTATTTGGCTCCATTGGATCCAAAGCGGGGCCGTATCTCGTCCGATTTTGCCGACGTTACCTGGAACAGCGTACTGCTTTATCCGGCGGGATACTTCTCGCGGCGCATCCTGTTTGATCCCGCCGTCCGGCTGCCGGAGGGCTGGAAATTCGCTACTGCGTTGGAGACGGGATCGCAGGATGGAAACCTGATTCACTTCAAACCGACTACGCTGAACACTCTTGTGGACTCGCCGCTCTACGCCGGCGTCAACTACAAGCGCGTCGACCTGTCCACAGGCGCAGACAATCAGGTATTCCTCGATCTCTTCGCGGACAAGCCTGCCGATCTCGAAATCACGCCGGAGGAGCTGCAATACCACAAGAAGCTTGTGATCGAAGCGCAGAAGCTCTTCCACTCCCATCACTACGATCACTATGATTTCCTTTTTTCGCTCAGCGATACGGTCGGCGGCGAGGGCCTGGAACACCATCAGTCGAGTGAGGATGGTACCCGTGCCAACTACTTTACCGACTGGGCTGCGGGGGTTGCCGGTCGCGCTCTTCTGCCCCACGAATACACCCATTCGTGGAACGGCAAGTTTCGCCGGCCTGCTGACCTGTGGACGCCCAACTTCAACGTGCCGATGCAGAACGACCTGCTTTGGGTTTATGAAGGCCTGACCGATTACTACGGCAACGTCCTGGCAGCTCGTTCCGGAATGCGCACCGCGGAGCAAGCCCGCGACGTGATCGCGCAGATCGCCGCCTACTTCGACATCAGCCTTGGACGTACCTGGCGCCCCTTGTTGGATACCACCAATCAGCCCATCATTTCGTCTCACGGCGCCGACCGGGAGACCTGGCCAAGCTGGCAGCGTTCCTACGACTACTATCCGGAATCAGATCTTATCTGGCTCGATGCTGACACGAAACTCCGCGAATTGAGCAACGGCAGCAAGTCTCTCGATGATTTCGCCAGGCTCTTCTTCAGCATCGACAACGGTAGCTACATCACCAGGACTTATACCTTCGACGATCTGGTCGCGGCGTTGAATAAGGTGCAGCCATTTGATTGGACAGGGTTCCTGCGCGCGCGGGTTTACAACCTGGCGACGCAGACTCCGGAAAACGGGATTACCCAAGGGGGTTATCGGCTCGTCTACAACGACGACCAGCCGGAGTGGTTGAAACATCAGGACAGCTCTCGCGGAACCAGCTTTGCTACTTCGCTGGGATTCTCGGCGAACAAAGACAATGGCGTTGAAAACGTGTGGTGGGATAGTCTGGCGTTTAAGGCAGGCATCACGCCGGATATGCACTTGGAAGCCGTCAATGACCAGAAGTTCACGGTTGCGGGCCTGCGCGAAGCCATCCTCTCTGCAGAAAAGAGCAAACAGCCGCTAAAGCTCCTGCTAAAGCGTGGCGATGAGTTTGTCACCGTGACCTTGGACTACCATGGCGGGCTGCGGTACCCGCACTTGGAAAGAGTAGAAGGAACGCCCGGCCGCCTTGATGCAATCCTCGCGCCGGGGAAATGAAAGCAATAGTTGCCTTTTCTGGCAACGCCGAAGCCGTCCCGGTGGCCAATGATCGCACAGGGCCCCGCATTGACATCTCCCGCGCGGCTGCTTACTCTAAACTAGCGTAATTGTGCGACGTACCCCTTCGAGGAACATCCAATCACCATGCAGTCTTTGCGTCAACGCCTACGTTTTTTAGCGGCCGTCCAACTTTTGCCGGCTTTGGAGAGCGGTGAAGAAACCCTGGTCGGCGGCCAAGCCGTGCTGGAGGGCGTCATGATGCGCTCGCCGCATGCCTGGGGCATCTGCATCCGCAGGCCCGATGGCACGCTGGCGACGCACTCGGAGCCGCTCGAACGTCTCTCGGAGCAGCACAAATGGATGGGCTGGCCGGTGGTCCGTGGCGTCATGACGCTGGGCCAGGCGATGGGGCTGGGCTTCCGCGCGCTGCGCTATTCGGCCAACGTCGCCATGGGCGAGCTGAGTGCCGAAGACGAGAAGAAGACCGAGG
>PLYW01000158.1 GCA_003151875.1 Acidobacteriaceae bacterium
AGGTGCATCGGCAGTGGCGGTATTCGTGCTCTTTCTGTTTTGCCACAATGGTTGGTAGCCGTCCGGCCAACTGGGTGGCTCTTTGGTTATGCTTCTGCACCTCATCGATGCGCTGGGTGATGTTCTTGACGCAGTTCTGCAGGGTCTCCTCGGTGATCCCTTCCTCATCGAAGACGACAATCTCCTTGATCGAGCGTATGCCGCGCTTCAAATCCTCGCCAATGACCAGGATTTGTCGGATCACAAGGGGCGAGCGTGAAAGCGCCTTCAGCGCGCTCAGCTGTCCGCGCTCGATGCGCTTGGCAATGTCCACTTCCCCTTCGCGGGTGAGCAGAGGCACTATGCCCATCTCGCGCAGGTAGATGCGCACCGGATCGTTGGTCTTTTCAAGAGCGTCTGGGGTCAGGTCGAGCTCGCCGGCCTCCACTTCCTCCTCAAACTGTTTGTCGAGGACCGAGGAAGGTAGCTTGGGCTGGCTCGCAAACACGTCAAGGCCCCGCGAGCCGATGGTGGTGATCAAATCGTCCAGGTCCTCTGGGGAGTGGACGTCGTGCGGAATCAGGTCATTCACCCCGTTGTACGTGAGATGGCTTTTTTCTCTTCCGGCATCGATGAGTTTCGTAATGTCGTCAAGAGCCAAGCGGAATTCCTTTTCAGCGCCGTCCTGCATGGAGAAAAGAGTACTTTGTTGATTTGCAGCGGTAACTTCGATTGGAAGTGCCGAAATCAAAACTGAACGATGCTAGTACGGCGTGCCAGCGTTTTCCTAACTAGCTACGTTCTAGCTTGCCGTGTTGTTGCAGCGGGACCGTGACCCATTTGGCTTTTGATAGACTCGGTCCGACAACCAAGCAACTCGTCGCAATTCGTCCTACATGGGCTTGGATAGTACTGCCTCAACATAAACAGGAATTATTAGCTGGGCCCTCTCCGTTCCCTTGATTTCGAAAACTGTAGAGAGCATTGGCTGTTCGTCCGAGGATCGTTACAGGTCGTCGTGAGAATTCCCCACCTCTACAACGGGCTTCAACTCTCCGGGATGACGACGAAAGGCCCCGTCTCATCATAGTGCTCGTCCCTCAGAAGCGCAGGACGACATTGTAGAGGAGATGCAAACGCAAGTTCCCACATTGGCGACTGCAGCTCTGGCATTGGCTTTGCCTGGAACAGTTTCCTGCACTGTCTGGCCGTCCACCGGGCCCAAGTCTTGGACTTCTTCCTACGGGCACTATCGGTCGAAATTCCAGTTCCCGCATACATCTGCCGGTAGAGCTTCGAAAGGAACATAAAAGCGATCCTGGCCCGTAGAGTTGGAGTGCAGGCTGACCTTTGCCAGATAGCGCTCCACTTATAAAATCTGTCCCAAACCTTCTGTGTGCGCTCACGAATCTCATCCGAGCTCATCGAAGGATGCGGTGTAAACATCTTGGGACGAACATCTGTCGGAATCAGCCAGTATCGAGTAATCGGCACATCGCCCACCAGCGTGGGATCGTTTGCCTGCTCCTTTTCCCAGCGCGCAAAATCCACGGTGCCCGGAAACGGCGACATCATCACGAACTGGGCAAAGGTCACGCCCGCCTTCAGTGCCATCTCCACCGTCGCATCGAACGTTGCCGGCTTATCTGTCGGCAGACCGAAGATGAACGAACCAAGCACATGGACGCCATGCTGTTTGAACGTCAGCAGCTGCTTCGCCAGAGCCTCGCCAGAGTAGTTGAAGTCTTTGAAGATCGCCTTGAGTCCTTCCGGTGTTACCGCTTCGACCCCCACCAGAGCACCCTTTATATTGGCCTTCCGCATAGCGTCCAGATACTCGCTGTCCTCAGCCGCCTCCATCGTGATCTGCGTGAAGAACACCATGTCTTTGGGCAGCTTTGCCAGCTCTTCCATCAGTTGGAAACGCTCTGTGCGGATCGCCGTCAACTCTTCAAGTTTGGCAATATTGTTTTGCTCCCGGGCCAGCCGCAGATCGGTCAACGTCACCGGATAGAAGTTGTCATCGGCCAGGGCGATAAACCGGAAACCGATCCGCCGCAGAGTAACGATTTCGTCGATCACACTCTGATATTGCCGTTGCCGAGGCTGCTGCCCATCGGTCCGCCAAACGCTGCAAAAAGAGCAATGCTTCGGGCATCCGCGAATGGTCTGCACCGAGGCCCACATATACTTATCGGGCTGCATCAGGTCCCATCGCGCGGCCAAAAACTGGCTACCTTCAATCCGTCCGCCCTCATAGATCCTGCTTGGCTTGCCTGCGAGGCAATCGGTCACCACCTTGCCCCACGCAATATCGCCATCTCCCTTCACCACGGTGTGAGCATCACCGTGTTCCAAGGCCTCTTCGGGAAACAGCGTAGCGTGAATGCCACCATAGATCACCCACGCGCCGCGCTCGCGCGCCATTCGGCCAACCTCATATCCGCGGAGAGCATTGCCCGTATGTACACTGATGCCGACGATATCTCCCGGCATGATGCTTTCCGGTAGAATCTGCTCCAGCGACTCATCGACGAGAATGGGATCTCCCGCTGCTTGAGGTGTCGCCGCCGCAAGGACAAACAACCATCTTGGCGTTATGACGGCCGTACCGAAAGAATTGTCGCTGGGATTTACGAGATGAACCCTCATCGAATCCAACCTTTCCTCGTACGAGTACGGTGGCTTCAGAGAGAGTCTTCACAATAGGACGAATCATTTGCCGAGCTGCGTTTTGGCACGATCGCCGATCACGAGTCTTCCCGCCGGACTTTGTGGTCAATCATACATGCCGATTGTGACACTTGGAGCTGTAGTTAAATTCGGTGGTGGGGGATGAACCCGAAACGGGGTTCTAGGAAGCGTGGATTGCGTTTTTGGCCGTGTCGTCGGCAATCCGTAAGTTATCCCAGCTGCTTACGGCTCCACTGTGGGAACGTCCGCTGAAAACGGGAGTTCTCGCGATGGGTTCGGTGGGACATTGGGTGGCTGATGCTGCGCCAGGCTTGCTCCTGACATCCTTATTACTATTGATGAGGAGAGTGTATTGATTCTCCGTTGGCGACGGCTTGCAGCTCGCGAATCACCCAGAACAGCCGCCGGGCCGATACATAGCTGTGCTGACCACCGTGGCGTAGGTCCGTGATGCGGGATTTCGAGATTAGCTTTTGGATTTTCCGCTGCGTCAGTCCCAACCCGAGCTCAGAGTACACGATAGTGGCTGCTTCTTCTTCCGAGATGCCGGGTAGGGCCTGGCCAGCATGAAAGCGGGAGCGCCATTGCTCCAGCTCCAGGGCGTGGCGAGTGAAGATTGCCTCCAGTTCGTGGGTGCCGGCGAACAATAACCCGCAGTGCGGCGGTTGATCCAATAATTCCCGTAGGGTCTCCAGGCACTCAATCGACAGCTGCTGGGCTTCGTCAAAGACCAACAGCACCTTGCGCTGGCTGAGATCGAAACGCAGAGCATGTTGGGTTGGTGAACGGATGGGTCGTAGGGCGCTTCAGGCTCCCGAG
>PLYW01000342.1:0-2048 GCA_003151875.1 Acidobacteriaceae bacterium
GCGGTGCCGTTCACCCATCCATCGAAGAACCAGTCGAGCGACTTGCGGTCCTCAAACCACAAGGCGCGCGGCAGCACCGCCTCGATGGCCTGCTGGAAATCTGTATTGGTGATTTCTTTGCCTTGATAGCGGTCCACAATGCCGCGCAACAAGGCAAGGAAAGTGGTGTCGTCGCCCTCCGGCTTTTCCGGGGTGCGCGAGGCGTCGCGCAACATGCAGCGCAACATGTGAATCAGCCAGGTGCCGCGGCCATAGGTNNCGTTGGGCCGCCCCTCCTTCGACTTGAACGCCAGCCAATTGCGATAGTTTTGCAGCGTCAGCTTTACGTCCGCGGGGCGCGTGCGTTCCAGCAGCATCAGCGAACAGTAATTGGCCAGTCCTTCCATCAACCATTGCTCGTGATAGCTGGCCCACGACACTTTGTCCCCGAACCACTGGTGGGCGAGTTCATGCGGCATCATGACATCGCCATAAATGACCTGGTCAGCCGGCGGAAGCTTTAAGGCGGCGCGCTGCTCCGGGCTGAGGTAAACGTAGCTGGAAAGGAAAACCAGTCCCGGCCATCCCTGGCTGTCGGTACTGGGATTTTCCGCCAGCGAGAGCGTGCTGAAGGGATAGGCCCCGAGCATCTGCGAGAGTGCGGTCAGGGTTTCGGCGGCGCTGTCGGCCAGCGATTGTCCCCGGCTGGCGGCGCTGGGGAATGGCTCCGGCTTCATCCCCGGGGTCCGGGAAGCGAGCAACGATTCCGGCCCGGGCGAGGTGGCGATCACGCCGGGCGGAGGTATGACTTTGATGATNNCCCATGTTAAATCCGGCGATGGGAATGGGTTTCTCGGTGATCCAGTGGGCCAGGAAGTCGCCACCCTGTCGCTGCAGCGAAACCAGTTTCCCGGTGGCCACCACCGTCCAGGGCTCAGGAAAGCGGAAGGTGACATCGTAATTGGTCATGGCGATGCCGCGGTTGGGATACCAGGTGCCGCGCGCGCCGGCGTAGAGCAGTCCTCCGCCCGCATCCGACAGTACCGAGCCGGCGTAGCTGAAGCGCAGGGCAAAATGCGCTCCCGCCTGCAAGGGCTGAGGAAAGACGACCGCGACAATGTCGTTGCCACGGCGCGCCATCTCGCTGCCTTCCACCGCTTCGTTCTGGATGTACTCGAGCGGCTGACCATCGGCGTCAACCTGTTTCAGTTGCAGATAGCGCGACAGTTCGAAGAGCACCATGCGCGCGCCGCTTTGTTTCACCTCCACGTCGAGGGTGGCCTCCGCCGCCAGGTCGCGAGGCGGGTCGAGCTTTCCGCTAATGGTGTATTTGCTGACGGTCAGAATGTCCCGCGTCCACGCCGGCCCAGTGGGTCCTTCGAAGCGGAGGTTGGAAAGCGGGGTCTTGCGCTGCGAGCGCATGGGGAAGGCCATCCACAGGTCGTAATAGATTTGCTCATTGTGTGAGGAAGTATTGCCTACCACGATCTGCTCTGGGCCCAGGGTATCGAAATAGACGTCGAACATTCCGTAGTGCTCACCCGCTATGCGAACATGCAGAAAACGGTCCGCCGCGGGCGCGGCTTCGCCGGCCGCAGGCGCGGGCGGTGCGCTGGTGAACGAGATGCAGAGCCGCATAGCGTCGACCTGCGCCTGCGCTCGCGCCGGGGCGTCGGTGCGCGTGACGAAAGCTGCGGCATCGGTGGGCGGGCGCAGATACGGCTCCAGGTCCTTCGCCGTACTGTCGTTGAAGCGCAGATACGCGGACGCAAACTTCTCTTCCAATACGCCGGCGCCGATGAAGCGGCCCAGCGACGCGCGCTCCATGCGGTCGGGAGGACGCACCAGCACCTCGCCTTCTCCTTCAAAGAAGGCGCCCGTCACCTTGCCATCGACGGACTGGGTAAACGCGATGGTGCCGTCGTTCAGCCAGATATGAATATCTTCGCGATCGATCTCCGCCTCGCGGATCTGGAACACCCGTTGCGGATCGAGTCCGACATTGCGCAGCGCGCGGTACAACGGCAACACCGGCCCCGAGGTCAAGGGAATCGATTGCGCCGGCAGCG
>PLYW01000342.1:2054-7032 GCA_003151875.1 Acidobacteriaceae bacterium
GTCACCCTATGGGTGAGTTCGCGATAGGGTTCGAAGATGGGACATTCCAGAACCATGGTGAAACCCGCCTGTTGCAAACCCTGCATCAGGTCGCGCTTCATCGGCCAGAATGATTTTGGATTGCTCCACGACGACCACTTGTCCGCATGGCGCAGGCTTTCGTCCGTGAACTCGTCAAACCACCGGCCAGTCCACCCTTCATTCTCGGTAACTTGGGAAAGTGCAAACTTACCGTTGGGCTGGGTATCTGCGATGTGGGTGTCGATAATGACTGCCCGCCGACACACTTGTGCCATCAGGTCGACAAACTTGCGCGGTTGATCCAGGTGGTAAAGGATGCCACAGCAGAAAATCGCATCGAAGTTGCCATACTTCGCCAGGTTTTGCACGTCGTCACAGGCGAAACTCAAGTTGGGCAGATTGGTCCCCGCTTTGACTCGCTGACAATTCTCAAAGTTGCTCGGCCGGACCTCGATGCCCAGCGCATCGAAACCAGCACGCGCCAGTTCGACGGTATAGCCACCCTCGAGGCACCCTAGATCGACAATCCGTTTGCCGGCGACGCCCTCCGGAAACAATATCCGCAGGAATCGTTTGGTGAACTTAGCTAGCGGGAGATCTTCCATTTGCCAGGGCTGGTCCGGCCGGGTCATAGACCCGTCGTCAAGCCGGATGTTGTGCGCCGTAAAGTTGCACGCCACGATCTGCATCTCCTGTCGCTAACATACCACTTCAGCTCGCTCCGCTTCTTCCCGCCCCGGCTTAGTCCACATCGCGAACTCGGCGCGATGCAACTTGACGATCCTCCAGAGAAAGAAGATCGCGGCTACCAGGCAGACCAGGACCGCCACAATCGAGGCTTCCGGGCCGAACGCGCCACCCGTCAGCATTCCCGGTCCACTCAGCGATCCACGCAGCACGCCCTCAGTCATCTTGTTGCCAGACAGCGTCATCCCGAACAGCGGGCCTTCGGTGAAGTTCCAGCCAATGTGCAGCCCGATGGGCAGCCACAGCCGTTGCGTCGCGGCGTAGGCCGCACCCAGCAGAACGCCGGCTTCCAGCGCAATCGCCACGGAACTGCCGAGGGTGGCGCCGGGATTGGCCTTGTGCGCCAGACCGAATAGTAGGGATGTGAAGATCAACGCGCCCCAGGTCCCGACGATCTTCGAACTTAACCGGAACAGCAGTCCGCGAAACAAGATCTCTTCCGTTATGCCCGCCATCACCGCGAAGAAGAATCCGTTGGCCAGCCCGCTGGTCGTGCCCCAACCCGCCGGATGATAGACGCCCACGGCCAGCAGGATCGCCATCACGGCGGCGAACAGCAGAAAGCCGATGCCGACTCCGGCTGCGCCTTCCGGCAAGACGCGATTGGCGGCCAGCTCCGTGGGAGTGCGCCGCTCGATCAGTCGCGCAGCCAGAATGTAAGTGGCCAGACAGAGCACCGCCAGCACGGCCGCCCCCGCCGAGGGGATGTACCTACGCAGCATCGGCTGGGCCAGCGCTATGACCAGACCAACGGCCACCAGGTTCAGCAGGCCAAGGCCCACTTCTTTCCATTTCTTGCGCAGAATGTCCTCCAGGAATCACTAGGTAGTACGTTCGCGGATCGAATGAGGTTCCGGAATTGTACTGTGGGGTCGCGGTGCCGTTGGCTGAAACAGCCTTCTGAAAAGGATCATTCTTAGCCGCACATGAAGGGGCGCACCTTTAGGTGCGCCGTTGAACGCTGTCTTTTTGTCATCCCAAGGGGCTTCAGCCCCGAGGAATCTCCGAATCTTATGCAGGAAGCGCGGCGGAGTTTATCTCGTCCTCAACGCTCTGCGCAGCGCTCGGAATTTTCCCGCCGAGGAGCGCTTCGAAGAATCGGTCCACCGCGTCAAGAATTTCCATCTCGCGCTTCGACTCATACACCGCCTTGCGCAACTGCGCGCCATGCGGCACGCCGTGGGTGAACCACGCCGCGAACTGCTTCATCTTGCCTTCGGCGCCGCCAACCTTCTCTTCCACCAGCATGCTGAAGTAGGTGCGGATCATCTGGTAGCGGTCGGCGTCGCTGGGCAGCTCGTACGATCCGGTGCGAGTGAATTGCTCGATCTGGCGGAAGATCCACGGATTCGAAGCCGCGCTGCGCCCGATCATCACCGCGTCGCAACCAGTCTGCGCCACCATGGCGGCGGCATCCTCGGGCGAGCGCACGTCGCCGTTGCCGATCACCGGAATCTTGACTGCGTTCTTCACCGCTGCAATCCACTCCCACTGCGCCTGCCCGCTATAACCCTGCTCGCGCGTGCGAGCGTGCAGTGCGACCGCGGCCAGCCCGCAGTCCTCAGCCATCTTCGCCAGGTTGATGTGGACAATTTCCTTGTCGCTCCAACCCGCGCGGAACTTCACGGTGAAGGGAATCTTCACCGCCGCGCGCACCGACTCGAAGATGTTTTTGATGAGCGGCAGATCGCGCAGCAGTCCTGATCCGCCGTTGCACTTCACCACCTTCTTCGCCGGGCAACCGAGGTTGAGGTCCACCAAGTCGAAGCCCAGCGCCTCGACGACGCGCGCCGCCTCGGCCAGCGTGGCCGGGTCGCTGCCGAACAGTTGCGCCGAAATGGGGTGCTCGTTTCCGTAGAATGTCAGGTATTGCTTGGCCTTTTTGTCCTTGCGGCGGATGATGCCGTCGGCCGAGGTGAACTCAGTCATCATCAGGCCGCAACCGCCCAGGTTGCGGATGAAGCGGCGGAAGACCGTGTCGGTGATGCCCGCCATGGGCGCCAGCACGGTCGCGGGCCGAATTTCGACGCTCCCCAGCGACACCGACGCGGGCACGCGGGTGTCAGCCGACCCGCTACGCTCAGCCGGAATGTCGAAATACTTGTGCATTACCGATTCCGTAGATTCAAATCCGCACTTCTATGTCCGGACGCACCTTTTTGTTATTGATTAGGTTCTTCTCGATTTTGCTGAGCTGAGCTCCATCGACACGAAAACGCTCGGGAGTAACCACGATCTCCGCGCTCGGAAGGCCCTCTCGTTGATCGGTGATCGAGATGATTCCAATCCGCCCAATTCCATCGGAGGAATAGGAAGAAACTTCGGGTTCCTCCTTAAGCGCGTCCCAAATGTCTCCGGGTATCGCCAGATATCTGTAATGGGCCGCCATTCGCATAAGCTGCTGGTTCATCGTCTTCATCATCATCTTTGCATCTAGACGCATCCATCGCCTTGAATCCAATGCCGCCGAAGCGTGCTTCCTTACAATCTCGGCTTCCAGTTTGATCCTGACGGCATGCAAATCACCTGAACCTGCGCGATCTACAGCTAGAACATCCGCAGCAGGAAAGTGAAAATGTGGTTCAAGGTAGATATTGGGTACCGAAAGCTTCTTTCGCAGAACTTCGGCCACGGCGTTCACAGCGCGTCCTTTCTGCTGCCGAAGCGTCAAGGTCCGCTTCTTACCCTTGCTTATCACTGGCATGCGTTTCTCCTTATCATTTCCGGGCAAGAACATATCCTTCAGCCCAGGCCTCGAATCGATCCGCGGCCACGCACAGAGCCTCGGCAAGTTGATTATCCACTTCCTTGTCACCGTACGAAATGTCCGTTTTCATGCTCAAGAGTTTCCCTAGATGCGCGATGCCACGCGGCTCAATCTTGGCCGTCCCGCACGCCCTTTTAATCGCTGCTATCGCCTGACCGTGATCCTGACTCCTCAAGTGGTCACCCGTTAACTTGATCTGAACAGCGTCGTTGTACGCGATCGCGCTGTGTACCGCTAAAAGGGCGGCGGCCGAAGGATAAGCAGGGTGGTTGTACCGGCAGAGCCTCATCGCTTTTGCCAGTTGTGATCCGCGATCACGATAGACCCTGTCCCTAATCTCACCCATACGGTTAACGGTCAAGATCCATTTTACCTGTATGCGCAAAAAGCCTCCGCCGCNNCGCTCTTCGCGTACTTGCGGCGGAAGCGCTCGACCCGGCCCGCGGTGTCCACCAGCTTCTGTTTGCCGGTGAAGAAGGGGTGGCACGCGGAACAGATTTCCACGTTGATGTCGCCCTTGTGGGTCGAACGGGTCATAAAGGCGTTGCCGCATGCGCAGTGCACGCGTACCTCGTCATAGGCCGGATGGATGGCTGCTTTCATAGGAAACTCCCTCACTGGGTGCCCCGTTCTAGCCTGGTTTTGGCTAGGGCGGGGAAGTTCTTGGTGGCAAACCTTTATTTTAGCGGAAATTGGCCAATAGCGGCAATCGCCTTTGGTTCCAGCGGTGGCCAACATCCACACGATTTGATTCGGACAAGGGGAAAACGATTCGGCGAGGCGACGTCTGGCCCTGACTTCGCCGGCCGTACATCCCGGCGTTTCTGCGCGACCGCGCCACAAAAAATGCTGCGGCGGAGCTTTCCCTCCGCCGCAGCATTGCAAACCCGGTTGGCCCAGATGCAGCTACTTCTTGTTGACCGCCTTTTTCAGATCGACGCCGGGAGTAAACTTGGCAACTTTCCGGGCCGCAATCTTAATGACGCCGCCGGTTTGCGGGTTGCGTCCATTGCGCGCCTTACGCTGCGAGACGGAGAAGGTGCCGAATCCCACCAGAGTCACCCGATCGCCTTTTTTCAGGGCGGCCGTGACTGCATCAATTATTGTGTCGATCGCGCCCCCCGAGGCAGTCTTGCTGATCCCGTGGGCGGCTGCGATTTTCTCAACCAAATCCCCTTTGTTCATGCTCGCTCCTCGCCAGGTCAGAACCTGTGGCGCGAGTATTTACGTGCGAAACCGGTCGAATGTCAAGAAAAACCGTGAAAATACGCGGTTTTTTCCCAGCCGGGCGATGAATTCGGCACGACGAGGGGCGGGTAGCCATTAGCAGTCCGCAATTACAAGTGGCGAGAGGATTTCAGATTGTGCAACCTCTACGCCGCGCCTAGCGCTTCTCTCCGTAGGAGACGCCGTCGACGATGGAGGAGGGAATCTTGACCACGG
>PLYW01000367.1 GCA_003151875.1 Acidobacteriaceae bacterium
CAGATCCCGACCTTCGCCACCCGCGAGGAGGCGATGGAGTACCTGGCGAGTCCCGACCAGCAGACAGGTAATTCCTCCGAAACCCGCGCTTGATTTCCATCCCAGTTGCCGCAATGATACGGTCCGTGCGAGAGTGGGCCGTGGCCCGGTTCACCTTCTTCGTTGGCAAGGGCGGCGTCGGCAAGACGACGGTTTCGTCCGCGTATGCGCTGCATCAGGCCGCTAAACGACCAAGCCGGCCGGTCCTGCTCTTGTCCACCGATCCAGCCCACTCGCTCGCCGACATTCTGCAAACCAAATTCGGCGATGTTTCCAAGCGCTTGCCGGTGCCGGGTCGCCTGTGGGTCCGGCAATTGGATGCGGAGAAGCAAATCAATTCGTTTCTGAAGACCGAGCGCGAGGAAATCCTCGCGTTGTTGAACCGGGGCAGCCTGTTCACGGGCGACGAGTTGGCATCGCTGCTCGACACCAACCTTCCTGGTATGGCGGAAGTCGCGGCGCTGCTTGGGATCCATGAGCTGCTGGACAGCAAGTTCGACGAGATCGTGGTGGACACGGCGCCCATGGGACACGCCGTCAGGTTGTTCCAGATGCCGCAGCATTTCGCCCGGTTCCTCGATGTGCTGGAAGCGGCGGCGTCGCGCGATGTCGTGCTGGCCCGGCATTTCGGTGGACGCGTGCCGCGTGAGCCGGCTGTGGAGCGGTGGTCGCGGATGGTGGACCGGGTGGAAGGCGCGCTGTCCATGGAAGGTTCGAAGCTGGTGCTGGTCACCACGCCGGAGCTGTTTTCGCTGAATCAGGCTGCGCGTTCGGCTGCTTCGTTTCAGGACGCGAGGCCGCAGAACCGGTTTGCTGCGGTTGTCCTGAATCGCGTGGTTGCGAACCAGACGAATTGTCCACGCTGCCAGCGAAGATGGAAGCAGGGCCAATCGGCGCGCAGGTTTATTCGCAAGCACTTTCGCGACGCAGAACTATTCTGGGGCGACGATCCGGGTTGTCCGATCCTCGGAGTGGAGGCGCTGCGCTGTTTTGGAGCACACGTATTCGAAGGCAAGCGACTGCCAAGTTCAATCCGTGCCAAGCCTGCGAAGGTGGGTCGAGGGGCTAAAGCCCCTAATTATTTTGGACAGCTTGAACGCGGGCCTGAAGGCCCGCACTACCCGGAAAATCGCCTCCTTAGCCAGTCTTTTGCGCAGGCTGCGTGGCCGCCTCTGATTTCGCCGCTCACGTTGACACTGGGAAAAGGCGGGGTAGGGAAGACCACGATTTCGGCGGCTCTCGCCTACCATCACTGCAAATTCGCAGCGAGCGAGAGCGTGAGTATTTGCTCCATTGACCCGGCGCCTTCGCTGGACGATGTATTCGCCGCAGAAGTTGGGGGCACGCTGCGTCCGGTCTTGGGAGACCGCAAGCTGCGGGCGGCGGAGTTCGATGCCATCGCCGAGTTCCAGCAATGGGCAGAACAATTGCGAACAAAGCTGGACCAGGCCATGACCGGCGAGGAGCGCGGCATCCATGTCGATCTCAGCCTGGACCGGAAGTTTTTGTTAGCGCTGCTGGATGTAGTGCCGCCGGGAGTGGACGAGATCTTTGCGACGTTTGGCATTCTCGATCTGCTGAAGGAGGATGGAAGGGAACGCGTGGTGATCGACATGGCGCCCACGGCGCACGCGCTGGAGGTGCTGCGAACGCCGGATCGCCTGCTGGCATGGGCGCGGGTGCTGTTGAAAACCCTGGCGGCCCACCGTACACTACCCCTCGCTCGCGATGCCGGTGTGGAAATCGCGAAGTTGTCGCAGCGAGTGTGGGAATTGTCGTCCATCTTGCGCGATAACAAGCGCTGTCAGATTGTGATCGTCACGCTGGCGGAGCCGCTTCCGGATTATGAAACGCGCCGACTGCGGGAAGCGCTGCGGGAGTTGCGAGCGCCGCTTGGAGCCGTGTTTGTCAATCGGGTATTGATGGATGGAAAGGGCTGTCGCAGGTGTACGCTGGTGAGGGAGTGGCAGGCGGCTTCGCTGGCCAGCTTGCGCAAGCAGTCGGGCGAGATTTATGTGGCGCCAGAGTTTGAGACTGCAATTGCGGGAGCGACAGCGCTGGACAAGTTCACGCGTAGGATATGGCGGCCCGCGTGAAAAGAACCTCTGCCGTCTCTACGGTGAGTGGGCAATATAGGGGTCCTTCGACTCCTCGCTGCGCTCGTCGCTCAGGATGACAGACAGAAAGAGGTCTTTCATCTATGGGTGGGCCGCAGGCCCATGTGACACTCGGCATAAGATGGTTACTAAGATGAGCGCTCGTCCGAAAATAACGCCGGAACCGAAAGAGAAGACAAAGGCGGCGCAGCGGGCGGCCGGTCGCGTGCTCTATCTCTACGCGATTGCCAAGGTCCCGAAGGGCCCGTTACCGTCTATCGTCGCAGAAGGCATTGATGGTTCGGCAGCGATCGAGGGGATAGTTCGCGAAGGCCATGTTTGTTGGATAAGCCGCGTGCCTCGCGACCAGTTTGCGGATGGTCTGGCCGAGCGCATGCAAGACCTGGAGTGGCTGGCGTCGGCGGGATTACGGCATCAGCGTGCGGTGGGCGAGATTGCGGCCAAGCTGACCTCTCTGCCGGCGCGATTCGGCACCGTTTTTCTTAACGAAGATTCAATGGCGCAGCACTTGAGTGCCCGCAAGAGCGTGTTGCGCGCGGCGTTTAAGCGTGTGGCCGAGGCTGATGAATGGGGCATAAAAGTTTTTGCGGTCGCGCCAAAGAAGGGTTCTCCCGCCGTCACCGCCGTCAGTGGATCCGATTACCTGAAGAAGAAAGCCGAAGTTCTGCGGCCGCAGCCCAGCAAAACTCTCGACCGGGACGTGCGCTCATTGATTGCGTCGTTGGATGGGTTGG
This sequence comes from Acidobacteriaceae bacterium, assembly GCA_003151875.1. Classification (GTDB taxonomy): domain Bacteria; phylum Acidobacteriota; class Terriglobia; order Terriglobales; family Acidobacteriaceae; genus Bog-257. The sequence continues at coordinate 2,891 of PLYW01000367.1, forward strand.
CGGTGGCCTCCAGTCCGGGAGGAAAGGCCAGTGCGGGGCAGCCGGGACTGATCTGGCACGGCTCCTTTCTCATTCGCAGAAAAGATGGCGCCAAGCTGGAAGGCATTCTGAAGAAGTACGCCATCAAATGGCACGGCAGCCGCCGCATTGACTGGAGCGGGCCGTGGCCTCCGTACTCGTTTGTGGGGGACCATGTCCACTGAGGCGGCGTCGGCCTCTTGGCTGGGGGCGGACAGCGACGGTGATGTTTCACTGCTCGATATCCTCGACCACGTGCTCAACTCGGGCGTCGTGATCCACGGGAGCCTGGTGATCTCATTGGCTGGGGTCGATCTGGTGTATGTCGGGTTGAATGTGGTCCTGACCTCGGTGGAGACAGCGCTGCGTAACATAGATCGCGGCGGCGCCGGACTACGCCCTTCCCCTTCGCTTCGGGACTCGTGAGCCGCTGAATGCCATGCTTGCTCTATTGCGTCACCCAGCCGAGCCAAATCGTGATCATGACTGCGGGAGTGTGCGACGGCGTGGTCGAGTCGCGTGAGATGCTGGGAGTGCAGGTGTACTGGAGCGAAATCGCCAATCCTGAAGCATGTTTAGGCTCGGCCGAATCGCTAAAAAAAGCCGCGCTACAATTTCACCAGGTGCTGCGCGAGATCCTGGCGACAGCGACCCCGATTCCGTTTCGTTTTCCCACGCTGCTGGAAAGCGAAGAGGGAATAGAGAAGCAGCTCGCGGAGGGACGGGAACTGTATCGCGAAGCCCTGGAGCGGATTGGCGATGCCGTGCAGTACGAAGTGGTGGGCAGCTGGGCTGAGGATGAGCAGGTTGACCTGGCGACACCGGTCAGCGGCCGAGAGTATCTCAAGCGACGTTCGCAGGCGGCAGGACGGATCGCGGCCATCGACAGCAAACTGAAAGGCGTCACCGCCGGCTGCGTGCGCGAGTGGCGGGCACGGCAGGAGCGCAAGAGCCATCGCTGGTTCGCGTTGGTGCCTCGGGAGAGCCGCGACCGGTTCGTCGCGTCGCTGCGCAGCGCCGGACCGTCCCAAGGGGTCCGGCTTCGCTTGAGCGGGCCCTGGCCTCCAGCCGAGTTTGTTACGCCGCGAGGGGAACATGGATAGCCCGAAGCCGTTAACCCCGAAGGACGTGGACGAAGCCGTCTCGCAATTGAGGCGGCAACTACAGGGCATCACCGAGCCATCGCTGGAGCGCATTGACTGTTCGCCCGAGACCATCGAACAAGGTTTGGCGAAGCTGGTGCTGGGCCTCATTGAGTTGCTGCGCCGATTGCTGGAGCGGCAGGCCATCCGCCGGATGGAGGGCGGATCGCTCACTGACCAGCAAGTGGAAGAGATGGGACTGGCGCTGATGAAGCTGGAGGAGAAGATTAAAGATCTGGGCCAGCAGTTCGGCCTGAAACCCGAGGACCTCAATCTGGATTTGGGACCGCTGGGCAACCTTCTGGAGTGAATTTGCGTCCAACGCGATGCTATTAGCTGTTCCCCAAACACCTTCTTCCATCTTCACAACGCGGACAGGGAAAATATGGCGGACGAAGTATTTCAACCCGGGACGCCGGTTCCGGAAGCGGGCGTATATCAGGTACTGCATTACCGCCATCGGCTGTATCACGAAGTGACCATACGGCGCGCCGGCAGCTTTCCAACTTGCTCCGAGTGTGGCAGCAATGTACGGTTTCGGCTGGTGCGGTCGGCCCCGCTTCTTGAGGATGATCGCAACTTCGGTGCCGCCAGGGGGCGTGGGGCGACGTAATCTTCCCCATCGGCACAACCCGCTTTCAGACGCAAGAAATTTTCGGAGGCGCGGCATTATTTGCCTCCACGCAGGCAACCCGACTGCATCTAAGTCGTCAGGAGAGTACCGACCCTTGAGGAGCACGTGAGCGGCTTCCAGAATTCGAAGCGGCGGCCGTGTTCGGCATTCTGGCCAATTGACACTTCGTTGTCTGTCCGCTAGGATACTGCCCTTGTGTCGAGGCGCGGTGGGGGACCGCCTTTCGGCAGCCGGTACTCTCTTTTCAAAGACCAAAGCATGGAACGTGTACCCACTGTCTCCGGAACAGCTAATCTGCTCGACATCCTTGACCGGGTGTTGGACAAGGGTCTGGTCATAGCCGGCGACGTGCGGATTTCGCTGGCCAACGTAGAGCTGTTGACCATCCGCATTCGTCTGCTGGTGTGTTCCGTGGACAAGGCGGAACAGATCGGGCTGAACTGGTGGAAGTTCGACCCCAATTTGACGCATCCGGCGGGGTTGCCGGCTCCGCGCACATTACCGAGGCCGGGACCAGGGGCGGAGTTGCGGGTCCCCCGCGTTCCGGCGAAACGGCGAGCGGGAAAGAAGTCGGCCAAGACTAAAGCTCAAGCAGCGCGCAGATAAGAAGACAAGAAGCAACGCAGGAGGATGGCATGGCAGTCGAACGGCTTTCAGGCGGATCGAGTCTGATCGATGTGCTCGATCGGGTCTTGGACAAAGGCATCGTCATCGACGCCTGGGTCCGCATTTCGCTGGTGGGCATCGATCTCATCACGGTCGAAGCCCGCATCGTCGTGGCCTCCATCGATACGTACCTGAAGTACGCCGATGCGGTGGGCCTGACCGGGCTGGTTTCCCGTCCGCAGCTCGGGCCGGCGGAGGAAGAGGAAGTTACCGTGGTGGAGACCACGCGCCGTCCGGTTCGCGCGCGTCGTCCGGCCGCTGTCCGCCTGGCGGACGAAGAGGGAAGGACCATGGTAGAGACCACGCGCCGTCCGGTTCGTACCCGTCGTCCGGCCGCTCGCCACTAGGGAAGTTGAGGTGCTGGAGTAGTCTCGATGGCTTCGCCCCAGATGCGCATGCGCTCAGAGCCGCCCGAACCTGTGTGGAAGCGCCGCCCGGCGCTTCGCTTACTCGGAGCCGAGCGCAGCGAAGAGATTTTCCCGGTCCTGCTGGAAGAGATTGTTGCCCTCGGCTATCCGCGCGCCCTGGTGGCGCGAGTGAACTTCGACACGTCCGAGATCATTCCTGTGGCCTCGCTGAACTGCACCAAACCCTTCATCCAACAGTTTCGCAGTTCGCTGTATGCCGTGGAGAACACGCCGGTCCGTGTGCTGCATGGCTTCGAGCCTGAATTGGTGCGAGGCAGGGGTAAACGCAGCCCCGACCTCTACTATCATCCGCTGGTCTATCGCAGCAAAACTGCCTGCTGGGAAGCTGAGCGCGCCCGGCGGAGCGACTGCCTGGCCACAGAAAACGATCGCTCGCAGCGCCGCTTGCAATTACAGGAACAAGTCTGCGGCGTTTGCAACATGCGGGCCTACGCGGCCATGGTGGTGACGGAAGTGGACTGCTCCGTCAGCACGGCACAACTCGGCGAGTTGCGCGCGCTTATCGAGTTGGCCAATCGCTACCTCTCGCGCTTGTTCAAAGTCGAGCATTACTACAATCGCATGATGGACATGGAAACCGTCATTGCACAGATGCAGACGGTCATGGAAAGTATGACCGATCCGGTCATTCTGACCGACCCGCAGCACCGCGTGATCACGCAGAACAAGGCGGCCGAGCGCTTCTTTGAAGTGCCCGAGGAGGTAAGTGCAGGCCGGGTGCGAGCGGTGGAATTGAACAACCTGCTATTCTCCGCCGCCTTGTCTTCCATGGTGGTGTCGGGCCACGATTCCTCGCGCGACATGACGCTGGTGGATGCGATTGAGGGTGACGAGGTCCTGTTTGAGGCGGTGTCCGCCCCCAGCTACGGTCCGGACGGGCGGCATACCGGCATGGTGACGGTGCTGCGCGACGTGACCGATTTGCGCCGCGCCGATGATGAGTTGCGCGCCAACTACGATCGCCTGCGCCAGGCCGAAGAAGTGGTGCGCCAGGACCGCGACCGTCTGAACCTGATCATCGAGAACGTGGGCGATCCCATCGTGGTCTGCGACCGCGACGCCAAAGTAGTGTTGCTCGACCCCCTGGCGCAAGACCTGCTCGGGTCCGAGGACGCCCCCTCCGCGCTGCACGTGCGCAACCAGTCGAAGCTGGACGCCTACGTCACAAAGTTCACCTACTCCTTCTCCGACCGCGAGAGTGCGCCTATCCGGCTGACCCATCCCGGGACGCACCAGGAGGTGGAATACGATACCCGCTCGGGCAAGATCTACGATGAACGCGGTCTGGTGGCTTACACCGTGACCGTGTTGCGCGATCTGACTTCCGTGCGCCGCTTGGAACAGTTGCGACTGGAGCGGCGCATGCTGGAGATGGAAAAGTTTGCCGCCGCCGGCCGGCTGGCCGGCACCATCGCCCATGAGGTGAACAACCCTATGGAAGCGATCAAGAACTGCATCTTCCTGCTGACCGACCAGGTGAAGCCGGCGGCCGGACCGGTGTACGAAATTCTGAAAGCGGAAACCGAGCGCGTGGCCCGCATCGTGCGCCAGATGCTGGGCCTGTATCGCAGCACCGAGCAGGTGGGCAACGTCGACGTCAACGCTGCCATCGAGGACACGCTGCTGCTGTTTGCCCGCCAAATCGAACGCGCCGGGGTCCGCGTGGAGAAGGAATTAGGTCATATTCCTTTTGCCCTGGGATCGGCGGACCAGATTCGCCAGGTTCTCTCCAACCTGGTGGTGAATGCCAAGGACAGCATGAGTCAAGGGGGCGTGTTGCGAATTCGCACCCGGGTTTTTCGCAGAGACGAAATGAAGGAGATGATCCACATCGTGATGGCCGACAGCGGCAGCGGCATCGCCGAGAACATACTGCCGACCATGTTCGAGCCCTTCGTTACCACCAAGGGAGAACGCGGCACCGGTCTGGGATTGTGGATCGTGAAAGGCATCATCGAGAACCACGGAGGCAAGCTGCGCGTGCGCAGTAAACTGGGCAAAGGGACCGTCTTCAGCATCGCACTCCCGGCCGTGCGATAGAAAGTTTTGTCTGTCTGATGAAGCGTAAATTTCACATCCTGGTCGTGGACGACGAACCCCACGTCCTGTTGACCTACGAACTGATCCTGCAGCAGCAGGGTTACGAAGTAAGCGCGGCCCTTTCGGCGGAACAAGCGCGCAGGGTGCTGCGGGAGCGGACGATCGATCTCTTGCTTTGCGACCTTTCGCTGGAGAGACGGGAAAACGGCATCGACGTTATCGAGTTTGCGCGGCGGAGGGACCCCGAGATGCCGGCGGTATTGTTGACCGGCTATGCCACGCAAGACGCCAACGATCTCGCCGAGGGAAGCGGAATTCCAGTTCTGTTCAAGCCGATTGATATCAACCAGCTCTTGCAAACGATTGCGGACATGTTGAGGGACGCTTATGAACAACGGAAGGCGACCGGCTAAGCCGCGGTCCGCTGCCAAGGCCGTTAAAGCCGTCAAGAAGGCCAAAGCCGTCAAGCACAAGGCCGCAAAGCGGAAGCCACTCCAACTGGAAATGGTGGCTGCGCCTGCATCGCCGCCCAAACCAAAGGCGGAGATTCACTTTGTGCCTGGGCCGATTCCTGCGCCCGAGGTTCGTCAGGAAGGCCGTTACGTGTACGGCATCATCCCGTCGAACCAGCCCATCACCTTCGGCAAGATGGGCATCGGGGGAGCAGGCGAAATGGTGTACGCCGTCACCCACGGCGACATTTCCGCCGTAGTCAGCCGCACCGGCGTGTTTATTTTCGATCCCACCCGCGAGAACGCGCTGGCGCACGAGCATGTCATCGAAACCGTGATGCGGACCCACACCATCATCCCGATGAGTTTTGGCACCGTGTTCCGCACCGATGACGACATTCGCGAGGTACTGCGCAGCATCTACCCGTCGGTCAAGGACGTGCTGAAGCAAATGGCGGGAAAGGTGGAATTTGGCCTGAAGGTGACGTGGGACCGCGACCACATTGTCGAAGAGCTGCGGCGCGATCACGAAGAGATCCACCGCTTCCACCAGGAGATTACGCGCAAGCATCTGCAATCCACCTACTTCGCCCGTATGCAACTGGGCCGCATGATCGAAAAGGCGCTGACCGAGCGCTCCGGGGAGTACCTGCGTGAGATCTACGAAGGACTGCGGGGCATCTGCGTAGCTTCGCGCGACAATAAACCGATTGGCGACAAAATGATCATGAACGCGGCCTTCCTGATCGAGCGCGAGCGCGAAACTGAATTTGATGCCGCCGTCAACCGTATCGCCAAGAAGTTCGGCGACCGGCTGAACTTCAAGTACACCGGCCCCTGGCCGCCCTATAACTTCGTGAACATCCGGCTGAAACTGGAGCCCAGCACGACGGAGTGAGGACCAATGTTGTTGCTTGACGATCTGCTGTTGTCGCCGATCACGGGATTCAAGTTCATCCTGCGGACACTGGCGCGCACCGCCGAAGAACAATACACCGACGACGCTCCCATCAAGGAGCGCTTGCTGGAATTGCAAACTCTGCTCGAGGACGGCTCCATCACCGAGGAAGAGTACGTCGAGCAGGAGCGCGAGATCCTCGCGTTGCTGCGCGAAATTCAGAATCGCCGAATGCAGATGGCCGGAGTAACGCCCGAAGAAGCGGAGCGGATGGGACGGCCGATGATGGAAATTCCAGTGCAGATTCCCGCAAAGCGCAAGCCTTAAGCCGTCATTTTACATTCACAGGTTCGTCATCCGTCGTGCTCCCCGCCCTCCATCATTTATGATGAGAGTGTCGCCAGGACGAAAACGCCGGTGCAGCCACCACATTACCCGGCACTGCTACTGGCGCACCTGTCACGCTCGGACCACTGCTCTTAGTGGCCAGCGGCAATGATCCTCCGGAAGGAGGCACCTATGTCCCGGATTCGTTTCATTCTCTGCTGCGGGCTGCTGGCGCTGTTCGCCACCAGCGTGGCTGCGGCCAACAGCATCGTCAAGATTCGCGTGGATGACACCATTCAGCCGATTACGGCCGAGTACATCGACCGCGCCATCGAACACGCTCGCCAGACCAACGCCGACGCTGTGCTGATCGAACTGAGCACGCCCGGTGGCCTGCTGGACTCCACTCGCACCATCATCCAGACCATCCTGGCTTCGCCGGTCCCGGTCATCATCTACGTCGCCCCGAGTGGCGCGCGAGCTGCTTCCGCAGGCTTCTTCATCCTCGAAGCCGGCGACGTTGCGGCCATGGCTCCCGGGACCAACACCGGAGCGGCGCATCCCGTCACCCTCGGTGGTGAAAAGATGGACGACACCATGAAGACCAAGGTCGAGAACGACTCGGCCGCCTTCATGCGCTCCTACGTCGGGCCTCGGGGACGCAACGTGCAACTGGCGGAGGCCGCGGTGCGCGAGTCGAAGTCGTGGACCGACCAGGAAGCTTTGCAGCAGCACCTCATCGACGTGGTCGCTCGCGATCAGAACGACTTGCTCCATCAGCTCGACGGCCGCACCATCAAACGCTTCGATGGTAAGACGGCGAAGCTGCATCTCGCGGGGGACTCGATCGACGAATTGCCCATGACGCTGAAGCAGAGAATTCTGGATTTCCTGCTCGATCCGAACATCGCCTTCCTGGTGCTGGCAGTTGGCGCGCTCGCGCTCTACGCCGAATTCAATCACCCAGGTGCGATCGTACCCGGAGTGGTGGGGGTGGTTTTTATCCTGCTGGCGCTGTTCGCGCTCAACTTGCTGCCCACGCAGTACGCGTCGTTCACCCTGATCATTGCCGCGTTCGTGCTCTTTGCCCTGGAGGCCAAATTTGCGACCCATGGCATCCTCGGCCTCGGTGGGATAGCTCTGCTCACGATCGGCGGGCTGCTGCTGGTGGATGGCCCCATTCCGCAAATGCGGGTGCAGCTCTGGACGGCGCTCGGCGTGAGCGTGCCTCTCGGTATCATTACCATCTTCTTGATGACCATTGCCCTGCGGGCGCGACGCAGCAAAGTCGTGACCGGCCTGCAAGGCATGATCGGCGCGGTGGGTGAAGCACGGACCGACATTGATCCGGAAGGCAAGGTCTTTGTCCAGGGCGAGCTGTGGAACGCGCACGCCCGCTCGCGCGTCGGCCTTGGCGAACACGTCGTGGTGCGCAAGGTTGAGGGTCTGGATTTGGAAGTGGAGAAGCGGTAGTCAGTTATCAGTAGCCAGTTATCAGTTGCCAGCAGTTCGGAGAATCCTGCTCAGCGTTTTGGCTGACGGCTGAGTGCTGATGGCTGAGTGCTGTTGCCAAGTTAGGTAACTCATCCAATTGGTTCTACAATCTTCCGTAGTACTCGTTTTACAATTCTAAGTAACTGGAGGCACCCCGTGCCCGGTATAGCTGGCATTGTTGTCATCGTCATTGTCGCTCTCTACATCATCAACTCGATCAAAATCCTGGCCGAGTATGAGCGTGGTGTTATTTTCCGCCTCGGGCGCCTGCTGGGGACGCCCAAGGGTCCAGGCATCATACTTGTGTTCGCGCCGATCGATCGCATCGTGCGGGTTTCACTTCGGCAGGAGGCCTTGGAGGTTCCGCCGCAAGACATCATTACCCGCGACAACGTCACGTTGAAGGTGAACGCAGTCATCTTTCTGCGCGTGGTCGATTCCAACAAAGCGGTGGTCGCGGTTTCCAATTACATGTACCAGACATCGCAGTTTGCGCAGACCACGCTGCGTTCGGTGCTGGGTGAAGTCGAGCTCGACGAGTTACTGGCCCACCGCGAAAAGATCAATCTGCGGCTGCAGTCCATCCTGGACCAGCACACCGATCCCTGGGGCGTGAAGGTGACGAATGTCGAGGTCAAGCAGGTGGATCTGCCGGAGACCATGACGCGCGCCATGGCCAAGCAGGCCGAGGCCGAACGCGAGAAGCGCTCCAAGATCATTCACGCCGAGGGCGAGTTTGCCGCGGCCCAGCGCCTGATTGACGCGGCTCACTTGCTTGCCCAGGAGCCCACCAGCATCCAGTTGAGATATTTGCAAACGTTGACTGAAATTGGGGTGGAGAAGAATACCACCATCATCTTCCCAGTCCCGGTGGACTTGCTCGCCGGACTGCTGAACCGGGTGCAAGCCGCCCCGGCGAAAGTGGCAGGCTCCGGGCCGCCAGAGAAATAGCGAGGAACATGAGGACCATGGCTTCTGACGACACGGAAATAACCTTGGGCATGGGAAAACTGCTGGGACTATTTTTTCTGTTGGCAGCCATTTGCGGTGTCTTTTTTTCGATTGGCTACTCGCTGGGCAAAAATACGGGGCGCGAACAGGCGCTGAATGATCAGCCGGCGGCCACTGTGACGGAGCCGTCGGCGATTGCCTCGGGAAGCAGTCAGAACAAGCCTTCGGCCGTAGTGGCGGTGAAAGCAGAGGCCGAGCCGGCGCCGCCGGAGCCGTCGGCGACCTCCAATCCGCAAAGCAATCTTACTTTCTACAAAGCGGTGCAGCAGACGGAAGCGCAATTGCCGCCTAAGGAAACACCTTCCACGGCTCCGGCGAATGCGAAGGCAGCCCCGGAATCGGCGGTCGTGACAACGGCAAAGGGCGCAGCCTCGCCAACTGCTACGACCGTCAGCCCCGCTCCTCAGGTAACCCGCCCAGCTCCCGTGACCGGCCCAGGGACAATCGTGGTGCAGATCGCCGCGATTTCCCGGGAAGACGACGCGGTCGCGCTGGCGGGGGCGTTGCGCAAGAAAAACTACAACGTTTTCGTGGTGAACAATCCCATCACCAACGACAAGCTCTACCACGTGCAGGTGGGCCCGTTTACCTCCATCCAGGACGCCGAGGCGATGAAGGCGAAACTGACCGGCGAGGGCTACAACCCAATTGTGAAGTGATAGCTCTGGAGTTGGCGGTGCCGCCCCGCTGTCTATCGGAGGCACTGGCCGCCTTCGCAACCCACCCCCGTGTTCCCGACAAAAAGAAACGCCGAAGCTTGCGGCTCCGGCGTTCATCGCTACCTGGCAATAGAACTACGTCTTCAGGCGGCGCCGCATCATGGCAGCAAATCCCACGACGCCGGAGCCGAGTAACAGGAGCGACGAAGGCTCCGGAACAGGAGATGACGAGCCAGTCTCCAGAATCGAAGCGCTGTTAGGAGTGTCAGCCGTGACATTCAGGGTGTTGTAGTCAGTCAGAACAGAGAGGAATACCGAACCTTGGGGAACGGCGCCGCTGTCGACAGAAAACGTGGGATCTCCCGACGCCGTCTTGTAGTCAAACGCGCCGAAGTCGTAGAGGTAAACATAGTACCCGTTGGCGCCCGCGTCGACTGACTGGGTGCTGGGCAAATAGGCGTTCAGCGGATGGGACGGGCCGCCGAAATCAAACGTCGACAAATAGCCGCTTAGTTTCCCGCTATCCCATTCTGTCGAGCTGAACAACGTTGCTGCCTCGGAAGAGTTGGCCGTGTTGCCACCGTTCAGGGTAAGCGAAAAACCGGCATTGTGATTGTCAGGTACCAACTGAATCAGCCAGAAGTCTCCGTGTGCACGATGCAAGTTACCAGCATAGCTGAAGGCAAACGTTGGCGGATTATTGTTGGTTGAAGTTATGGTACCGTTATCGCTACATGGAGCCGCTGGAGAAACGCAGTAACCGTGTAGCGTATCGGCGCTCGCAAGCAAGGCACCTACGGTCAAAACTGCTACAAAACAAACTAGTGCGCGCAATACTTTCATACTTTCATTCATCCTTCCTGGAACTCGAGATCTTTCGCCTGTTTGGGATGCCCCATCAAACNNGCTTCTCGGCGCTTTCCTTCAACTCTAATTCCGCCAAGAGCTGCTGTAATCGAGAGCAGTTGACGGGGGTAGTGCAGAAGTGGGAATCAGCTTGAATTCAGCAGCCGACTTCAGCTTCCAAAGCAGGGGGAGGGATACAAGCCTTCAGTGCACGATTGGTTCCAAGCCAATAGGGCTGCAAGTCATTGTTTTGACATAAGCGTGGAAGCGCTCNNAATTAGTTCCCATTGCAGGAAGCCTATGCATGGCACGAAAAACCGGAATGTCCCGACCCGGTCTTGTAGCCTGAAACCGCTCTAAACCGCCGCCCTGGTTGTGCCGATAATTCTTACGTGCAGACTCGCAACGAGGACGTGAGACTCCAGCAGGGCTGCGGCGGGGCGACAAGGGGGACCTCCCTGCTGGAGTTTGCCCTGGTTGCCCCGATGGTTTTCCTCCTGCTATTTGGCGTGTTCGACTTCACGCGTCTGTTTTACGTTGAGATGACGCTGCAGAACGCAGTGCGCACGGCGGGGCGTTACGGTATCACAGGAAACCACCTTCCCGATCCGAACCATCAGGGTCAGAACCTATCGCGCGTGAGTTCGATGATTCAAATTGCACAGCAGGCGGCCATGGGTCTTGATGTCTCCAACATGCAAATCTCCAGCACCGGCGGGGGAAAAGGCAGCGCCGGCGGTCCGCAGGACACGTTAACCATCTCTCTGACCACCAATCTGAAACTCCTGACACCTATCGTTGGCCGGTTCTTCAACAACGGTACTTATACATTTACGGTGGCCGTAAGCTTCAAGAATGAGGCCTTCCCGCCAGGCAATACGGTTTAACGGAGCGAATCACGATGGCAGCACCCGGCCGCGATCACGCAAGGCGCAACCCGCCAAGGGCGAATGACTCTGGGCAGGCGCTGGTGGAATTTGCCATATCGGCAACCCTGATGCTCACCCTGGTGTTTGCGGTGGTGGATTTCAGTCGTGCCATCTTTATTAAGGAAGTAATCACAAATTTGACCGGGGAAGGGTCGAGCATGGCCTCCCGCGGCGCCACGCTTTCCGATACCGCCGCCGCCGTGGTTGCAGCATCGGCGCCTCTTAGCCTGAGTCTCAATGGGACAGTGATCACCTCGTCAGTGTTCAACAACAACAATCAACTTCAGCTCACAGGACAAGTATCCCAAGGCGGCATGGGGGCGAGTAGCCAAATCGGAAATAGCATTGGTGGCACAGCTATCCTTCCAGCCTTGGTCGCTCCCCAACTCAACCAGACGGTTTATGTGACGGAGGTCTTCTATAAATACAAGCCGATCACGCCGGTCGGCAAGTTTTTGGTCGGAGTCGTATTGCCATCACAGTTATACGACGTGGCGTATTACTGATTAAGGAGCCGAGAGAGTGAGACTCTTCAGTCGCAATCGGAGCAGGGAGAACGAGCGCGGGCAGGTGGTTCTCCTGGTAGCGGTATGCTTCACGGTTATGCTGCTGTTCATGGCTTTGGCGATTGATGTGGGATTCGCTTATGTGACGAAAGCGAAGCTGTCCAAGGCGGTGGACGCCGCCTGCCTTACGGCCATGAGAAACCTTGCTCAAGGACAAACAATAGCCAGGAATCTGGCGATTAATTCGTTCAATGGCAACTACAAGGTATCGGGTCTTGACCAGGTCCCACCCACGGTGGCCATAAGTTTTTCTACGGACTCCTACGGCCAAACCCTGGTCAATGTCAACGGCGCAGCTACCCTCCGGACCTTCTTCATGCGAATATTGCCCAATTATCAGACCTTCTCCGTCAAGGATAGCGCGCAGGCGACACGCGGCAAGCTGGTGATGTCATTGGTATTGGATCGCTCGGGTTCGATGGCTAGTAATGGCGGATCGACAGCGCTTCCTCCCGCGGTCACGACGTTCATAAACTATTTCGACAACAACAACGACGAGGTGGCAATGATCAGCTTCGCCTCCAATGAGACCATCGACGTGCCGATCGGCTACAACTTCATCACTCCGATTACCAATGCAGTCAATGCCATGAAAAGTAAGTTCTCCGGCGGTACCTTTGGGCCGGGCGGACTGACTGACGCGAAAGCCCAGAACGACAGCGTTGCCGTGCTGCCTGGGCAAAACACGGTGAAGGTTGTGGTCTATTTTACCGACGGATATGTCAATACCATCCAGGACAAGCTGTCTTGTTCCGGAACGCTTACTCTTTATAATTACGGAGGATACGACTCCGGTAGTTCGGTCGACGTTTTCGATCCCACCACCGGAACTTCTCTTGCGACCTACGACGGGGTTTCCAGTTGGACGCCCTCGACCACTTGTGTGAGGAATGTGACCAAGTTCACTTCCGCAATTAACGGGCAGTTAAAGTCCCTGAATCGTATCAACGTCACCGCGGACGCCAAGTATCGGGCCCTTCAAACCGCGACCGCCATGCGCACCGAGAATCCCGGCATGTATATCTACTCCATTGGGCTGGGGACGAATGTCGATCAGGCTTTCCTGCAACAGATCGCTAACGACCCAGCCAGCTCGACTTACGATCCGACCCAGCCGGTGGGACAGGCGGTATTTGCCACCAACTGCCCATCGAGCCAGTGCAGCGCTCAATTGCAGCAAGTCTTTCAGACCATCGCCGCCAAGATCCTCCTCCGCCTTACGCAGTAAGGTCCATCAACTCGTTGTTGATGGCGCATCGCAGAATGACCATGACGTCCAGAACATCGTGGGGAATCAGCGCTTGGTTCCTAGCTCACTTTGCGAGCCGGACTTTTACTCCTTGCAGAGCCTTCTTGCGTGGCGATACGAGCGTCACCTGATCCTGCTTGACCATCGCGATCGAAATGCGCGGCAGCCTCTTCGGCGTATTCCATCGACGGAACGGAGATTACGCTCGATTCGCCGGTGATCAGCCGCGCCGAACGGTCGTAGGTGAAATAGCTCCAGGCCCACTGGAACATCACCACAAGGCGATTGCGGAAGCCAATCAGAAACAGGATGTGAATGAACAGCCACGAAAGCCAGGCCAGGAAGCCGGAGATGTGTACCTTGCCGAATTGTGCGACAGCCGCAGCCCGTCCAATAGTCGCCAGAGAACCCTTGTCGACATAATGAAAAGGTGCGCGCGGTTTGCCGGCCAAATCAGCCGCAATCTGGCGCGCCACGCATCTGCCCTGCTGCATGGCCACCGGAGCGACGCCCGGCAGCGGCTTGCCGGCTGCATCCTTCAGACTGGCGAGGTCGCCGATGACGAAGACCTCGCGATGTCCGGAGATGCTTAGGTCGGGTTCGACCAGCACCCGTCCGACGCGATCGACCGGTGCGCCAAGCGCCGCCCCAAGAGGCGAGGCCGATACTCCAGCGGCCCATAGCACGGCGGCGGCGGGAACCACCTCCTCGCCGATACAAACTGCGCCCGGTCGCACGTTGGTGACAGCGGAGTTCGTACGCACCTCGACGCCGAGATTTTGCAGTTGCTTCACGGCGCTCTGGCGCAGATCGTTGGGATAGGCGCTCAGCACCGATGGCCCGGCTTCGACCAGCAGGATCCGGGTCTTCGCCGGCTGAATGGTGTGGAAATCGTCGGGCAGCGACTTGCGCGCGATCTCAGCCAAAGTCCCGGCCAGCTCGACTCCCGTGGGCCCGGCGCCTACCACCACGAAATTCAGCGGCTGGTGATGGCCGGTCAGTGCGGCTTCTCGTTCTGCCAGTTCGTAGGCCAGCAGAATACGGCGGCGCATTTCCAGCGCATCTTCGATGGTCTTCAATCCCGGAGCGAACGGCTCCCACTCGTTATGCCCGAAGTAGGCGTGGGTTGCNNGATAATCCGGCGGTCGCCACCTGGTAGAGCAGGGGTTGAAAGGTGTGATGGTTCTTGCGGTCGAGGAGGGTGATCTGAACGGGCAAACGCGCTAAAGACTTAGCGGCGTCCAACCCGCCGAATCCCCCTCCCACGACGATGACGCGCGGACGTAATTTCCCAGCCATAGCTCTATTGAATGAGATGCGCGGCTATGGTCTAACGGAGCAAGGTCTAATATCGAGCTGAAACCATCAAGATCCTACCTAATGGAATAGCCAGCCGCTCGCCAGTGACCATCCTTCTCCAGCATCATGGTAACCGTCTCAACTGCCCTTTTCTTGTGCTCGAAGTTGGTGTCATATTTCACGAGGGCATACTCTGCGTCCGGAAATCCCGGCAATTGCGTTCGGTATTCTACGGACTTCATCGCTCGGGAGAGCACCGCGCCCAGGGGGCTGCGCGTCTCCCGCAGCGTTTGTTCATAATTACCCTCGGTGACCTTAATTCTTAGCATGGTTGAGGCCTGGTGCCAACTCTTCGCGTAGGCGTCGAAGTCCAGCAGCTTCAACCAGGCGGCGGCGGCCTGTTCGGCAGCTTGCGTCTTGTCCTGGGGGAACGCTGCGGTTGTAAGGGCGAGACAAAGTATCAGGAGCGAATAGTAACAGCGCTTCATGGCCGTTCTCCTTGTGCAATCCACGAACGATTGTGCGCCGGCGGCGATGAATGCGCAATGGTTCTGTCGACGGCGGCATACCGATTTTTGCTATGGTAGATTAGTGACTGTGGGCCCGTAGCTCAGTTGGTAGAGCAACGCACTTTTAATGCGTGGGTCGCAGGTTCGATTCCTGCCGGGCTCACCATGCCGTTCGGTATCCACCCTTCCTTTTGCTTCACGCTGGTGTGCGTTGACTCCGGTGCGAAAAACAGATAACGACAACTTGCTGACTGTGCTGTCCCTCAGCTTCGTTCTGGGGATGGCCGTGGCCCTGGCGGTTTACTTCGCGTGGAGGCTGAACGTGGGAGGACTTCAAGCGCACGGCTTCCTGACCGCGATCGCGTTGAGCATCTGCCCGCCGTTTGTGTTGTCACTGGTGATTGGACCCATTCCTGATTCCGATCTTGCGCTGGTGCTGGTCGTGGGCACCATCGTCTTCGCCAACGCGTTTCTCTACGCCGGGGTGGCCGCGGGCGGCTACTTCGTCTTCACCACTCTGGCGAAAAAGAAACTGCGCGGCTAGGGTCCGTCGACTGCTCGCTCGGTGCTGGGAATGGCGGCGCAACAGTTTTCATTGGGAAACTGACGACTGGCAACTGGCTACTGACAACTGACTATTGGCCACTGCTACGCTGGTTGCTGCTGCGTCATGCAGTGCAGCGCACCCAGTCCCCAGATCAGGTCCCGGCAGTAAATTCCGACGATCTCGCGATCGGGAAATACGGCTGCCAGGGCATTGAGCGCCACGCGATCATTGGGATCGCTAAATATAGGCGCGAGCACCAGCCTGTTGGCGATGTAGAAATTGGCATAGCTGGCAGGCAAGCGCTGTCCACGAAAATACACGGGAGCCGGCATTGGCAGCTTCACCACGCGCAGCGGATGGCCCGCCTGGTCCGTGCTTTTCTTCAGCCAGCGGAAGTTGTCGCTCAAGGGCTCGTGGTTGGGATCGGCGGGGTCAGGCTCGTACGCCGTCACCACCGTCGTTGGCGTAACAAAGCGAGTGATATCGTCAACATGCCCATGAGTGTCGTCGCCGGCGATGCCGCGGTCCAGCCAGATCACTTTCTCCACCCCCAGGTAGTCGGCGAAAATCTCTTCCAGTTCCTCCCGCGTCACGCCCGGATTGCGCTGCTGCACGTCGCTCAGCAGGCACTCTTCGGTGGTGATGAGCGTCCCGCATCCATTGACGTCGATGCTTCCGCCCTCCAATACCACTTGGCGCGGGTGCCCGTTCACTTTGACTTCCGGCTCCCACGCCGGCACGCGCAGCCGATTAGTGATTTCACCCGCGATCATCGCGTCGAGCTTCCAATCGTTGTACTTGGCCCAGGCGTTGAAGCGCCATGCGGTGGCCGCCACAGCAGGGAAGTCTCTGGTCGCGCGGGAATCGCGCCGCAGAAAGATCGGGCCTGAGTCGCGTGTCCAGCCGCGATCGGTAGGAATGTGGTGAAAGCGAATTGCCCCGGCCGGTTTGCCTGGCATCGCAGCCCTTTGCGGGAGAACATGCGCACGAATCAGCAGCTCGCGGACCTTGGCTTCAGCCTCCACGTCCTCGACCAGAACGTTGACGTGCTCCACCCGCGCCAGATGCCGAACGACTTCCGCATACACCCACGGAATGGGCTCGAACCTGCCGGGCCAATCGGTTCGGTTGTGCGGCCACGCGATCCACGTAGCCTCGTGGGCCTCCCACTCGGCTGGCATGCGGTAGCCGAGAGCGGCCGGGGCTTGCGAAAATGTCCGCGGCTTGGGTATTCGCACGGCTACACCAGGAATCTCTCTGTAATCGGGCCGTAGGCATCCACGCGGCGATCGCGCCAGAAGGGCCAGTTGCGGCGGACCTCTTCGATCCGCTGCAGGTCCACCTCCGCGATCAGCACCTCTTCTTTGTCGTGAGATGCCTGGGCGATAACCTGTCCAAAGGGATCGGCGATGAACGATCCGCCCCAGAACTCAAGGCCCTTGCCGGGCGCAGCCTTGCCGCGAACGTTGCCCGTCTCAAACCCGACGCGATTGGGCACGGCGACGTAGACTCCATTGGCGATGGCGTGCGCGCGCTGCATGGTCTTCCATGCGTCGTATTGCGCCTCCCCGTACTGCGCCTTTTCGTCCGGATGCCATCCGATCGCGGTGGGATAGAAGAGCACGTTCGCGCCCTGAAGCGCGGTCAAGCGCGCTGCCTCGGGATACCATTGGTCCCAGCAGACCAGCGTCCCGATTTTTCCGACGCCAGTTTCGAAGGCCTTGAAACCCAGATCGCCTGGCGTGAAGTAATACTTTTCGTAATACAGGGGATCGTCGGGAATGTGCATCTTGCGGTAAATGCCGGCCAGCTTGCCATCCGCACTGAGAACGGCCGCAGTATTGTGATAGACGCCGGGAGCGCGCCGCTCGAACAGGGACGCGACAATCGTAATCTTCAGTTCACGAGCCAGATCGCCGAGGCGCGCCGTCGTGGGACCGGGGATGGGCTCCGCCAAGTCGAAGAGAGCGATATCTTCGCGCTGGCAGAAATACTGCGTCTGAAACAGTTCGGGCAGGCAGACAACCTCGGCGCCTCTGGCGGCTGCATTGCGAGTGTGGGCAATGGCGCGATCGAGGTTCTGTTCTGGCTCCGGGGTGCACGACATCTGCACGATGCCAATCTGGAAGTTTCGTTCCGCCAATTCTTAGCTCCCGCGCGAAATGTATTTCAAGAATAGCATCCCTCGCGCCGAGGGTTTGCGCGCTAAATCAATTGTTAATCCACCACGACAACTCTCCTTGCGCGTGCTCGCGCATTGACGGAGGCCGCATTCAGCCTGTAGCTTCGATTGTTCGATAAAGGATGCGCATCCGCATTGTCGTAATCCATCGAGGTGAATCTTGGCCGACGAACATCACAAGACGCACGGCGCGGGCATTGATCGCAAACTCCACGATCCCATTTCCGACAAGCTAATTCCGCTGGAGCCGCTCGATCTCTCGAAGGTCCACACGGTGGATGACCTTGTCCGCGCCATGGGCAACACCGCATTTACCGGGCGGCAGGTGGGGCAGGGCGCTGAGGTCCTGGAGGCCATGGCGCGCGACAAGGACTGTTTCGTCGTGATGACCTTGGCTGGCGCCATGACGGTCGCGAAGCAAGGGCTGATCGTCACTGACCTGATCGATCACGGAGTGGTGAAGGCCATC
>PLYW01000266.1 GCA_003151875.1 Acidobacteriaceae bacterium
GATTTGCAGGGTCAACAAGTCTGGAACGGAATCGAATCCACGGATGGGCGCCGGGTTGTTGCTGCTCTCGTATTGCCCTGCCAGGCGATCTAGGTCAAGGAGATGGGTGCGGAGGTCTGATACATCAGCCCCTTTGCGTGCCAGCTCGCAGATCGCCTCGGTGCCGTGGGCAACGTGGCGCGCGCCGGCATTGCCGCGGATCATCTTGATGTAATGCTCAATCGACGGCCGGTCCGGTAAGCCGTCAATGAGCGACGACAGATAGGCGACTCCCCCGACGGGTTCGAGTTCGCCGTGTTGTTCGAGTTCCACCGACAACGTGATCATGTCCACGGGCCGGCCGGTATCCACCAGGTCACGCATGCTCGAGTAAATGATCCCATTCGCCGGGAGCGAGAAGTCGCCGGAGTCGAGCGGGGCAGCTTGCGACCAAAGCGCATTGTCCAGCAGCACCGCGCCCAGGACCGCGGCCTCGACTCTGACGCTATCGATCGGCGATGTCGGCGCTCTAGCCACGCTTAGGCACTCTGCTCCGCCGGGCGCGCAGACTTGCGCCTATCCAGAAACGCCAGCAGGTCGCGCTCGTCGTACAGGACGGAGGAACCGCTCTTGATGTAAGGCAGGTCATACCGCCCGGTGCAACGCCACACCGCCAGGGTGGACGCCTTGCGGCCAATAAAATCGGCGGCCTCGTCGGGCCTGAGAAGTTTGGGTTTGTTCGTCGTCGCCATGCTTTGTTCACCTCTGTCGAACATGGCTCTACTGTTACGCACGTGACTGCGCTTGCATAGATGGAGAAAAAGAGGGGGTATTTATTTCCGGGGGAGGGTATCGGGTAGCACCCAGGTAGCACCGATCATCACAAAGCAGAAGCGGCTCCAAGCCTGTATCGCTCGGAGCCGCATATTTACTGGAAATTATGGTGCGCCCTGAGAGATTCGAACTCCCGGCCTTCTGGTTCGTAGCCAGACGCTCTATCCAGCTGAGCTAAGGGCGCACACGGTGAGCAGTCAGAAAATTATACCAAACCGGAGACCGACTCCGGCATCTCAGCCGNNAAAACGGTGGCCGATTTCTGCGAATGGAGCACGCACCACCTTAGTGCCCTACGGTAAACTTTTCCTAGTACCGGAAAGTTCTACAGTGTATCCCAAATAGGGAACCACGTAACCCATTTAGTTTCATCGAGTACCCTTTGGCACGCCGGATGCTCTATACACCGACAGACGAAGTGGCGCAATAAGGGGCCGCTCGGAAGGGAATTTCGGCCAGAGTTCCCTTCGACGAGCGGCCCCTCAAATTTAAGCCTCCCCCGAACCTGAGCCACGCTGTGTGACCGATCACTAAATCGCCTAAAAGGCGTTCTCCGCAAGTGCCCAGACCGGGCAAAAGGGCGAAGTGCTCCCCCTCCATGCGCTTCGCCTTTTGTATTTGAATCTGGCGCGCCTTGATTACACCAGCGCTAGTTTTTCGCGAACATCGAGCCCGGCGCTGCGCAGCAGCTTTTCCACGCTTGACTCGTTCAGGCGCGTGGCGTCGTATTCCACCCGGATGGTCCGTTCCAGCTCATTAAACCGCACCCGGCGAATGCCATAGACATCGCTGACTTGTCCCAGCGCGCCCATTTCCATCTCGCCGGGCGACATTCCATAGCGAAACAAAACTTCGACTGCAGTCATCGAACCGCCCTCGCGCAAACGTGCAATGATGATACGGAGGAGCTGGAAACTGTCTTGCGCATCTAGAATAGCTAGCGACTAGAAGTTTCGGCCTTCGCACCGAATCCGCAATCAATATAGAGCATCGCTGCCTCAATGAACAGCGCCAGCACACAGTTCAGGAGAGGGAGGGAATGAACGAACCCGAGGATAGCTCCGAGAACCGGATTATCGATGTCTCGGTAATCGATCCCGTCTGTGGGATGGCGGTGAACCCGGCCGAGGCCCGTGGGAAGGCGCAGTACGAGGGGCAGACCTACTATTTCTGCTCGCCTGGGTGCATGCACAAGTTTGTGTCATCGCCAGCGAAGCACCTTTCGACGATTGAAAAAGCTCAAGGAGAAGCTCCACCGCCGACTGGCGCAGCCAGGAAGCTGGACAAAGATCCGGTTTGCGGCATGAATGTCGATGCCTCAAAGG
Source organism: Acidobacteriaceae bacterium (assembly GCA_003151875.1). Classification (GTDB taxonomy): domain Bacteria; phylum Acidobacteriota; class Terriglobia; order Terriglobales; family Acidobacteriaceae; genus Bog-257. The sequence goes on from PLYW01000266.1 coordinate 2,139, forward strand.
CCGCTGCTTCGGTGGAGTACGAAGGCAAGCTGTACCACTTCTGCTCGCGCGGCTGTGCGGAGAAATTCAAAGATTATCCGGAGAAGTATCTCTCCCCCAACTACAAGGCCGCCGGGATGCCCGCAATGGTACAAATCGGCGGCGCCCCGGTGCAGATTGGCGCCGCCGGCAAGCTGGAGAAGGACCCGGTTTGCGGGATGAGCGTCGATCCGGCTAAAGCCGCGTCCACTGCGGCGCACCAGGGTAAGACCTATTACTTCTGCAGTCGAGGATGCGGCGAGAAATTCAAAGCTGATCCTGAGAAGTACCTTTCGCAAAGCGAGGCTCCGAAAATCACCGCCGTGGATGCGGGGGAGCATAGCAAAACCGCAGCCGCTCCATCGGGAACGATGTACGTCTGTCCCATGGATCTGGAGGTGCGCCAACCGCGGCCAGGAGCATGTCCCAAGTGCGGCATGGCGCTGGAGCCCGACATTCCCATGGCGGCGACCCGGACGCAGTGGACCTGCCCCATGCATCCGGAGATTGTCCGCGACGGGCCGGGTGCGTGCCCGATCTGCGGCATGGCGCTGGAACCGAAGACGATCACCAGCGCGCAGGAAGAGAACCCGGAACTGCGCGACATGACGCGGCGCTTCTGGACCAGCGTGCTGCTTGGTGTTCCCCTGGTTGCCTACGCGATGCTGCGCATGGGGCCCCTGGCGCACGTGTTCACGCCGCGTGTCGGTACGTGGCTTGAGCTTGCGCTGGCAACGCCAATCGTGTGGTGGTGCGGCTGGCCTTTCTTCGTGCGCGGCTGGGCGTCTGTCAAGTTCCGCAGCCCGAACATGTTCACGCTGATCGCCATGGGCGTTGGCGTGGCGTACATCTATAGCGCGGTCGCCACCATCGCTCCGCAAATCTTCCCGCCCTCGATGCGCGGTATGCATGGCCAACCGGAAGTGTACTTCGAGGCTGCGGCGGCGATCGTTGTCCTCGTGCTGCTGGGGCAGGTCTTGGAACTCAAGGCACGCAGCCGCACCAGCAGCGCCATCCGCGCGCTGCTCGATCTCTCGCCCAAGCTGGCGCGCATCATGCGCGACGACGGCAGCGAATACGACGTCCCGCTCGAGCAGGTAAAAGTGGGCGACAAACTGCGGGTGCGCCCGGGCGAGAAGATTCCGGTGGACGGCATTGTGCTCGACGGCCTCAGCTCGGTGGACGAGTCGATGGTGACCGGCGAAGCCATGCCGGTGGAAAAGCGCGCCAGCGACAAAGTTGTCGGCGCAACGGTAAACGGCACCGGCTGGCTGCTGATGCGCGCCGAGCGCGTGGGCAGCGAAACGCTGCTGGCGCAGATCGTGCAAATGGTGAGCAACGCGCAACGCAGCCGCGCACCGATTCAGCGGCTGGCCGACAAAGTTGCGGCCTGGTTTGTTCCCACGGTACTGGCGGCAGCCGTGATCACGTTTGCGGTATGGCTCATCGTGGGACCGGAGCCGCGGATGGCCAATGCCATCGTGAATGCTGTCGCAGTGCTGATCATCGCTTGCCCGTGTGCCCTGGGACTGGCGACACCGATGGCGATCATGGTTGGCACGGGACGTGGCGCGCGCGCCGGCATTCTCATCAAGAACGCCGAGGCTCTGGAGACGCTACAGAAGGTTGACACCCTGGCGCTCGACAAGACCGGTACGCTCACCCAGGGCAAACCGGAGCTGATGTCGGTGGTGGCGGTTGCCGGCGAGACTGAAGACCGCGTCGTTCGGTTGGCAGCCAGCCTGGAGCAGGGAAGCGAACATCCGCTGGCGGCGGCCATCGTCGAGGCTGCCCAGGCAAACCGGCTGCATCTGATGCCCGCGGAGGAATTCCGATCGCTCACCGGACGCGGTGTGGCTGGTCGAGTCGGCGGGCGTGAAGTGGCCGCCGGAAATGAGGCTCTGCTGCTAGAGCTGGGAGTCGATGCCGACGAACTGAAACCCAAGGCTGAAGCCATGCGCCACGATGGCTACACGGTGGTCTTCGTCGCGCTGGATGGCCGCATCGCAGGTTTGCTGGGTGTTGCCGATCCGGTCAAACCCGAAGCAGCGCAAGCGGTTCGCGACTTGCGCAAAGAAGGCTTGCGTGTCGTCATGCTGACCGGCGACAGTCAGACCACGGCCGAGGCGGTCGCGAGGCAACTCGGCATCACCGACTTTGAAGCCGGAGTGCTGCCCAGCCACAAGGCGGACGCGGTGAAGAAGCTGCAAGAGCAGGGAAGAGTGGTCGCGATGGCGGGCGATGGCATCAACGATGCGCCCGCTCTGGCGCAGGCGCAGGTTGGCATCGCCATGGGCACCGGCACAGATGTTGCCATGGAAAGCGCCGGCATCACGCTGCTGAAAGGCGACCTGGCCGCGCTGGTGCGCGCCCGCCGTCTGAGCCGCGCCGTGATGCGCAACATTCGCGAGAACCTGTTCTTCGCGTTTATCTATAACTCGCTGGGCGTGCCGATCGCGGCGGGCATTTTGTATCCCAAGTTCGGCATTCTGCTGAGCCCGATCTTCGCGGCCGCAGCCATGAGCTTCAGCTCGGTGTCGGTGATCAGCAATGCGCTGCGGCTGAGAAGGGTGAAGCTGTGAGCGGTATCTACATCTTCTTCAGATAATCCACGATCTCCGGGCTGGTCCATTCCTGCGGACCGATGAACTTGCGGACGATCTTGCCAGTGCGATCGATCACGAAGGTTTCAGGAAACCCGGTTGTGCCGTATAGCCCGTTCGTTTTCTGCTTGGTGTCGCGGACGGTGAGCAGATCGACGTTGTGGTCGCGGACGAATTGTTTGTAGGCGCTGTCGTCCTCGTCCTCGCTGACGGCGATGATGGTCACCTGGTCGCCTAGCTGCTTCTGCAATTGCACCAGCGAGGGCATCTCCTGAATGCACGGCGGGCACCAGGTTGCCCAGAAATTGAGCACCACGGGCTTGCCTTGAAATTGATTCAGCGCAACCGTGCGCTGGGAATCGGTAATTGTGAACTCGGGAGCGGCGCTGCCGATGCGCGGCGGATGCGCGCCGCTGTTGCACGCCGCGAGCAATACCAAGCAGACGAGAACGGATGCGGAGATGAAGCGCTTCACAGACCTATGATAATTCATCGCGGCAGCCATGGTCGCGCGCGCAGGATCCCGGGACACGACGCCTGAACCCCGGACTGGTTAGGAAACCAGAGTGTCATCCTGAGCGCAGGTTTGTCCGCCTTGGCGGACAAACCGGAGTCGAAGGACCCCTATTTACCGCGCAGACGTTACAAGATGGCCGCATGGCACCGCGATAGTTCAGATTCCTTGCAGCCATAGGGTTCCTTCGACTCCTCGCTGCGCTCGTCGCTCAGGATGACACCCTAAGATCGTGCGCGCTCATGAGTAATTCATGTGAAAGCCGCATTACGCAATGTCAGTTTTTCGCGCCTCCCGATCGCTGGCTTCACCCGAACATCAACGGCTTCAGAGGTTCCCTAATTGCCGAAGCCCCGTACTCACTGCCGTCTGGTACTCTTTATCTTCATGGATCAGCGAGAAAGCGCTCCCGAAATGTCGGTCATCGTCCCGGCACGAAACGAAGAAGCCTGTCTGGCCGAATGCTTGCGGTCGCTGGTTGGCCAGGCGGGGCTGGCGTACGAGATCATCGTGGTGGACGACCACTCGACAGACGGCACGCACGCCATCGCCGAAAGCTTTTGCGCTCCCACCCTTTCGCAAAGGACGCGAAAGGATGGGGCACCCACGGTGCGCGTAATCAGTGCTGGTGAATTGCCGCCCGGCTGGAATGGCAAATGCAACGCGGCGTGGAGCGGCGCTAAGGTGGCGAAAGGGAAGTGGCTGCTGTTTACCGACGCCGATACCCGGCACGCGCCAGACTCCATCGCGCGCGGCTTGCAGGAGGCGCAAGGAGCCAGCGCCGACATGCTGTCCTATTCGCCCAAGCAGGAAGTGCGCGGATTCGCTGAGCGCGCGCTGATGCCCGTCATCTTTGCCGAGCTGGCGACGACCTATCCACCGAAGGACGTGTGCGATCCCAAGTCGCCGGTGGCTGCTGCCAACGGACAATACCTGCTCATTCGGCGGGAAGCTTACGACGCGGTGGGTGGCCACGCCGCGGTTGCGACTACGCTATTGGAGGATGTGGAGCTGGCGAAACGACTGAAGCAGGCGGGATTCGCTCTGCGTTTTGGCATGTCCGACGCAGTCAGCACCCGAATGTATCGCAGCTTTCCCCAGATGTGGGAAGGCTGGACCAAGAACCTGGCGCTGCTGTTTCCCAAGCCGCGAAGGCTGGCCTTATGGCGAGCGCTGGAGTTTGTCGCCATCGTGGCCATGCTGACGTTTGCGATGGTCTCGTTGGCCAATGAAGATTTGATCACGTTCTTTGTCGCCGCGTTGGTGACCGCACAATGGCTCTATCTTTTCGGGAGGCGCATTGCGCGCGCCCATTTTGACGGGCTGTCCAATGCGCTGGCGTTCTTCGGATTGCCAGTTTTTGCGGTGCTATTAGTCAACTCCGGCATCTCTCATAAACAGGGAACAGTTCGCTGGAAGGGACGCGAGTATTCCGGCATGCGAGATGTTCAACCAGCGGACGAAGCGCCGGTCGCCGCTGGAAACACGTCGTCACACTAACTCGGATGCACTACCTCAGGCGTAAAAGCCGGCCCAGGAAAACATGGTCTATCTAACCCGCAAGTGTGAGTTTTCCGCGTCGCACTATTATCACAACCCCGAGTTCTCGGCGGAAGAAAACCAGCGCATCTTCGGCAAGTGTGCCAACCTGAATGGCCATGGCCACAACTACACCCTTGAAGTGACGGTGAAGGGCGATGTCGATCCTAAGACGGGTTTTGTGGTGGACTTGAAGGAGCTGAAGGAAATCTTGAGCCGCGAAGTCCTCGACGCGCTTGATCATCGCCATCTGAACAAGGAAGTGCCGGAATTCCTGCGACAAATTCCTACGACCGAGAACCTTGCCATTGCCATCTGGAATCGCTTGCAAGGCAAGTTGCATGTGGCAAAGCTGCATCGCGTGCGGGTGTACGAGTTGCCCGATCTCTTCGTCGATTTCTATGGAGAAGCATGAAAGCTCATCTGACGCGGCGCTATCTGTTTTCGGCGTCCCACCGGTTGCACTGCGATGGGCTCTCCGAGTCGGAGAACCAGTCGACTTACGGCAAGTGCAATAACCCGCACGGCCACGGGCACAACTACGCACTGGAGGTCACGGTGAGCGGACAAGTCAATCCGCAGACCGGAATGGTATGCAATCTGGTTGAGTTGGACGATGCCGTGCGAAACGAGGTGTTGGAACGCTTCGATCACGTGAACTTGAATGCACGTCGAGAATTCGCGGCGACCGTGCCCACCACGGAAAATCTAAGCGAGGTCATCTTCAACATTTTGAAGCAATGCTTTGCTGCGGCTCATCTTGAAAAGGTAAGGCTCGAAGAGACTATGATGAATAGCTTCGAGTACGCAGGCGGAGCGGAGTTACGGGTGTGAGCCTGGGGAGAGTGATGAGAGACCTGACGGAAACGCCGACTCTGACCAGCGCCAGCTTCGAAGAGCTGGCTCGCGAGATGCTGGTTCGCCTGGGCGAACAGCCTGATCGCGAGGGCCTGTTGAAGACGCCGGAGCGCTACGCCAACGCTTTGCAGTACCTGACCAAGGGCTACGGCGAAGACCCGGAACAAATGCTGAAGGCAGCGCTGTTCAGCGTGGACTACGATGAGATGGTGATCGTGAAGGACATCGAAATGTTCAGCCTTTGCGAGCACCATGTGCTGCCATTCTTCGGCAAGGTGCATGTGGCTTACATTCCCAAGGGCAAAGTGATCGGCCTGAGCAAGGTCCCACGCCTGGTGGAGGTATTCGCCCGGCGTTTGCAGGTGCAGGAGCGTCTGACCGTGCAAATTGCGGAGACGATTCAGAAGGCGATTCAACCCTTGGGCGTCGGAGTGGTCATCGAGGCNNCGCGCGCAACAAACCCGCCAGGAATTTCTGTCACTGATCCACGCCAAGAACGGCAGCGGAATCTAATCCATGGCTGCGAAGAAGCCGCAGTCTCACCGCAAAACAGGAATCAGCGCCCAGGACTCGCGCTCGGCTAAACCTCGCTTATTGGGCAAGGTCGCGGTCGTGACTGGCGCCAGCCGCGGTATCGGCTTCGCCATTGCCCGTACCTTTGCCGCCGAAGGTTGCAGCGTTGTGATTACCGGTCGCGATGGCGCCAAGCTCGCCAGGAGCGCCGCGGAACTCAGGCGATTGCTTCCGAAACAAACATCTGCGCATGACAAGGGTGGCGCTCAGATCGTCGCCGAGGTTTGCGACGTGCGCGATGCGGATTCAGTCGCCGCGCTTTTCGCCATGGTCAAGCAACGCTTCGGTAGGCTCGACGTGCTAGTGAACAATGCAGGGACTGCTCAACCGGCGGTTGCCATCGAGCAAACCAGCCTCGAAGTATGGCGCGCTGCGATCGATACCAACCTCACGGGCTTGTTTCTCTGCACGCGTGCGGCGCTGCCTTTCATGCAGGCTGGCGCGACCATCATCAACAACCTCTCGGTTGCGGCCAGGACCGTGTTTCCCAATTTTGCCGCCTACAACGCCTCCAAGCATGGCGCGCTGGGCTTCACCTTGTCGCTGCGCGATGAACTCATTCCCCGCGGCATTCGCGTGGTTGCGCTTATGCCCGGCGCAACCGACACCGATTTGTGGCGGCAATTCTGGCCCGACGCTCCGCGCGAACGCATGATTGACGTGGAGAGCATCGCCCAAGCCGTGCTCTACGCCGTGCTGCTTCCGCCCAACACGAATTTGACTGAACTTGTGCTGGCGCCGACGGGCGGAGCGCTGTAGTAGAGGAAGCCGCTTTTCGCTGTTCGCCTTTCGCTCTTCGCTGTTCGTTCTCCGTGATTTGCTGTTTCGCTGTCGCCTTTTGGTCGAAATGCCTAATGTTGCTTCTCCGTTTCATTCAATCCCGAGCACTGAAGCTAACAGCTGCGTGACTATAGCGAAAGGCGAACAGCGAAGAGCGAATATCACAGTCCGTAGTGATAGCGCCGTGTCCGGGCAGGGAAGACCTTAATCAGCAGCATGCCTGCCAGAAAGCCTCCGACGTGCGCCCAGAAGGCAATCCCGCTGGAGTTGCCGCCACGCGCCGTGATCGAACTGGCGGCTCCGCTGAGAAACTGCGCGACAAACCAGTAGCCGAGCACAATCCAGGCCGGCAGCCACATGAAAAAGACGAAGAAGAACGGCACCAAGGTCAGCACGCGCGCCCGCGGATACAACAGGAAGTACGCTCCCATCACCCCGGCAATCGCGCCGCTGGCGCCCACGCTGGGCACGGTCGAGGCAATATTGAACAGCGTGTGCAGCAGCGCGGCCGCAATTCCGCATACGAAGTAAAGCACCAAATAGAGTGAATGCCCGAGATAATCTTCCACGTTGTCGCCGAAGATCCACAACGCCCACATGTTGAAGATCAGATGCAGCCAGCCGCCGTGCAGGAACATGGAGGTGAAGATGGGAAGGATGGCCGCCATCGGTGGAACATAGCGCGTTCCCAGTTGAGAGACGAGGTCCCAGGGCACGTAGCCATGATTGAACAGCACCACCGTGAAGCGCGCAGGAACCACGCCAAGCTGAAAGATCAGCCCACTGGCAGCGAGCGCGTCTTGCTTGTCAATCCAGTACTCATAGAGAAACGCCAGCGTATTTAGCGCAAGCAGCGCATAAGTCACGTACGGAGTGCCGATCCGAGGTGCGTCGTCTTTCAGCGGGATCATAGGACGTGGGTTACGCGCACCGCACGGCAGGGAACTGAATTCCCTTCAAATTCCGCGCGGCAGCCGGGTTCTCGCCGGCGATTTGACCAAACCACCATTGAACCTACACGATAGCAGAAGGATGCCGCTCAATGGTGTGATCGTGGTGGATAAACCTGCGGGATGGACCTCGCACGATGTGGTGGCGAAGTCTCGGCGTATTTTGGGCGAACGCTCCATCGGGCACCTGGGAACCCTCGACCCCATGGCGACCGGAGTGCTTCCTCTGGTGCTAGGGCGGATGACCCGGCTGTGCCAGTTCTACTCGTCCTCGGAAAAGGCTTACCAGGGAACCATCCGGCTGGGGTTCGCAACCGATACTTACGACTGCGACGGGGACCCCACGGGGCCACCGCAGGTAGTTAATGTAACACTTGAAGAACTTTGCGCCGTCGCGTCGGGTTTTGTTGGCGTCCTCCAGCAAACTCCACCCTCGTTTTCCGCTAAGAAGATCAAAGGAGTTCCAGCCTACAAGCTGGCCCGCAAGAAGCTGGAGGTCGAGCTTGTGCCGGTCGAGGTGCAAGTGAAGGAGTTTACGGTCCTAGGCCTTGCCGGCGACCTGGTCGATTTCCGCTGCCGGGTGTCATCGGGGACGTACGTCCGCAGCCTGGCCCACGAATTGGGGCAAAAGCTGGGCATCGGAGCCCATCTGGCCAATCTCCGCCGGACGCAGGTGGCCGAGTTCGCCGTCGAGCAGAGCCATACGCTGGAGGAAGTAGGCGAAGCGGCCGCCCAAGGCCGTATCCAGGAACTGCTGGTCCATCCGCGACAGGTTCTGCCGGAGATTCCGTCGGTTGTGGCCACCGACGAGGACATAGGGAAAATTCGCCATGGCCGGACCGTGAACCTGCCGGAAATGTCCCGTTCGCGCTTCGTGAAGGTCTTCGCCGGGCAGTCGGAGCTGATCTGCATCGCCAGCCGCGTCGCTGGGACGCTGTTCCATCCCAAGGTGGTGCTGTGCGGCTAGGGGTTCGGGTAGAGCGGTGCTGCGCCGCGTTTCGGTTGATCTCGCAGAACGGAGCCGGCTTCAGCCGGCGAAGGCGGCTGCTCAGTAGCGACTACACCAGCTCTTAAGCGGCCCTAGCCTGCGGGTGTACACTTTGTCGTTCGGAGGGACGCTGCTAGTGGCCACTGACGAAACCCCTGTTTTGCAGTTGGAGATCGAAAGACAACCTGATGCGAACATCGTGCACTGCACGGGCAAGGTGGTGATCGACTCGTGGGCCATGTTCACCGTGGCGGTGCGCGCACTCATTCCTGAGGGCAAGCCGATCCTCGTGGATCTGGCCAAAGTCACCCTGGTGGATAGTGTCGGCATCGGCACCTTTGTCAGCGTCTGGGCCTCCGCTCGAAAGAGCGGCTGTGCCCTGAAATTCATCAATCTGAACGCGGACATCCACGACTTGTTCGAGATCACCCGCTTGCACGGCCTGTTTGCAGGCGACGCCCCCGGCGCTCTGTTTGGAAGCGATGCCGCCGGTGCTTAGAACCGCAGGGGCAGTCTTTGCGGTTTAGCGAACTTCCTAAGCTGGTCGTTGAGGTCGAGGGAAGAGGTACTGGATGCGGCTTCCGCTCACAGTCGGGATTCGAGACTGGCCTAATGTCCGATAACAGATATTATGTTAAGTCTAGGATTGTCTCAGCGAGAATAGCCTCCTGAAACGTTGATCAGGGACCAAATGAAAAATCAGAAGGCCAGATCTGCAACCAAGCGCCCCCCTCGGCCAATCGGCCTCGGCAAGGGCGACTTCGTCGTCCCAGACGACTTCGACGATCCGCTCCCCAAAGAAATCGAGGACGAGTTCTACAAAGTGGACGATCTTCTTGAGGAATCCCTCCCCGTGCTCTCCGTGCCTCCGTGGTGAAAACAACGCTCACGCCGTCGCCGTTAGCAATTGCTCCAGATCCTCTCGGAACCGCCGCAGCGCCTCCAGTCGCTCCGGCGTGGCCTCCACGATCTCGGACTTGGCCTGGAAGAGCTGGTGGCCGTCCTTTTCCACCAAGACGCCGAGCACTTCTCCCATCCGCCATCCCGGAGCGCCGATCATCTGCAGGCCAACTGGCGTGGCCGTCAGCAGCGCGATGCAGCCATCGCGGATCACACCAATGGAGTTGGGATAGCGTTCGAAGGTTTGCAGCTCAAAGCCGGCGAGATAGATGCGTTGCAGTTGTTCGGTTGGGTCGGGCATGGAAAACCAGCAACTAGCAATCAGCCACAGAGTAAACAGAGAATGAAATCCGTCGCGCATTTCCTTGCTGACGCACGCAAGCAGCCATAAAGCGAAGAGCGAATTGCGAATGGCGGATTTTTACATCTTGTAGCGGCCCAGGTCGTCTTCGCCCAGGTTCTCCAGCCATTTGCGGAGCTCGTCGTTGTTGACGCGGTCGCTGGTGGCGTTGGCCTGCTTGCTGGACTTGAGCACCTCATCCTCGACGAAAATGGGGCAATCCATGCGCAGGGCCAGCGCCAGCGCGTCGGAGGGGCGCGAGTCGATGCTGATGGCCTGCCCTTCGCGCTCCAGCCAGATGACGGCGAAGAAGGTGTCATCACGTAGCTCGGTCACTACCACCTTTTGCACCGTGGTTTCCAGCCCAACCAGCAGGTTCTTCAGCAGGTCATGGGTCATGGGTCGCGGAGTTGTGACCTTCTCGATTTCGAGGGCGATGGCGTTGGCCTCGTACACGCCCACCCAGATCGGCAGGACGGTATCGCTGCCCTGGTCCTTCAGGATCACGATGGGCATGTTGGTCACGGGGTCCATCATCAGCCCGCGAATCTTCATTTCAACTTCCATCATGGTTCCCTCCCAAGTCCCGAAGCCCTGCCCTTTAATACTCCGCATTGACTACGAAACGCAAACACTTTCTGAATGCTTAGACGGTCATCTCGCCCAATAGGCTGTTGGGAAACGCCTGCGTCACTTGCACACGGACATACTCTCCGATACGCGGCTCCGGCCTGCCGTTGACCACGAAGTTGAGCGTCTTGTTCTGCGAAGTGCGGCCGGTGATCTGTCCGCGGGCAGGATTCTTTCCTTCCACCATGACTTCAACAATTTGCCCTAAATGCCTGCGATAGCTTGACCTCTGCAACTCACGCTGATGCTCTTGCAGGACCTGCAAGCGGCGCGATTTCTCGGCATCGGGAATGGAATCGGCGTACTGCAGCGCGGGAGTGTTCGGCCGGGGCGAGTACTTGAAGGAGAAAACGCCGTCGTAGCCAACTTCGTCGAGCAAGCTCAAGGTCTCGCAGAATTCGGCTTCCGTCTCGCCCGGGAAACCGACGATCACGTCCGTCGTGATACTGATTTCTCTGTTGCGCGCGGCCTTCATCCAGGCAATCCGCTCCAAATATTGCTCGCGGGAGTAATCGCGGAACATGGACTCTAGCACTCGCGACGAGCCGCTTTGCACCGGCAGATGCACGTGGTCGCAGAGCGTCGGGAGCGAATCAATCGCGTCGATGATGTCTTTGGTAAAGTCCCGCGGATGGGAGGTGGTAAAGCGGACGCGGCGAATGCCCGGCAATTCCCCGACGGCAGTCAACAATTCGGCAAAAGTCTTTTTGCCGGCCGGGTCGTGGTAAGAATTCACATTTTGCCCGAGCAGTTGAATGTCGGTGTAGCCGGTGCCGGCCATGCGCCTGGCTTCGTCAAGCACCGACTGCGAGGTGCGGCTGCGCTCTTTGCCGCGGGTATAAGGCACCACGCAATAGGCGCAGAACTTATCGCAGCCCTCGATGATGGTGATGTATCCCCGATGAGGGTTGGTGCGGGCGGTGAACTCAGTCTCAAACGTCTGGTCGGTTTGGCGATCGTCGAGCCCGGTGACGCGATTGGCCCCAGCTTCGATCTGAATCAGCATGGCGGGCAAGTTGCGATACGAAGCCGACCCCGCGACCAGGGAGACGTAGGGTGCGCGCTCGAAGATCTTCTCGCCTTCCTGCTGGGCGACGCAGCCCAAAACGGCGAAGCGCTTCCCTTCCTTGTGCAGCTTCTTGAAATCGGCCAGCCGATGGAAGACCTTCTGCTCGGCCTTATCGCGGATCGAGCAGGTGTTGTAAACGATGAGGTCGGCGTCCTCTTCGCGTTGCACTTGCGCGTAACCTTCGGAGATGAGCGTTCCCACGACCTTTTCGGAGTCGTGGAAGTTCATCTGGCAGCCGAAGGTCTCAATGTAGAACGTCTTTTGCGGCGAACTCACAACCATCCTCGGTACTGACCAGTATAGCGGGAAATGCGAGGAAGATTCACCACGGAGGCACGGAGGACACGGAGAAAAATCAACGACTTCTTTTCACGCTNNCTATCGCCGAGCAAGCCGCCCTTTTCGCTCTTCAGGAACTTGTATAGCGGATGCGCGTCGTCGCCGTTGACCTCGATCTTGGAGAACAGCGGAAAGTCCACGCCGTAATTGACCTGGCAGAATGATTTGATCTCGTCATCGGAGCCGGGCTCCTGATGGCCGAACTGGTCGCAGGGGAAGCCGAGCACCTCCAAGCCGCGGTCTTTGTACTTGGCGTAGAGCGATTGCAGGCCTTCGTATTGCGGCGTGAACCCGCACTTGCTGGCGGTATTGACGATCAGCAGGACCTTGCCCTTGTAGTCGCCGAGTTTTTTGTTCCTGCCGTTGTTTAGCTTGGCGGACAGATCTTAGAGGCCCATAAGATCTCCGGAGTGGATGGTGGTTAGTGGATAGTGGATAGAAACAGCCGGCTCCTCTCTGTCTATCCACTGCCCACTATCCACCATCCACTGCTTTTCAATACGCTTTCGCCACCACCACGCGCCGGTCAACCGCCTCGCCGGTAACAAGGCATTTGCCCGGTCCGTCGTATTCGTCCACCAGGGGAATGCAGCGGATCGTGGCCTTGAACTCCTTGATGCGGGCATCACATCGCGGATCGTCCTTCAGATGCGCCATCACGAACTTGCCGCCGCCCTTTTCGGCGGTCACATCCTTGAGGAGCGATTCCACCTCTTCAATGGAATTGGCCAGCACGGTATTGGACTTCAGGCGTTGCTTGCCGGCGTCATACATGCTTTGCTGCATCGCCGCCAGCACTGCCGGCAATTTGGCGGCAACTTCGGATTGCGGCATCGGTTCTTTGACTCCGGTGTCACGCCGTTTCAACACGATGCTGCCCGAGGCCAAATCGCGCGGCCCAAGCTCGAGCACAACCGGCACACCACGTCGCTCCCAGTGAAAAAACTTTGCGCCGGGCGACTGTCCCTCACGGTCATCCAACTTCGCGCCCAAATCTTTCGCGATCCGGTGCGCCGCCTCCAGCACCTTTTCCTTCTCTTCATCTTTGCGGTAAATCGGCACCAGCACGGCCTTGATGGGCGCAACCTTCGGTGGCAGGACCAGGCCCTTGTCGTCAGAGTGGCTCATGATCAGCCCGCCGACCAACCGCGTGCTCACTCCCCAACTGGTTTGCCAGACGTAATCCAGCTGCCCTTCCTTGCTCTGAAATTGCACATTGAACGCTTTGCCGAAATTCTGGCCCAGGTCGTGACTGGTGCCGGACTGCAAGGCAAAGCCATTTTGCATCATGGCCTCAATGCTGTAGGTTTGCAGCGCTCCGGCGAACTTCTCCGATTGCGTCTTCAGGCCTTTGATCACCGGCATGGCCATCACATCCTCGGCCACTTCGGCGTACACGTCCAACATGCGGAAGACTTCCTGCGCGGCTTCCTCGTGGGTGGAGTGCGCGGTGTGACCCTCCTGCCAGAGAAACTCCGTGGTGCGCAGGAACATGCGAGTGCGCAGTTCCCAGCGGATGATGTTGGCCCACTGGTTCACCAGCATCGGCAGGTCGCGCCAGCTTTTGATCCACTTGGCGAAAAAGTGGCCGATGATCGTCTCCGACGTGGGACGAATGACGTAAGGCTCTTCCAGTTGTTTGCCGCCGGCCATGGTGACCACCGCTAACTCCGGCGAGAAGCCTTCCACGTGCTCGGCTTCTTTGTGCATAAAGCTTTGCGGGATCAGCAGCGGAAAGTACATGTTCTGATGGCCGGTGGCCTTGAAGCGGTCGTCGAGTTCGCGCTGCAACAGCTCCCAGACAGCGTAGCCGTTGGCCTTGATGACCATGCAGCCTTTGACGATTTCGGCGGGCTCGGCCATGTCGCCTTGCAGAACCACGTCCTGATACCAGCTAGCAAAATCCTGTGCGCGGGCNNGGCGATTGCGGCTGTCTCATTTCGTTCCGTTCTTCACCAGCTTCAGAAACTCGGCGTGGACGCGCGTATCGTCCGATAGCTCGGGATGAAATGTCGCGGCCATCACACTTCCCTTCCGCACCAGTACGGGGTCGTCGCCGTATTTCGCCAAGACTTCCACACCCTCGCCGACCCTTTCGATGCGCGGCGCGCGAATGAACACCATCTCCAGCGGATCGCCGCCGAGCGTGGTAGCGGCTTCGACAATGGTGGAATCGATCTGGCGACCGTAGCCGTTGCGGCGAATCGTGATATCGAGGGCGTTCAAGCCGGGCTGATGCGGGTTCTCCACTTGCTTCGCGAGCAATATGGCCCCGGCACAAGTGCCGAAGGTAGGCTTACAGTGCACAAAATCGTTCAGCTTCTGAAAGCTCTGTTCGCCCAGCAGCTTCAGAAAGGTGCTGGATTCGCCTCCCGGAATGATCAGACCGTCGATCCCGTCGAACTGCTCAGGTTTGCGCACCAGTACAACTTCGGCGCCCAGTTCTTCCAGGCGGCGGCGATGCGCATCGAAATCGCCCTGCAAGGCGAGAACACCGATTTTCATAACGCTAGCTTTCAGCTATCAGCCATCAGCTCTCAGCCAAGAATCAATACGAGCGTGCCGACTGCAACACTCTCAGGCCGACTGCAGCATTCTAGAGATGCGAGCGAATAGCAAAAGGCGCGGCTAGGCCGCGCCCAACTGAAAGCTGATGGCTGATAGCTGACGGCGGCCTTTCTACCATCCCCGCGTCTGCAGCAGATCTTTTTCCGCGATGGCGCCGACGGCCAGCCCCTTCATCGCGCCGGTCATCTGTTCGCTGACTTCGGCCAGCACCTTGGGATCGTCGTAGTGGGTGGTCGCGATCACAATGGCGCGGGCCCGCGACTCGGCCTCTTCGCGCTCCGCCTTCAGCGTGAGGTCGAGGGGCGTCGCTCCGCCCTTCATGAAGATGCCCGAGCCGACAAACACAGCTTCGGCGCCAAGTTGCATCATCAGCGAAGCGTCGGCCGGAGTGGCGATGCCGCCGGCAGA
>PLYW01000213.1 GCA_003151875.1 Acidobacteriaceae bacterium
GTGTCCTTTGCTTTTACAGTAGCGGCAGCGTTGGAAGCGGGGTCTGATGTGTATTGCTGTTCTGGTTTGAACTGCTTACTGAGGGCCAATCCTTGCTCCTGGTAGGACGAACCGATGGAAACACCGTAAACCTTCTCGGGAATAGCCGCCATCTTGTAATAGTGCAGCCTGCCCACGTATTGATCGTCCTCTAAGACGATCGGCATCTCATGCACGCGGACTTCGAGCACCGCCTTGGTGCCGGGGATTTCTCCGCGCATTCCATATCCAAAGCCAGGGTCAAAGAAGCCGGCATAGTGGGCGCGGAAATCTCCAATGGTTGGATCGTAGGCCACCATTTCAGCCGCATGGTCAGGCCCTACGCGAACTCGTTGCTTCGATGCCAATAGATAAAATTCTCCCGGCTCGAGAATGAATTGGCCGTTGCGTGGCCGGTCGATAGGAGTCCAGAACTCGGCCCGATCGTAGTAGTTGACCCGACTGAGGTCTATGGAAGGGGCGTGCTTCTTGGCTTGATACGCGACGACCTCGGAACGTCCGTTGCCTTGCAGGTCAACGGTCATGTATAGACCGCGATTTATGTCGGCCTGCCCCGAACCGTCTTCCTCGCTCAAAACCAACCCATCGCCTTTAGCCAACTCCTTCAGGTCGTCATCCGCAGCAGCGTTCGACTTGCCGCGCACAAACCGCAATTGATTGAGCTTCATGCCACATTGCACGACGATAGGAAAGGTTCGGGAAACTACCTCTACATACAATCCACCGCAATACCCTTTTCGGACGTGCTCGAACTCGTCACCGGTTTCGGTAATTAGCCGGGTGAAAATATCCAGCCGCCCCGTTGTACTTTTCGAATTGGCGATTCCGTAAACGTCGGAAGGAAGCGCCAGACTCTCCATCAAGGGGATGATGTACACCACGCCCTTCTCCAGCAGGGTTGGCTCGGTAATGTCGATCTTCTTCTCCAGCAGGCCGTTGGCGGTGGCCTTATTGAGCAGCGTGGTGGATCTCCCCGGCAGGAATCTGGCACGGACCCGGTACGCTTCGTGCCACAAGCGCAGGTCGATGCTGGCTGGCTGGATCTGGGCCTCGGGAATCTCGCGAGTCGAACGGATGATGCCCGTGTCGATGAAGGTGCGAATTTCCTGAGACGGCAGGATGCCTTCGCCGCTCGGCTGCCGGGCCGTGACTGCGGGAAACAGGGAGTCTGATGCCAAGATTTCCTCCGCTTTATCCATTTAGTAATGTCGCGCCGCGCCGTCCCGCGTTTGTCGAGACTCCAAAGGGTAGCAGGTGATTCGCCCTGTGGATTTCTTGGGAATCTCACTCTTATTGTGAATTTCCCACAAGAGCATTTGCAATCAATGACTTGGTCGATCCAAACACTGCGCGCGAAGCCATTGTCTGTGCAAAACTATTTTTTGCGATCCCTTGCAACTGCTGCAAGATGATGCAGGAAGCAAGAACGACGTGGTGCGAGTCCCGACTCAATATTACGGCGTCATGCCCAACTGCCAGAACAGAAACGAGTAGATGTCCGTCCATTCCTCTACCAATTTCGAGATGGGCTTGCCCGCGCCATGTCCGGCCTTCGGCTCGATGCGCAGCAGAATCGGATTCGGCCCGCCATTGTCCGCCTGCAGCAGCGCGGTCATCTTCTTGGCGTGCATGGGATCGACGCGCGTGTCGGTGTCGGCAGTCATAAAGAGCACCGCCGGATACGCAGTGCCGTCCTTGACGTGGTGATACGGCGAGTAGGCGTACAGCCACTCGAATTGCTTCGCGTCCTGCGACGAACCGTACTCCGGGACCCACAGCTTGGCGATCTGGAAATTCTGGTAGCGCAGCATGTCGAGCAGCGGCACCTGGCAGATGACGGCGCGAAACAGGTCAGGCCGTTGGGTGAGCGCCGCGCCCATCAGCAGTCCGCCATTGCTGCCGCCACGAATTGCCAGATGTTCTTTGTCGGTGTAGCCCTCCTTCTCCAGATACTCCGCCGCGGCGATGAAATCGTCGAAGACGTTCTGCTTTTTGTCGAGCATACCGGCGCGATGCCAATCTTCACCGAACTCGGAGCCGCCGCGCAGGTTCGCCATGGCGAATACGCCGTCATGATCGAGCCAGGGGAACAGCACCTTGCTGAATTCCGGCGTCAGGCTGACGTTGAATCCGCCATAGGCGGTCAGCATGGCCGGGTTGTGGCCGGTGAGCTTCAGCCCCTTGCGCATGACGAGGAACATCGGCACCCGAGTGCCGTCCTTCGAGGTGTACCACACCTGCCGGGTTTCGTAGTTATTGGCGTCAATGCCGGTTGGAACTGAATCCCACAGTGTGCTCTTCGCCGTCTGAATGTCGAAGCGGTAGATCGTCGTCGGCACGGTGAATGAGGTGAAGACATAGAACGCGCTGGTGCTGTCGTACTCGCCGCCCATATTGACGATCGTGCCCAGGGTCGGGAGTTCCACTTCACCGAGCGGCTTGCCGTCGGTGGTGAAGCGCTTGAGCAGCGAGTGCGCGTTCAACTCGTAACGGGCGAAAAGTTGTCCGCCGATGATGTGGAGCGACGAGAGCACGGCGTCGGATTGCGGAATGATCTCGCGCCAGTGTTCGCGTGCCGGCGCCGTTACCGGAGTCTTGAAGACGCGGAAGTGCGGGCCATCTTCGTTGGTCAGGATGTAGAGATCGCCGTCGTACGGCTCCGCAAAGTAGAGAAAGTCCTTGCCGGTGCTGATGCGAATCGCTGGGGCGCCGGTTTGCACGTCCTGGAGAAAGAGTTCGGTCTTGGTCCAACCCTGCGCGACTATGATGCTGAGCCAGCGGCCGTCGTTCGATAGGGTTATGTTGGGCCAATCCTGCGGGTCGCGGCCTTCACCGAAAATGAGCGGGTCCTTTGCGGTATCTCCGCCCAGCGGGTGATAGAAGACGTGCCGGTTGTACATCTCCTGGCCTTCCGCGACGTCGCCCTTCTTGGGATAACGCGTGTAATAGAAACCGCTGTCATCGGGCTTCCACGCGATGCTGGCGGCGCGCGTGCGTTCGATGGTATCGGGCCGCAGCTTGTGGGTGGCGGTCTCGATGACGTGCAGCGTGCTCATCTCGGAGCCACTCTCGGAAGTGCCGTAAGCGACAAACTTACCGTCGTGCGACGGCCGCCACCAGTCGAGCGCTACCGTCCCGCCCTTGGAAAGCGGGTTGACATCCACCAGCACTTCGTCTTTGCCGTCCGCGTGTTTGCGGACGTAAAGCACGGGCTGGTTCTGCTTGCCTTCACGGCGAGTGTGGAAATAATAGTCGCCACCCACCTCGGTCTCGCCCAGGTTGCCGATTTCGATCAACTGCTCGATGCGGTCGTGCAGCCTGTCGCGACCGGGCAGCTTGTCGAGGACGCTGCGCGTGTAGGCCAGTTGCGCTGCCACCCATTGCTGCGTTTCGGGACTGCTACCATCCTCCAGCCAGCGGTACGGGTCAACAATCTTGTGGCCGAAGTAATCGTCGGTGACGGGCTGCTGCTTGGTTGAGGGAGGCTTGGGAATGTTCATCGTAGAAGAGGTATTGCCATGATCGTTCTGCGCCCACGCGGTTGCCAGCAGCAGGAGTGAGGCGCTCAGCGAGAGTAGTGAAAGACGGATAGCATCATAAGAACTCATCGCATCGAGTTTACCAGTGCAGAGGGTAGGCAGTCCGCGATTATGGCGTCGAGAGCGGCGCCACGGCGCTACAAGGCCATCGGCAATCAGCGGCGCCTCCTTTGCGCCAAAACGGAAAGTCTTGATCACGCCAAGTCTCGGTTGTCCAGGGTGTATTTTGCGAGATCGCAGGCCTTTGGTTCCGGCGCTTCGGGAATTAATCTCTGGCTGAAAGTGCCGTTTGCTTACGAGTAAGCCCTGCCCTGCGTCCAAGCAATAGCCGCAGACGGGGCTGCGAAGGTCAGAATCCAGCCAATTTCCTGCCACCTTCCCGTCAGTCTGGCATCGAAACTGAGGTAGAATGGGAGCGAGAGTATCCCTCCCAGCGAATTACACATGTCAAAGACCACCAAGCTTATTGTTCTCACCCTCTCTTTTGTGCTGGCCACGTTTGCCGTGGTTGGCGGACTAGGAGTTCGCGCCAACACCAATGATGACGGCTCGTATCGCCAATTGGGCGTTTACAGCGAAGTCCTGTCGCGCATTCGCACCGAGTACGTCGAGGAACCGAACATTCCCAACGTTACCAGCGGCGCCCTGCACGGGTTGCTGGAATCGCTGGACGCCAACTCCAGCTATCTCGATCCCACCGAGTACAAGGATTACAAGCAGCGCAAGGAAGGCAAGGCCGGTATCGGCGCCGCGGTTTCCAAGCGCTACGGCTATGCGGCGGTGATTTCGGTGATTCCGGGCGGGCCGGCCGACAAGGCGGACATCGAAAGCGGCGACATCATCGAGGCCATCGAAGGCAAGACCACGCGCGACATGTCGCTGGCCGAGATTGACGGCCTGCTGACCGGAACTCCGGGATCGACGGTTAACGTTTCCGTGGTTCGTCCGCGGCGGGCGCAGCCGGTGAAGTCGGAATTGACGCGCGCCATTGTTGTTGACCCGCCGATCAGCGACAAGATGATGGAAGACGGCATCGCCTACATCAAGGTGGATGACTTCCCCAAGGGGCGTTCTCAGGAGATCGCCAACAAGCTGAAAGCGGTGCAGAAGGAAGGGGCCAAGAAGATCATTCTCGACCTGCGCAATTCGGGCGACGGCGAGGAGAACGAAGGCATCGCTACCGCGAACCTTTTTCTGAACCATGGCACCATCACCTACCTGCAAGGCCAGAAGTATCCCAAGCAGGTGTTCAACGCCGATCCGGAGAAGGCAGTGACCAGCCTGCCGCTGGTGGTGCTGGTGAACCGCGGCACGGCCGGAGCGGCAGAAATCGTGGCCGCCGCCGTGATGGAGAATGCACGCGGCGATGTGGTGGGCGACAAGACCTTCGGTTCGGGGTCGATCCAGAAAGTGATCGACATGCCGGACGGTTCGGCGCTGGTGCTGTCGGTTGCCAAGTACTACTCGCCATCGGGCAAGGCAGTGCAGGACACGGCCGTTACGCCAAACATCCTGGTTGCCGACAACAACGACGACTTCATCGCCCCCGACGAGGACGAGAACGCGCCCGACGACGCGCAGCAGGAGAAGCAACAGAAAGCCAATCAGCCTGACGATCAGTTGAATCGCGCCATCGAGGTGCTGAAGAACCAGGGCAAGAAGGCGTAAGAGGCTTTTCACCACCCTTCGGCTTCGCTCAGGGCAGGCTGCGACACAAAGGCACGGAGATTTCTCCGTGCTTTCTTTTTAAGCTGCAAGAGAATGCGATGGGAAAGGATGCACGATGAAACGGGTGATTGGGCTGGGTGGGATTTTCTTCAAAGCGAGGGACCCGAAGGCGCTCTACGAGTGGTATCGCCAACACCTCGGCATTGAGAGCGCGCCCGACGGTTCAGGGGCGATGTGGCGTGACGCCGACCACCCGGAAATCCCGGGCTGCAATGTGTGGGCGATCTTTCCCCAGGAGACGAAGTACTTCGCGCCCAGCCAGTCGAGTTTCATGATTAATTTCCGGGTGGAGAAACTGGACGAACTGCTGAAGGCGCTGCGCGAGGAGGGCGTACAGGTGGATCCCAAGGTGGAAGAGGCGGACTACGGCAAGTTTGCGTGGATCATGGATCCGGAGGGGAACCGGGTGGAGCTGTGGGAGGCGCCGAAGGCAGTGGTTAGTGGATAGTGGTCAGGGGCTAGGGGCTAGGGGCTAGTCCAACTAAAAGCCGTGCCCTGATACAGCCCGGAATGATCTATGAGGTGAGAGGTTGTTGGTAATTGCCGGTTTGCTAATGCTAATTGCTAGTTGCTTCTACTCCGTCCAGCGCTTGAAGACCAGGCATCCGTTGGTGCCGCCGAAGCCGAAGGAATTCGACATGGCGTAATCCATGCTGACCTGGCGGGAAGTGTGGGGCACAAAGTCGAGATCGCAACCCTCGTCCGGGTTGTCGAGATTGATGGTCGGCGGGGCGACCTGATCGCGCAGCGCCAGCACGGTGATCGCAGCTTCCAAGCCTCCCGCGCCGCCCAGCAGATGCCCGGTCATCGACTTGGTGGAGCTGACCAGCATCTTGTAGGCGTGATCGCCAAAGGCGCGCTTGATGGCGGTAGCCTCCAACTCGTCGCCCAGCGGAGTGGAGGTGCCGTGGGCGTTGACGTAGCCGATCTGCTCGGGGGCGATCCCGGCATCGCGCATAGCATTGCGCATCACGCGAAATCCGCCTTCGCCGTTCTCGGCTGGCTGGGTGATGTGGTTGGCGTCAGCGCTCATGCCGTAACCGACAACCTCGGCGATGATTTTCGCGCCGCGTTTCCTGGCGGACTCAAGCTCTTCCAGGATCAGGATGCCGGAGCCTTCGCCGATGATGAAGCCGTCGCGGTCTTTGTCCCACGGGCGGCTGGCGCGGTGAGGATCGTCGTTGCGCGTGGAGAGCGCGCGCATGGCCGCGAATCCGCCGACGCCCATGGGCGTGATGGCGGCTTCGGTGCCACCGGCGATCATCACGTCGGCATCGCCATACTTGATGACGCGGGCGGCATCGCCAATGGAGTGCGCGCTGGTGGTGCAAGCGGTGCAGGTGGCTTCGTTGGGACCTTTGGCGTTGTTACGAATGCTGACCTGCCCGGCCGCCAGGTTGACGATGGCCGCAGGAATGAAGAACGGTGAAATCTTGCGCGGGCCGCCGTTGAGCAGGTTGGAGTGTTCGCGTTCGATGATGTCGAAGCCACCGATACCGGAGCCGATGTTGACCCCGGTGCGGTCGGCCATCTCTTCATTCTCAACTTTGTAATGGGCCATGCGCAGGGCTTCATCGCTGGCTGCGATGGCCAAATGAATAAAGCGCGCCATCTTGCGCGCTTCCTTTTTTTCCACGAACTGCAACGGGTCGAAGTTCTTGACCTCGGCCGCGATCTGGCAGGCAAACTGGGTGGCGTCGAAGGCGGTAATGCGCTCCACCCCGCTCTTGCCGGCCAGCAGCGCCGGCCACACCTCGGCGGTGTTGTGGCCGACCGCACAGATTACCCCGATTCCCGTTACGACGACACGGCGACTCAATCTACTTGGATCCCTTCGCGTGCGAGTTGATGTAGTCCACGGCGTCCTTCACGGTGCGAATCTTCTCCGCATCTTCGTCGGGGATCTCGATTTCGAAGGCCTCCTCAAAGGCCATGACCAGCTCAACGGTGTCGAGCGAATCGGCGCCCAGGTCGTCCACGAAGGACGCATTGGGAGTCACCTCGGCCTCATCCACGCCCAATTGTTCCACGATGATTTGCTTTACGCGTTCGTCTACAGATGCCATGAGGTCAGCAATCTCCTTTCGACCCGCCTGCCGGGCGAGCGAAAAACTTTGGGTATGTCGGCTGACCGGAACCAGGCCGCCCCCGCCACGGCGGGCGGAGCGGTGGCCGGAGTGGGCGACTACTTCTTCACCTTGGCGTGCTGGTCGATGTAGGTCACGGCGTCCTGCACGGTGCGGATCTTCTCCGCGTCCTCGTCAGGGATCTCGATCTCGAAGGCCTCTTCGAAAGCCATGACCAGTTCGACGGTGTCGAGCGAGTCGGCGCCGAGGTCGTCCACAAACGAAGCGCT
>PLYW01000063.1 GCA_003151875.1 Acidobacteriaceae bacterium
TGTTGCAACCAGCAACCAGGTTTCACTGCAATTGTGCAAAGACGCAAATTTCGCCATCTCTTTTTCAAGGTGGCTTGGAAATTGACGTCCGCCGGCGCAATCCACAACCTCGGCCGATCTAGTGTTGTGGCCGTCCGTTTGCTGGCCTTCCGCGGCGGTCTCCAGCACTCGAAGAGGAATACTACAAAGAACAACAGACTTGTAGAATAGACAATAAAGAACAGACCGCTCATAACTTCCGTGCCCACTTGTTAGGGCTTACCNNCATATTCACGAATAATGCGGGTTAGGGCTTACCGTTGCTTGGACGGTTCCTCAATCCGGCGGAGGCGTAGATCCAATTCGCTGGATTTCTCGCGAATCCATTTGGCGTCCGGCCGATCCTTGGGAGCGCAGCACGGCCTGTGCTGGATTGAGGTCGCAAAGGACCCGAGCTGCAGAGCTTCTTCCGTCGCGGCAATCTTTACCTCAATATTGCGCAGCTCTTCGGTTAGCGTGGCCGCATAAACGGCGTCGCGGGCATGCTTCTCCGTCATCAGCTTGGCTTCGACCAGAGCGGATCGAATGACATAGTGGGCAAGATCTGGCAGGTGATTTGCTTTCGCCGTTGCCATAAGGACTCTCCTGTACCCCAGATCACGCTGTCACTAGCACTTAGTACCGATGTGGCAATTCCTTCTCTGTTTCCACCGAGCTGGTCAGCGAGCCTACTAGATAGCTGACTAGGACCACAATTATTACCGCAATCGTCGCAATGTCCATCTGGCACCTCCACAATTGGCCGCGGGCGGCCTCGCCTGAAGGTCGGTTTGTGTAAGTCACCTTGCACTGCTCCAAGGCGTGAAGCTCTTGAGCACCGACAGAAATCTTGAGGCAGACTCCAAGCTCCCCCTGATTGCCACTGAAGGAGTCTGCCCCAGCCAAAATCGAGCTGCCAGCAACAACTGGTTCAGCATCCCCACTCCGCTTCGCCTGGCTTGGCGAAGTAACGCCGGCCGTCGTCCTGCAGGAGGGCCTTGGTTTCCAATTCCAGAATCGCCGAACGCGCGGCCGCAACCAGCCGGTTGTGATCCGAATTCAATGACGCGCTCTCCTGTTCAGCCTTGGGCGATAGGGCTTCCCAATAGTGATGGAATAACCTGGCGAACTGCTGAACGAATATTTCCTGGGTTGACATATGCTTCTGGGCGCCTTTCTGCGCTCATTCGATTGGATATCGGAGAACATAAAGCGCGAATAAAAAGTTCATAAGAAGTTTGTAAAGGCAAGGGATTTTGCCCGAATCCAGTGCGCATCGGGACCATCTTGGGGCGTGCGGCAGCCCCTTCTCAGGGCCAGATCATCTTCCTGCTGCGAAACGAGCTGTAGGGTTTCCTCCATGGTGACGATCTTGTCTTCGATACTGCGCAGTTCTGCGGCAAGCGTCACCACATAAACCGCGTCGCGCGCATGCTTATCGGTCAACAGTTTAGCCTCTACTAATGCGGGCCGAATGACGGCGAGCGCCAAGGCCGGCAGGTAATTTGCTTTTGCGGTTGCCACGTTGCACCTCCGAACAGCACAGCCAGACATCTTGCTCGAAATCAATTTGAAACACGCCCGATGTTGATTCTTGTGATCATCGACAACAGTCTCGACGCAGGTCTAAAGTTCGCTGTTAACGCGGCCCATGGTTCCTGCTGTGTCCACAGTCGCGCTGTCATTAGGAGCTGGCTCAGCATCCCCACTCGGCCTCTCCCGGTTTGGCAAAATAGCGACGTGAGTCATCTTCCATGCGAGCGTTGGTTTCCAGTTCGAGGATGGCTAAGCGTGCGGCCGCAACCAGTCGATGGCGTTCGTCGGGGGGAACTGAGTTCCACGTTGCACTTTCCTGTTCCGCTTCCGGCGACAGGGCATCGCGATAGTGATGGAACAATCGCGCAAACTGCTGAACGAAAACTTCCTGGGTCGACATATTTCTTTGGGCGCCTTTCTGCGCTCAGCAGATTAGACCTCGCCGCCCGTAAAGATTGAATAAATCTTGCATAAAGAATTTGTAAGTCCTCTCCCGACCTGTTTCACCGTCTAGGGCTCAGATCCCCTGCCCTGATCCCCCATCCAGGCCAAGACCAGAACACCAGCCTTGAATCGCTTAGCAATTTCCGTTTCTGGTCTTTATAAAAAATTTACGAAACCTTTAGGCGGCGCTTATGGACGGAGTGCTTCAATGCTACTGGTGTAGCCACACACGGGCACACGTGTGGGGAAGGTAGATATGAACACTTTATTCCTGGTCATCTGCGCGGCAAGCATCCTGTTCTTCACAGTATTTCTGGTCGCGTGCATTGCGGATTCACGGCGCAGATTGTCGAAGCATCCTGTTGTCCACAAGCTAAGCACGACCGAGGCTGTCGATTCCGCAGCCGGACGGAGGTGGCTGATCCATCTGGAACAACAGATGGCCGAGTTCCTGTCTACCCATGGCCGGAGTGTTGCGGCCTTGTTGCTTGCGGTGGGCTTGGTTGGCACCGCCACGCAGATGAAGGCGCAAAGCAGCGCCGCGCCGGCGTCAGCACCAAGCGCCGCCGATGAGCAGGTTTCCCCAGCCGTACAGAAGCAGCTGGATGCCATGCAGAGGCGCATCGAGCAACTGGAGGCGGAGCTGAACCGCCGCAACGCCCAAGCACAACTGACCACGATGGCGGACGGCGCCCCAGCGGTGCATTCCACCGCCGAGGTGGGTTCCGTCGCGCAAGCTCCAGCAGAGGGTTCTTTGCAGGCGGTCGCGCTCGGGAAGGCAGCGAAACCCGACCCGTTTTCCTTCGCCGACTTCAGTTGGCTGAATGGCAACAGCCGCATCAAAGAAGTGCCGCTCGATACCAAGTTCTTTACGCCTGAAATCCGCGCCGACGTGGACTATGTTTACGACTTCAGGCACCCCAAAGACGACACGATTGGCGGATCGAGCGAAATCTTCCGGGCCAACGAATTTCAGGTGACCCAGCTCGGGGTGGGCGGCGATTTTCACTGGGACAACGTGCAAGCAAGAGTAATGACGCAGTTCGGCATGTATTCCACGACCACACCACGCAACGATGCCAGCCCGGCTCGCGGCCAATGGAACCTCGCTGATGCCTATCGCTATGTCTCCGAGGCGTACGCCGGATATCACCTCAACGTAATGGATG
>PLYW01000291.1 GCA_003151875.1 Acidobacteriaceae bacterium
TTTAACCGGACACTACTGGTCAGTAGCCAGTAGTTGTTATCCGAGCCGCGTCGCAGCGATACCGCCCGCGACACCGTCTATTAGCGGCTGACCTTCCCCCTTATCGCTTCGCCCAGGGTGAGCACAATTCATTGTCCATTGTTAGTTCCAGATGCGTGCCAACGATCAGGGCAACGTCGATAGAATATAATGTCACGCACTGATGGCCCTCGCCTCCGGCACCAAACTTGGTCCTTATGAAATCGTCTCGCCGCTGGGCGCGGGCGGCATGGGCGAGGTGTATCTCGCACGCGATACACGCCTCGACCGTAGAGTCGCGGTCAAAATCCTTCCCTCACATCTTTCTCAAGACCCAGAGGCCAAACAACGCTTCGACCGGGAAGCACGGACGATCTCTTCCCTGAATCATCCCAATATCTGCACGTTGCACGACGTTGGACACCAGGATGGGACCGATTACCTGGTGATGGAACTGCTGGAAGGCCAGACGCTGGCGGAGCGCTTGAGCAAGGGACCGCTGCCCATCGACCAGGTCTTGAAGTACGGGGCCGAAATCTGCGACGGACTGGAGAGGGCACATCGTGGCGGTGTGGTGCACCGCGACTTGAAGCCCGGCAACATCATGCTGACCAAGACCGGGGCCAAGCTGATGGACTTCGGTCTGGCCAAGGAGGCGGTGGCCAGCGCGACCGCGGCATCCGGCCTCACCGCAACCGCGAAAACACCCCAGGGAAGTCACCCGCTCACCGCGCAGGGCACCGTAGTGGGAACCTTCCAGTACATGTCGCCCGAGCAGATCGAGGGGAAAGAGGCCGATGCACGNNCCGCCCGCGCTCGAGCGTCTGGTCAAGCTATGCCTGAGCAAGGATCCCGACGACCGTTGGCAAACGGCGCACGACGTTAAGCTGCAACTCAAGCAGATCGCCGAGGGCGCATCGCAGGCCAGCGCAGCCGTGATAACGGTTCCGCAGCGCAAGCGCGGTAATGCATGGCCCTGGGGTGTAGCTGCGATTCTAGGGATTGTTGCCGGTGTGGCGCTGGTGTCGGCCTATCTTGCGAACCACAAGGACGTGCCCGTACTGCGGGTAGAGATCAACCCGCCCGACAAGATGCAGTTCAACCTGTCGGGCGACCACGGCGGCCCGGCGATGATTTCTCCGGATGGCCGTTACATCGTCTTTTCGGCCTACGGCTCGGGGGGTGCCCAACTCTATCTGCGGTCGCTGGATTCAAATTCTCCGCAGGCCCTTGCGGGCACCGAGGGTGCAATGTTCCCTTTCTGGTCGCCCGACAGTCGCTCCATAGCCTTCTTCACCGACGACAAGCTGAAACGAATCGAAGTGAGCGGCGGCACGCCGGTCACGATCTGCGGTTCGACGCTGGGACGTGGCGGCAGTTGGAACCAGGACGGAACCATTGTGGCCGCCCTCGCCTACAATACCGGTCTATCGCAGGTCCCAGCCAGCGGAGGCACGCCGACTCCTGTTACCACGATCGATGGCGTCCACTATTCTTCCCATCGCTGGCCGTGGTTTTTGCCTGACGGCAAGCACTTCCTCTACATCGCCGTTAAACATAATGCGCCGACCAGTCCCGAAACCGCGGTGTTCTTTGCCTCGCTTGACGGCAAAGAGAACCGCCTTCTGTTACACACTTTTTCGAACGCCATCTACGCATCGGGACGCCTAATCATTCAGCGCGAAAATTCCCTGGTGACGCAGACCTTCGACCCATCCAGCGGCAAGCTCTCCGGCGAGCCGCAAACCCTAAGTGCAAATGTCCAATTTGACCCTGGGCTCTGGCGGATGAACCTCAGCGCCTCCACCGACGGCACGATGTTGTACGCATCCGGCACGGCTACCGGGACCGAGATCCTCACCTGGTTCGACCGCAGCGGAAAGCGACTGGGCACGGTGGGCGAGCAGGGGGAATTCTACGATCTGGATCTCTCCCCCGACGAGAAGGAAGTCGCGACCACGGAGATGAACACCGCCACCGCGACCATCTGGATTCGCGACCTGGCAAACAATCTGAAGGCGCGGCTCACCTTCAGCGACGGCGCGCACCTCACCCCGCTTTGGTCTCCGAACGGAAAAGAAGTAGCCTTCACCTCCAACCAGCAGGCCGCGATCTCCGTTAAGACGATCGGCAGCAGCGCCCCGGAGCGCACGCTTCTTTCATCGCCGAATCCTATCTATCAAGCCATTTCGGACTGGTCGCACGACGGCCGCTACCTGATGTATGAACAGGGTACCGGCGTGAATACCGACCTTTGGGTGCTTCCGTTATCCGGCGGCAGCAAGCCGTTTCCCTATTCGAGCGGGTCGTCACGAGGAACGTTTTCACCGGACGGCCGTTGGGTGGCATATGTGGCCCAGGAAGGGGGCCGTCCCGAGGTCTTTGTGGCCCCATTTCCGTGGACCGGTACTAAGTGGCAAGTTTCGAACGGAGGCGGTGCCGGGCCGCGTTGGCGTGCTGATGGAAAGGAACTGTTCTACTTCGATTTCAACGGCATTACCGCCGTTGAAGTGGATAGCGCGGGGTCCGCATTCCAGGTGGGCAGCAGTAAGTTGCTGTTCCGCCTTCCGATGAGAGGCACCATAGCCCGCGAGTATGCTCCATCGCGCGATGGGCAGCGGTTCCTCGCGGTCACGCCCAGTGAAGGAAGCTCTCAGTCGTTGACTTTAGTCCAGAACTGGCCGGCCGAATTGAAGAGCAAGTAGTACTGGCTGCGAGCGGGTCTGCGCCAGTGCTGAAACCGGCCAAAATTTCGTCTTTCTCCTTCCCGTAGTAATCTAATGACAACCAGATGCCCTCGGAAAAAGTTTTAATAGTTGACGATGAGAAGCTGGTTCGTTGGTCTCTCCGGCAAAAGTGCGAGGAGTGGGGTTATCACGTACTGGAGGCTGACAACGGCTCGGCGGCGTTGCGCGTGGCCCACAACGAGTCTCCCGACCTCGTGCTGCTTGACGTGCGTCTGCCCGATGCCAGTGGCATTGAAATCCTGGAGCAACTGAAGAAATCCAACGACGCGCGCGCCATTATCATGATCACCGCCGATCCGCAGCTTGAAGACGTGAAGACCGCGCTCAAGCTGGGGGCCTACGACTTCGTCGGCAAGCCACTGGATTTCGACGAACTGGCGGTGGCGGTGAAGAACGCGCTCGAAACCACCCGCCTGCGTTCCGAGGTCGAGTCGCTGCGCGGCGAGGTCCGCCGCCGCGCTGGATACCACAATGTTATCGGCGTCTCCCAGAAGATGTCGGAGCTACTGGGTTTCGTCAGCAAGATCGCCACCAGCGAGGCGACCACGATTCTGGTGCAGGGCGAAAGCGGCACCGGCAAAGATCTTATCGCCAAGGCCATTCATTATCAGAGCCGCCGCCAGGACAAGCCATTTGTCGCCATCAACTGCTCGGCCATTCCCGAGACCCTGATGGAGGCCGAACTCTTCGGTCACGAGCGTGGCGCTTTTACCGACGCCAAGGCCATGAAGAAGGGGCTGTTCGAGATGGCCGACGGCGGCACGCTCTTCCTCGACGAAATTGGTGAGCTGTCGCCGCTGTTGCAGGCCAAGTTGCTGCGCGTGCTGGAAGACCAGGTCATTCGCCGCGTCGGTGGGGTGCGCGATATGCAGGTCGATGTGCGCGTGATTGCCGCCTCCAACCGCGACCTGGAACGGGCGGTGCGCGACGGCCAGTTCCGCCAGGACTTGTATTACCGGCTGGCCATCATCTCCATCTTCCTGCCCACGCTGCGCGAACGCAAAGACGACGTTCTCCCGCTGGTGGATTTCTTCATCGCCCGCTACAACCGCAAGTTCCGCAAATCGGTGAAGGGCATCACCGACGAGACGCGCAAGCTGATGCTCAAGTACGACTGGCCGGGAAATGTGCGCGAATTGAAGAATGCCGTCGAGCGCGCCATGATTCTGGAAGACAGCAACGAACTTCATCCCGAATACATGCCGTTCGCCGTGGCCCAGCAGCAGTCCGCTTATACCGCCTTTGAACTCTCCTCGGCCAACAACAGCAGCGTTGCCGGCAAGCAGTTGCCCGATGGGCGCAGCTTGCCCAAGCTGGAGATTCCTCAGGGAGGCACTTCGCTGGAAGAGGTGGAGCGCGAGCTGGTGGACATGGCCATGGCGCAAGCCAATGGCAACCAGACCCATGCCGCCCGCCTGCTCGACATCAGCCGCGACGCCCTGCGTTACAAGCTGAAGAAGTTCGGCCTCATCCACGCCGAGGAAGACGAGCCCACCACCGCCGCCTCGTAGGGGTGCAGCCGCGGTGGTTTTCGTCTGAGGTGGCGTCCCTGATCACGGAGAAAACTCGATAGAACCAAGCACTCCGTGTCCTCCGTGGTGAATGATTTTTGCCGGAGAGAAGTCGAAGGACCCCTATTGCCGCGGATCACAACGTGGCACATCCTCTGGGGAGCGCGCTCAACTGCTAGGCGGCAAGAAGAAACCCTGAAAACAATAATCCTTCGGGACAAAACAGGAGGGCCCAAGCCGTTTAGCCTGGGCCCTTCATTTTTCGCTTAGGTCCGCGTGCCGTGCGTCTAGTTTCTGGCGGGGCCCGCGTTCCATTCCATTTAAGGCTGAGCGAATCTCGTCACCGTCAATCCGCCGCTACATCTCGTTACATCACCAGGGCAATGCTCTCCAGTTCTCGTTGGAAGGTCTCCAAACTGCCACCCAGCATTCCCGCTCTGGCCATCGCATTGCGGGCCTCCTCGGCCGAGACCCCATAACCGTGTCCGGCGAGGAACATCTGAATTAACTCGGCGGCATCCTTCGAGTCAAATCCCTGGAGCAACTCGCTCCTCAGCGCCGATAGTTCCGGGACGGAAAATTTTTCTGCCATCATTCACCTCACCTCCGACCCGTTATGGGCTTTGCTAGCTTAGACGGATTAGACAGCTATTAAGTTGCAAGCAATCCGAGTGCCGAACATGGTAACCCGCCAGCCCCTCCTGCCTGCTTTTTGTATGAATCCAACCCCTTCATGCCGCAATAGTTGCAGGTTGCCCTCCCGAAAAGGGCGCCGGGTTCCCATTTCTGCCACAAGAGTGAGGCTTACGGCATCTCGCCGCTGCAAGAATTTGCGCACACGGGGAGAGGAAATGCTCTTTGTAATCTTAGAGGTGCGTACTATTTCGGGAAGGCTGAGCAATTTCTACCACCGCGGAGGCCTCTTTCGGACTTAGGGCT